>NZ_JBIALK010000024.1:0-157593 GCF_042873275.1 Kitasatospora sp. NPDC004745 | reverse complement strand
CCCGCCTGCTGGGCAGGGAGTGGGGCTCACACGACGACGCGCCCCCGGCGCACACCCTCACGATGATCCGCTACACCACGACAGGGGACGCCGTCCCCCGGCCGTGCGCGGTCGACGGGCGAGGGGCCAACGCGGTCCCCCCTTTGAGCGCCCTGTTGTGGGAGCCGTCGATCGCGCAATCGTCCATGTCCAGGAAGCCGTTGGCCCGCAGCTCTGTCAGCAGGGCCTCGTGCAGCTGCGGCCAGACGCCAGCCTCGGTCCAGTCCCGAAGTCGGCGCCAGGCCGTCACCCCCGAGCAGCTCACGGCGTCCGCGGAAACGTCTCACCAGGCGACACCTGTTCGCAGCACGTACAGCACACCCGCGAGTGCTGCCCGGTCCGGGACACGCAGTCGCCCGGGATAGCGCCGACGCCGCTCGGGGGCGGGTGGCAGCAGCGGAGCCACACACTCCCACAGATCGTCCGGAACAAGATCATCACGCACCCGGATACCCTGCCGACCAAGATCACCCGAGCGCAAGACCTTGAGCCAAAGTCATTCTGAAACGATCAGTAAAGGGACAGGACGTCCGGCTCTGTCGCCCCCTGAGTAACCGCCAGACGGGCCTGCGGCCCAGGGAGCGTCAGCTGACGGGCGCGTAGGTGGCGAGGAGCCCGGAGACCAGGGGGTCCCCGCAGGCGGTGATGCGGCGGCGAAGGGCTTCGGCCTCGCGGGGGTGCCCGGAGTGGTCGAGTTCGACCATCACGACGAGCATCGCGTCCGGGCTTCCCGCGTCGACCGCCTGCTGCAGGAGGAGGCGCCGCTCGTCGGCCTCGGTCTCGTCGGCCAGGCAGGCGAAGCCGACGGCGCCGAGGGGATCACCGGCGCGGGCGGCGTCGCGGTAGGCGTCCTTGGCCGCTTCGGTCCGACCCTCCTGCTGCAGTGCGTAGCCGAGACGGAGGCCGGCGCCGGGAGCGCCCTGCTCGACCGCGTGCCGCAGGTGCGGTACTGCGTCGTGCCAGCGTTCCTGGCCGGCCAGGTGGCGTCCCAGGTACTCGTGGGCGACGGGCAGTCCGGCTTCCAGGGCCGCGCGGTAGGCCTGCTCGGCCTGCTCAGGGCTGTCGTTGGCAGCGTGCAGGTTGCCGAGGTTGATCCGGGCGCGGGCGTCGCCATGATCGATGAGCCGCTCGTAGAGCTGCTGGGCCTCGTCGGTGCGGTGGAGGTATTTGAGGACGTTGGCCAGTTCCAGCTCCGCTTCCCGGTTGCCCAGTTCGACCGCTCGCCGCAGTACGGTCTCGGCCTCATGGGTCTGTCCGGTGTCGGCGAGGAGTCCACCGAGGTTCCCCAGTGCGTCCAGGTCCCCTGCGGCCACAGCCTTGCGGTAGGCGCGGATGGCTGGTCGGGTCTTCCCCCGGTCGGCGAGGAGGACGCCGAGATTGAACCAGGCGTTGGTTGCTCCGGCTCGTGCAGCCCGGCGGAGGGCGTTCTCGGCTTCATCCAGTCGGCCCCGCTCGACCAGTATCTGAGCCAGGTCGACCAGGCCGTCAGGGCTTCCGAGCGCGTGGGCCTCATGGCATGCGGCCTGCGCCTCGTCGAGGCGCCCGAGTTCCTTCAGGGCGAGGGCGGTGAAGCGGCGTGCCAGCGGGTCGTGCCGCTCGGTGTGTTCGCGCAGGACGTCAAGTGCGTCCTCGGGCCGGCCTTGCCGAATCAGGGCGAAGGCCTCGCCCCAAACGGCCCGGGTGAGGCCGGCTTCGCGCAGGCAACGCCAGAGCCAGGGCGTGATCGACGGGTGTTCCCGCTCCGCGTTGGACACGACTGTCAGGGTGGTGGTGAGGTCCGGGGCGCTGCCGAGTGCCTCGAACCAGAGCAGCGGATGGATGGCCGGCTCGGATCGCGGTGCGCCATCGAGGAGGGCGGGACAGAGGAGGTGCGCGCCGTCCGCGGCTGGCTGGAGCAGGCTGGTCATCCCGATCCGGCTCTCCCGGGCCCAGAAGAACGCCACGTCGAGGGGCTCGGGGCGCAGCAGGTCGGCGCCGGCGTCAGCCAGGTAGTACCGGTGCGCGCGGGTGAGCAGATCGGTGGGCAGGGGGCCCTGGAGCCCTGCCCGACGCAGGTCCACCGCGCTGCGGACCAAGGCAGCCGCGGTGGGGTGCCCGCCGATCCGCCACGCTGCCTGCCAGGTTGCCCAGAGTGCTGGGCCAGCCGCGAGGAACTCGCTCACTCCCCCGTGGGTGCAGTTGTCGACGGCGCTCCGAATGCGCGGGTCGTCCGTGGCGCGGGCGCGGGCCAGCTCGGGCGCACTCCAGGAGCGGGCGAGGAAGACGGTCGCGGCTTGGTCCAGCACGGCCTGCGAGAGCACGGGCTCGGTCGTTCGCCCGTTGTCCCGGTGCGGGTGGGTGGCGGGGGCTGGGAAGTGCTTGGTGTGCACGGTGGAGAGGATCGGGATCCGACATCGCCTCAGCTCGGCCACGTCCTGCGATCGCAGCCGGTCCGATCCAGTATGGCGCTCGAGGTAGTCCAGCCACAGGATGCAGGGCTTCGGGCAGCGCAGAACGGCGGCGATCGCCTCCCGCAGGCCGCCTCTGGGCGCGAGGCGGACCAGGTGGTCGGGCAGGGCTCGGCGGCTCGCCTCGTGGGCGAGTCGGGATTTGCCGGACGCGGTGTCACCGGCCACCAGCACCAGTCCTCCGCGTGCGCCGGCCTGGGCCAGGAGGTCGGTGAGCTGCGGATCGAGGTCCCGCGGAACGTACTGCGGCAGGACGTCGCCGCGGTGCGGCCACCCGGGGTGGACCCCGGCAGCTGGCGGGTCGAGCTCGGCGACGGTCGGCCACGACCGCCATGCCGCCGAGGGCGCGGGCAGCTGAGTGGAGCCGGCATCGGGGGCCCGACGCCAGAAGGCGTTCATGACCGCGGCGTACTCGTGTTTCCAGCCTTCGAGTTCCGCCACCGAGTAGTTGTCAGCCTTCCTGCCATCGATGACCTTGTGGTGCGGCGCGCACAGCAAGAGCAGGTTGCCGAAGCCGTTCAACTGCTCGCGCGTCCAACCGGGATCGTGGCGCTTGCCACCCGGCCGCGAGGCGCGAATGTGGGCGATCTCGCCGTCCAGCACCGGCTCGTCGTCCACTGGTGCGGCCAGTGGACGTCCGCACCCGGGCCACTGGCAGCGCGCCCCGGTCAACGCCATGATCACACCCGGGGTGTAGTTCTGCCGCCACCTCGCCACTCGGTTCCCTCCCGCTGGCCGCCCCGACCCTGTGGGGCGACGCTAGCGGGCCGGGCGCCGACTGCGCGGGCGGCAGCCGTCTGCCGGCCGTTGATCGACTCCTTTGTGGTCCGAGCTGTCGCCATTGATCCAGTGGCTGATCGCCCGGGGACCGGATCTGCACGCTCGGCGCCGGCGTGGGCGCGTCGGGCACGGGGGGAAGGTGCCCCGACAGTCAGTGGAGTGTTTCTGACTGGCCATCGGGTCGGGTGGCCGGCAACGTCGTCCCGGCCCAGGCGAGGTGGGGAGAGGCGGCGACAGCCGTCGGACAACCACACCCTCGTCGAACATTGGCCTGCGACCGGACTGGGATTCGGCGAACACCTCGGCGCCGACGACGGCGTACTGATCATCGACGAAACCGGCTTCGTGAAGAAGGGCACCACCTTCGCCGGAGTCCAGCGGCAGTACTCCGGCACCGACGGCCGCACCGAGAACCCGCCAAGCCGGCGTCTTCCTCGCCTACTCCGACGAGCTGGGCCGGACCCCGATCGGCCGGACGCTCTACTTGCCGCAGTCCTGGACCGATCCCGACTGGACGCCCCGGCATCCTGAAGAGCCGGTGGCGTCGCGGGACAATCTGAGCATGGAATACCTCGGCTACGTCGAGCCCGACGGCTACGACCGGGTCGTGTTCCGAGGCGACGTAAAGGCCAACGAGTTCATCGCGTTCTGGCTCAAGGACGGCCGAGTCCTCGCCGGCATGAACATGAACATCTGGGACGTCACCGACCCGATCCGCAACCTGATCGTCTCCAAGCGCGTGGTGGACACCGACCGCCTGGCGAACCCAAACATCCCCCTCGGCGAGGTCTGAGCCCCCACCGGAGCCCCAGCCAGCGAGCAGCCAACCGACCACCACTGCGGGCCGCACGAACGGGACCGGTTCGGTGGCCAGGACTCCCTCCGGCGGGCGTACAACCCTGGCCGAGCCGCGCCGCGCGACCCATCCGGCCACTTGACCCCCAGTATCGAAAATATGTTCCACCGTCATATATGGTGGCCCACCAGGCTCCACTTTGGTACGCAATGCCCGAATACGGCGGCCGCCTGGGTCCATCCCTCTCCACGGTACTCCACGTCTGCTGTCCCCGCAGCGTCCCCGGGACCAGAGGCCCCGTCCCCGGCCCGTCCCCTGGGCCACGACCCACCACTTACCCACCTCCTTGAAAGCAACGCGCACGGACAACCGACGAGAGGGAGCCGGCTTGTTGAGGACCCTCCCCCTTGACACTGACCAAATCGCCTCCGTCACTGAAGCGCTCATCGCCCCCGAAGCCCACTGACGCTCTCCTGGGGACTGACGTCGGTCGCGACCAGCGTGAGCTTTCGCGCCTTGACCGGGTCGACACCGATCGACTCAGCGGCCTTGGCGGCCTCCTCCAGCCGGTCCGCCAGCCTGCCCTTCGCCACCGCGAGCTCCGCCTGCTGCTCGGGCGAGGACGGCGAGAGCGCCCCAATCATCTTCCGCTGCTCGTTGTAGTTCGCGGCCGCCGCAGTGAGCGCGCGCAGCTGCCGCTCCCTCCGCATGGTCGGCTCCAGGACCCACACGGCCTGGGCGGCGCCCAGCAGACCAACCCGCAGCGTCGTGAAGTACACCGCCGGATAAAGGGTCTGGGTCTTCGCCAGAGCGGTCAGCCCGAAGTCCAGGTGCTCGACAGCAGTGATCAGACCGTGCCACGCGACACTCGACACCGGATGGTTGGCGAACAGCGCAGCCCGAGCGCGACCTCGACCCGCCGTTCGCGCCGGGCAGCACCACGCCTCCGTCCCCGGCGAACCCGCCGTTGGAGGCTGACCCCGGCATCGGCGGCCACCGGCGCCGCCCGGCTGATCTGCCGTCAGCGGCCGCCGATGAGGGGCAGCACCTCGGCGGCCTTGGCCAGCACCCGGCCGCCGTACAGGCAGGCGCCGACCGCGACCATCCCGCCCGCGATGATGCTGGTCTGCATCGCCCCCTCCAGGCGCAGCAGCTCGGTGCCCCAGGTGAGAGCGGGCGCGCTCACCGCCCACGCCGCGATTTTGACGCCCTCCCAGCTCCGGGCCGGATGGAGTCCTTCGAGCTCGTCCTGCGGCAGCAGCGCGGTGATGCAGCCCTCGACGTACTGCTCGGCGATGGTGTGGAGCATCGCCGCGATGCGCGGTGCGGCGGCCCGCGGATCGGTGTCGAGCTCGGCGGTGGCGCGGCGCACTGCGGCCGCGACGGTGCGCCCGTGGCGCCGGGCGGCCCGGCGCCTGGACCGGCCGCCGAGGAAGGCGATCGTGCCGCGCCGGGTACCGGCGTCCTTCGCCTGTGTCTCCACCGAGTGGAGCGTGGTTGCAAGGTCGACCATTGCCCAGGCCAGCTCGGTCGGGGACACCGCCTCCTGCACGTCGGCGCACTCGTCGATGCCGCGTAGGAGCATGACCGCGAAGCCGAAGCGGTAGCGGTTCGCCGCGCCTTCCCACACGGGACTTTGGCCGGGAAGGGGACTGGCGGCCTGGTAGTTCGAGACCGCAGCTGCCACCTTGGCCGCCGGGCCCGTGAGGAACCCGAACATCATGGTGGCCACGGTCAATGCGATTCCCGCTGCGGTCCCGGGCGGCAGGCCGAGCGATTCGCCCAGGTGCACGGCCTTCCTCGCCAGGGTCAGCACAGGCATCGCCAGGAACAGGCCGACGAAGGCCATGATGGCGAGCTTGAGGGCGGCCATCGAGAACCCGCCGTAGTAGCAGCTAGTCACGGCCGTCTGCAACCGGTCGCTGATGGTCCGCCCGGTGCCGAGCCGTTCGAGTGCTTCCCCCGCTCTCGTGCACGTCGCGACGGAGCGCCTGCCGGGTGCCGTCTGCCTCCGGTCGACCACCCACCGGGACACCCGCGCGACCAGCCCCGGCCCACGGACGGGCACCTGCTCCGACTCTGCCATGTCACCCTCCCTCCCCGACCCCCCCGGCCGGACAGACCAGCCTCTCAGGTCCGGGGCACGGCGTGGGGCCCGTCAGCCGAAGCCGGACACGGCCGAGATGCTGGTGCGTGAGCACCAGGCCGATTGTGCGATATCCCGTGGGTTCCCATCGGCCGGTGAGCGCGCAGCAGCGATCCGACCAGGGGTTTCGCAGTCGCTGGCCTGCACTTCTATGCGGAGATCATGATGGTTCGTCGGGAATCCTGAAGAACCATCATGATCCGTTCGGGTCATCCGAGCCCTCGCGCGTTGCCGACCTGGGACAACGCGGTCAATCCGAGGGAGAGACACTCGCTCGAACCCACTGGATATCGCACAGTACATGTGGTGGCCGGCCAGCAGATGCTTCGGTCTGGGGGTCCCGCTGGGGCGCGTCAACCAGGGCCAGAGCAGCGGGAGGCTCAGTTGATGGCCGCGACGACCTGCTCGCCTGCCAGGAGGATGCCAGAGGCGCCAACTTGCCCGATCGTCTGAGTGAGCGCGTCCTTGATTCGCTGCCAGGCGCTCGCACGATCGGGGGCTGGAGTCTGGGAGTTCTCCAGGAGGTCGACGTCCGCAGTGAACTGGTCGTGCCGCGATCCCATGTGGACCGCGAGGCCGCGGAGCTGGACCACAAGGCCGACCAGATCGGCGGGCGCGGATCCTACGTTCTGGGTGACGTTCACCCCCTGAGCGACAGCCCCAGAGCCGTAGTTGTTCAAGGTGAAGACCGGTCCTGGAATCGGCTCAGTCATCGTCCACCGTCCTGTCTAGTCATTGATCTTCTCGGTCTGACAGTGCCGTCGCCACGATGTTCTCAGGTCTTCGCCGCCAGCACCGCCGTTGAGGATGCAATCGCCGTCAGCTGGGACACGACAGCACTAGAGTCTGCTCCGCGTGGTCCGGTGTGAGGTGGGGAGCAAGGACATGGTTGGCGACAGCGCGAGGCTCAGTGCGGATGCCAGCAAGGCCCTTCGGGTCATGAGGGCCCTGGACAGTGAGGCTCCCTGGATCAAGTTCTTCCGCAATGAAGCTCCCCTCTACCGTGTTCCGCTGACCGTTGCGGAAGGCGCGGATACCACCCTGCGGATGCTCCGGGACGACCTCTTCGACTTCCTCGACGAGAAGGTTTCAGTCGCGCATCAGGAAGCTGTGGACGCGCTGTCGGCCCTATGCGAAGAGATGACGAACCATCTCTTTCAGGACCGGACTGCGGCCTCCTACCTCGTGATTCCTCCCGAGTGGAAGGACCGAGATCCGGACCGCTACTACCTGGCTGCCCGCCAGTTGGGAGCGAGGCGGACCACCTTTCTGGAGGTCTACCGTCGGCTGGCCAACGTCCTAAACGCGAACGGTCTGCTGTCTCAGCCGCGGCAGGTCGCCGACGTTGCTGTCCAGTACATCCTCAACAACTTCGATGGCTATGCGGCCCAGGGGCAGACCGTCAGCCAGCAGTCACCCGTGGGCGACCTGTCGGCATTGCTCAAGTCTGAGGACTTCCAGAGCGGACTCGCTGAGCGCATCGCTTCTTCTCTGACCGCAGGCACCAATCCGCGGTCCGAGATCGGCCGAGGTTCAGAGCGTCGGCTGGAATTCGAGGCCGCTGCCGCGCAGTTGCCCGGTGGGAGCGCCGCGTGGCAGGCAAGCGCCGACGTTGAGTTGCAGGGCCCTGGAGTCCTCCAGCGCTTGGTTGGCAGCAGCCCTGGTCCTGGGTGGATCTTGTGTGCGGGTGCCGACAGGCCAGTGTTGGGCGTGCCGGAGGCTGTGTGGGCGGCGCTACACCGGATCGGCTCCCTCAACTGTGCCGATGACCCATTCGGCGCGATCGGGTTTCCAGTCACGTCCGCCGGTGCGGCGGTAATCGACGAGGCAGCCACC
This sequence comes from Kitasatospora sp. NPDC004745, assembly GCF_042873275.1. Taxonomy (NCBI): domain Bacteria; kingdom Bacillati; phylum Actinomycetota; class Actinomycetes; order Kitasatosporales; family Streptomycetaceae; genus Kitasatospora; species Kitasatospora sp. NPDC004745. The sequence continues at coordinate 149,549 of NZ_JBIALK010000024.1, read as the reverse complement.
GAGGTCAAACTGGCCGGTGGGCGCTCAGCCGGCCGGATTGTGCGTCTCTCACCGGAGTCGACGAGCTGGCGGTGGGAGCCCGAGCCGAGGATAAGCTTCGAGAAGCCACGAGCCTCCTCGCATTGGGCCGACTTCCCGACGGCACCTCATCTCCAACTGCGGGTTGTGGCCGACGTCCCATGGATCGGCGCTCAGCATTTCGACATCTCCTCTGATGCGCGTGGACAACTGGAGCAAGTCCTGCCATTCAGCCGTCTGGCCGGGGCGGTGACGGTATTGTCCTCACGGCGAGGGCGCGAGCTTCGCGCTGGCGTATGGCAACGCTGCCCGGATTGGAACAGCTCTCGGTCCGCGGCCTACATGTGCTCGCTTTCCGGTGAGGGCGGCCCGAGCGGTCTCAGCTCACGGATGATGATCACTCTTCCGTACCCCGGAGTCATGGACGTGATCGCGTGCGCGGAACTGCAAGTCGGTGATCCACAGGCGTGGGGGGAGGGCCTCGGATTGCCTTCCGCTGCAGCAGACCAGGCGCGCATGTCTCCGGAGGAACTACTGGAATTCTTTGTCGCGGGATGGGCCACGGTTACCGAGCTGCTACTACCTGCTGCGGCCTCTGTGCCAGCGGATGTTCCTCTGCGCGGCGCCCCGCAGATCGGGCTGATCGTGACCGCGACGCAGCCGAGCGAACCAGTGGCCTCCCGCTGGCTCCTGCGCGACGTCCTGGATCTCGCGTCCCTCGGCCATAGCGGCAGCCGGATCGAGCACCTGACGGAGATGTTCATCTCGGTTGAGGTACCGCTCGATCTGACGGACTCGGAGCGGCGCTCCCTGGCCCGAGACGCCATGGTGGAGATGTTCCGGGCCTATGGCTTCATCGACGTGTCCGCTACCAGCTTTTGAGTCACTCACTCCTCGAGCGGTGCGTGGACGAGCGCTCGTGGAGCGGGAGCGACAATAGGCCCGGTTCCCGCAGGCATCGTTGTCACAGCGAGGCCGGACTCTTGGCGTGCTCGGTCGCACCGTCTAAATCTGCAAGGGCGGCCGGCCCCGGCGAACGCTCCAGCGCCTCCCATCGGTCTCGCAACGGGGGTCCCGGACGTCGCGGCCCGGCAGCGCGAGGAGTCCCAGGTTGAAGCGCGCAGGTTCGCAGATTCGTGTGGAACGAAGACGCGGAACCAGCCCGTCTACTCGCTGTAATGGCGATAGAGCGCACAGGTTGCCAACGTACCGTGGCATCAACGCTGAATGGTGCAGCCCAGGCGGAGCTGCGTCCCCGATGGCGTACCTGACGGCCGAGGGCTTTCATGCTGGCCCTGGCCTTCCTGACCGCTCCGCTATGCCAGCTGGCTCGGCCGCTGGGTCGGCAGGCTGCGCTTGTACTCTTTGCGACGATCTGGCCGTCAGGAGGACTGGGACCACCACGCCCCCTGCGAGTGGCGGCGCCGTAGGTAGCGGTTGGGTGTTCAGTTTGCTGAACGTGCGGTGTGGTTGGCGCCGGGCTGGCAGGCTGAGGTGGGTGCGAGGTGAATGGCTGGGGAAGTTCCGGCGAGAGCGACGGGTGCTGGCATAGGTGCGGCTGGTCGTGTGGCAGCTGGAGCGGGAGCGACCGCTACGGCGTATCGCGTTCGCTGTCGAGGAACTCGCTCCTGACCGCAAGGTCGAGGACCTTGCCGCGGCGTGTATCCGGGAGGAACCCGTATCGCGCACAACCCGTTCCCTCTGGTCGCGACTGATCAGCGCAGCCGCCCGGCCCAGGCTGCTGCCCGTCCGGGCGGTCCCCGGCACACTTCTTCTTGCTGGAGCCGTCACACCATGAGCACACCTCCGCTTGCACCGTCCTGGCCGTACTGCGCCCGCGGCGCAGACCCGGGGACCGACCCCGTCGGCTGCCGCGGCATCCACGTCCCCGGCCACACCGCCTGTCTCGCCCACCTGACCGACACCGATCGCGACGCCTATCTGACGGGCCTAACACCTGGCGCCGACATCGACCACCGCGGCACACCCTTCACCGAAGACCTTCTGAACCGGCTTCTGACCGCCCTCCGCGACCCCGCCACCACGCACCCCCACCTCGGTGAGGCCCGGTTCGAGAGTGCTCAGTTCACTGGCGACGCTCGGTTCGACTGGACACGTTTCTCCGGCAACGCCTGGTTCGACGAGGCGCGGTTCTCCGGCGAAGTCTGGTTTGCTGCGGCGCAGTTCTCCGGTCACGCATGGTTCCTCAGGACACGGTTCTCCCGCGTCGCTATGTTCGTCGAGGCCAAGTTCGCCGGCAGCGCCATATTTAACAGGGCTCAGTTCGCTGGCGACGCCCGGTTCGACTCAGTACATTTCTCCGGCGACGCCCGGTTCGTCGGAGTGCGAGTCGCAGGCAACGGCCAGTTCGACAAGGCGACGTTCTCGATGACTTCGCGATGGGGGCCGATTGTCTGTTCAGGGACGCTGGATCTGTCTGGTGCTGTGTTCCGCACGCCGGTGACGCTGGAGATGGCGGCGCGTGAGGTGCAGTTTGTGCAGACGCGGTGGGATTCGACGGCCACAGTGAGATTGCGCTACGCCTCCGCAGATCTAAGTTATGCGGTGCTGACGGCTCCAGTCGCGGTCACCGCTCACCCCGCCCCGTTCACCGCTGGTGGTGTCGTAGACGAAAGTCTGTTGTCCGGCCCCGCAGGTGTGCGGGTGACCTCGGTGCAGGGGGTGGACGCTGTGCACCTAGTGCTGACCGACACCGACGTATCCGACTGCTTGTTTTCTGGAGCCTTCCACCTCGATCAGCTACGTTTGGAGGGCCGCACGATCTTTGCTCCTCCGCCCACCGGATGGCACCGCCGGGGCATATGGATCGGTCACTGGACACGTCGGCGCGCACTTGCCGAGGAGCACCACTGGCGGGCGCGGGCCGCAGGCCAGTCGGCCGTGCCTGCGGGAACTGTGCCGCCGACCGACCGGTGGCGTACCGGCCCGCATCATCCGAATCCGGCCCGTACCCCGGACCCGGACGATGTGGCGGCCGTCTACCGGCAGCTCCGTAAGGCGTTCGAGGACGGCAAGAACGAGCCTGGCGCTGCAGACTTCTACTACGGTGAGTGCGAGATGCGCCGCCACGACGGCACCGGCAACTCGAGAGTCGAACGCGGTCTGCTGTGGGGGTACTGGCTGCTATCCGGCTACGGTCTGCGTGCCTCCCGTGCCCTGGGCTGGCTCGCCGCCTCCATGCTGGCCACGATTGTGCTGCTGATGGCCTTCGGCCTGCCCGCGTCTTCTCCGAAGCAGGAAGCGACCGGCACCGTTCCGCCGGGCGGGGGAAAGGTCACCTTCACGATCGACAAGCAGGACCCGAAGAACCCGGCCACGGACAGGTTCACCAGCAAACGCTTCGACAAGGCCCTGAACATCACGCTCAACTCCGTGGTCTTCCGTTCCAGCGGACAAGACCTGACCACCGCCGGCACCTACATCGAGATGACCTCCCGCCTCCTCGAACCCGCCCTCCTGGCCCTCGCCGTCCTCGCCATCCGCGGACGCATCAAGCGCTGAACCGCCACCCGGAGCATGTTCAGCAGTCGAGAGCGTCAGGGCCACGATGGGCATAGAAGTAGCCGGCGTGCTTAGCGGATCTTCGCGAGAGCCCTATCTGGGTGGGCGGCGTGGACGTAGCGCACGGCGGTGTGGGGGTGGATGCCGAAGACGCGGACGAGGTGGACGGGGTCGGTGGTGTGCTTGGCCTCGCCGAGGACGCGGTCGGACCACAGCTGTTTGGGCAGCGTGCCGGTCTGGTCGAAGGAGGCCCGCAGGCCGCAGTAGCTCAGGGGCGGCTGGGCGGGGTGGTGGGCGGACTGGCTGGTGATGAACAGGTGCGGGTTGGGTGAGGTGGGCCACTTCCTGCGGCGCTCCTGGAGCCAGGCGGCGAGCAGGTCCAGCGTCAGAGCGTCGAGGTAGAGGGTGTGCCGGTGGTCGTCGCCGCGTCGGATCCACAGGGTGCGGCGGATGAGGTCGAGGTCGTCGAGCCTGAACCGCGCGACTTCGAGGGGCCGTACGCCGTGGCCGGCGACCAGGGCGACGGCGAGGCGGGCGCGGGGGCCGTCGAGGCGGTCCAGGAGTCCACGCAGCCGGTCGCTGGGCAGCGGGGTGGGGACGGGTACCGCGGTGGTGAGCGAGATCCCGGCCATCGGGTTGTGGAATCTGCCAGTGATCGCAAGAATCTCACGCCATCGGGTGACGACCCGAACATGACCCGTTGACCTGCTGACTTGCGGCGTTCTCCTCAGTCCCCACTGCTCAGGAACCCGTGCGTGCTCCGGTTGCCTACAGCACCTGCGTGCTGGCGGCGGCCCGCGCAGCGGGGGAGCGCAGCAACGCGGTGAAGTCCAGCTGGCCCCGCCCACGCCCGGAGCAGCTCCAGCGCGGCCACATCTCCGCCTGGGCCGAGCGAAGCCCGGCTCAGCGGGAGCACGTCACCCCGATCTTCGGGGGATCTGGAGTGGGTGAGACGCCAGCTCGGCGGACACCGGGCTGATGCAGCTCTTCGGCCTGTCCGACCAGTCCTCCACCACTACGCTCTGCCGGCACACCGCGGCGGCGTGTCTGCCCGGTACGGCGCGCTTCGAGGTTTGCACCCACCCTTACGCGGATCATCGACCTCATGGAATGATCGCGGGACCGGTCTGGCTTTGGGGGTGTGATGGCAGACGGCGGAGAGCAGTATGAGGCGTCAGCGTCAGCTTTGGGCTATTTGTTCCAGTTCGCCAAGGCTCTGCACATGTGCTTCGAGCAGTGGATGAGCGCCGGCCCTGACTGGAGCATCGCGGTTGAGGCCGCCGACGACATCGAGCAGCACGTGGGCTCCGTGACTGACCTTCTACAGCTCAAACAGCGTGCCGAGGGCGTGCGTTTGACCGATACGTCGAAGGATCTGTGGAAGACCCTCCGGATTTGGGCAGAGGCGGCCACGGCAGGGCGCATCGACTTGGACGAGACGAACCTCTACCTGCTCACCACAGCTGAGTTGCCTGTAGACAGCGTCGGCTATCTCCTCCAGCATCGCGACACGGGACACCGCGACGAGGAGCGGGCCCTGAAACAGCTCTGCGCTGCAGCCGAAGCCTCAAAGACTACGAGCCGGGACCTCCTGAAGTCATTCGCTGCACTGACCGGCATGGCCAAGCCGCTGCAGAGCGCTCTGCTTGCGCGAGTCCAGGTCGTCGGAGGTACAGAGGACATCGCCGACGTCCGGACCGCGATGCTTCGCCTCGCGGCCGTGGCCGCCGGCCACGACGCCGCCAGAGCCTTCTTGAACCGGCTGGAGGGGTGGTTCTACGACCGCGTGATCGAGCAGATGCGCACGCCAGGTGGCAGCCCTATCACTGGCGTCGAGTTCGACGAGGTATTCAGTAGCCTCCAGCGACAGTTTCAGTACGACAATCTGCCGATCGACGGCGACATCACCCTCATGACCGGCGACCCCACGGAACTGGCAGAGAAGATCTTCGTCCAGCAACTGGGACTCATCGGAGTGGGCTCCACACGCATCCGCTTCGCAGTCCGAGACTACGTGCGCGCCTTCGCGCAGCGCTCGCGGTGGACCAACGAGAACCTGCTACGACCTGGCGAGATCGGCGAGTACGAGCGTCGGCTGGTGGAAGAGTGGGAAGCCCGGTTCGCTGTGATGGAGGAAGAACTCGGCCCCGAGGCCACCGAGGAGCAGAAGAAGGCTGAGGCCAAGCTCATCTACCGATGGGTCGACCAAGAAGCCCGCTTCCAGATCCGCACCGGATGCGACGAGGTCTTCGTGACCAAGGGCTCCTACCAGATGCTCGCAGACGAGCGCCGAGTCGGTTGGCACCCCGACTTCGCCGCCCGCCTGATGCAGCTCCTTGAGCCCGTCGAGGTGCCTGGATGAACCTCAGCCGCGAAGAGCGCGCCCTGTACAACCCCGCCTTCACCGCGCTCCTGTGCACCCGCGCCGTCCAAGGGCACGAACAGCAGTACGACTCCCCCTGTCCGCTGCCCGTGGCTGTCGTCGCAGGGATCATGGCCCTTCAGCCCGCGGTCAGGGCAGCCCTCCCGAGCACTCTGAACAGCGGACTGATGAAGTGGCTCGAGGCCAATGACGGCGTACGCATCGCCATGACCCGCAATGCGGCCCCCCTCGCCGCCGTGGTTCGCCCCGGCGTCCTCTTTGCCCTCCAGACCAGGACTTTGCTGGCCACAACAGAGGGACTCACCCTGGCCCTGGGCCCCACCACCAAGGGGGTCAAGGGAGCCACCAATCAGACCATCGCGATCCAGCAGGCCGCCCAGTTCCTCGGGCGCTGGCTGCCCAGCACGGGCAGCCTCAGCACAGTCCTGGCCCTTCTCGGAGTCAAACCGTGACGTTCCAAATTAAATCGGTCACAATCTACGGCAAGAAGCCCGGCCAGATGCGTACCGTCTCCTTCCAGCTCGGCGCCCTAAACATCGTCACGGGTGACTCCCGACGTGGCAAGAGCGCACTGCTGACGATCATCGACTACTGCCTCGCCAGCTCCGACTACCCCGTCAAAGCGGGCAAGGTCCGCACCTACGTCAGCACCTACGGCATCACCCTCACCAAGCCCGGTGAGCAGCTCTTCGTTGCCCGTCAGGCGCCCAAGGACAACGCCAAGACCAGCACCACGATGTGTGTGCTCACCCAGGCCCCCGGCAGCCTGCCACCGGCCTTGGAAGATCTTCGCTTCACGACGCCCGAGGACACCGCCAAGGCCTACCTGAGCGACTTCTGCGGCATCGACAACACCGTCCGTGTGCCGGCCGTCGGCAAGAACACACTCATAGCCCCGTCCGTCCGCCATGCCCTCTTCTTCTGCCTCCAGGCTCAGAACGAAGTCGCTAACCCCGATGTTCTCTTCCACTCGCAGGGCGAGGAGTGGAGGCCGAACACGATCCGGGGAGTCGTCCCGTACTTCCTCGGCGCGGTCGACCCCGAGCAAGCCCTGCTTCACAACAAGCTCCGTAACCTTCGCCGGGACTTGGCCGACAACGAGGCCAAACTCGCCGTATCTGCAGACCGAACCCCTGCCAGCGGCCAGGCTCAGGCACTCCTGATCGAAGCCATCGAAGCCGGCTTGCTGCCCCCGCAGACCGGCGCGCAACCGGCAGACGATGTCCTTCAGATCCTCCGTCGTCTCCGCAATGACCTGGCCCACGGCGGCACACTGCGGCCCCACGCGACCGATGGCGACCCCCTTGCGACCCTCCACGCCCGCCGAGCGGATCTGCGTCGGGACTTCGCGCTGGCTCGGGCTCGGATCGCCGACCTCAAGGGCGCCCTCGCCGAGAACGACGAATTCAGCAACCAGGCCATCGAACAGCGTGCCCGCCTCACGTCCCTCGGCCTCCTCCGCCAGGACACAGACGCCAGGGATGTCCATCACTGCCCCGTCTGCAACAGCACCATCCCCTCGGCGAACGACACTATCGCCGGCCTCACACGGGACCTCGCCCTCCTCGACGGCGATCTCGGGGTCATCCGAAACGACACCCCCGCTATCCGACGGCTCATCGCCGACCAGGAAGACCGCCTGCAAGAGCTTCGCTCAGACCTTGCCCGCAACCAGGAACAGGTTCAAGAACTCACCTCGAGCCTGCGCACGACCCAACAGGAGCCCGATGACCTGCGCAGGGCCGCCATCGTCCAGGGACGTATCAGCTTCTACGTCGACACGATCGCCCAACAGGCCTCGGTGCCTCGTGCCCTGGACCGCCGTGGCGAACTGCGTTAGCAGATCGCGGGGTTGGAGGAACAGCTCAGCGGGAGCACTCAGGACGAGCGCCTCGCCAGCTTCTTGTCCCTGATCAACCGGGACATCAGGGAGAAAGCCATGAGCCTGGACCTGGACTTCGCGACCTCGCCCATCCGGCTCGACCTCAACCGGCTCACTGTGGTCGCCGACACCGCCGACGGACCAGTCCAGCTCAAGGATATGGGGAGTGCCGAGAACCACCTGGGTTACCACGTGTCCACCCATCTGAGCCTCCATGAGTGGTTCACCAGGCACCAGAGCCCAGTTCCCAACGTCTTGGTTCTCGACCAACCGTCGCAGGTGTACTTCCCAGCGGAACCGACCGGCGAGGAAGTCCTGCAGACCAACGACCGCACGCATCTATTGAACATTTACGAGGCCATACACCGAACGCTGCAGCAACTCGAAGGCAAGATGCAGGTCATCGTCATGGAACACGCTGACCTCGACGACCCGGTCTTCAGCCAGCACGTCGTCGAACGCTGGCGCTACGGCAACGATTCAGGACTTGTACCATCGACCTGGATGGAGTCCACGACCCCAGGCAGCTAATGAGCGGCCGGGCGGATTCTCACCCCAGGAAGTCCGTCCGTGGGCCCTGCCAGGCCGCTATGCGCGGGTGGCTGGACAGAAGTCCATGCCTCACGCGTCAGTAGCCGTACTGTGTAAGCTGATCCATCACCTGGTTCATCAGACCTGCCAGCTCCTGCTGAACCGAAGGCAGACGCATTTGGTGCCTCGGGGTGGTGGCGCTCTGCCATACAAGCTGCCACTGGGTGGACGCAAACTTCTGGAGCTCGACTGCGAAGGAGACAGTGCCGCCCTCGGTCTCGGCCCCAAGCACAACTCGCCGACCCTCGGCGGGGTCCTCGACGTGATAAACGAACCTCACGCCTTCCACACCCACGGTTCCTGCTGGCTGCTCTGGCCACTCGTGCTTCCCCAGCCAGTCATTCTTCCCCCCTTCTGTGGCGTCATCGCCGGCTGAGAAGTACTCATCGGCAAGTTTGTCGAGAGCATGCGCCATATCCCGAACCGTGGCTTGTTTGTCTCTCTCAAGTTGCCGGAACATGTCGTCGAAGAACCCCCGCCCCAAGATCCGATTATCAGATGACCGAGGGAGGATCGGTGAGTCCCGTTCGAGCTGCAGCCAAACGCGCAACTGGCGGGCGAGCTCCGCCATGGTGAGGCGTGCAGAGGGAGTGACGCACGTGGCTGCCTCCAGGACGTGCCGAAAACCAGAAATGCCACGCGTGTCCTGCCACTGCCGGAAGGCGTAGACCTCCTCGTCAGCGCGTAGCGGACCGCCGGGCGGATAGCGGCCCTCGCGACGAGCCACCACGTAGAGGGTCTGCGCCAGCCCGTACACGTCGGCGCTGGCGCCGACCTCGCCCGCGTCGGTGCCGGCTGTGTACATCTCGGGAGCGAGGAATCCCATCGGGCCCACCTTCTCAACAGGCTGGGTCGGGCCTGGTTCTCCCCAGTAGGCGATGCCGAAGTCCGCGAGCACCGGGCCGCCGTCGTGCCAGAACAGGTTGTCCGGCTTGATGTCGCGGTGGTAGATACCTTCACTCTCCAGTGCCGCCAAGGTGTCAGCGAGGACCACAAAGGGCGCCACGACCTCCTGCAACGACTCCACCTCGTCAAGCACGCCCTTGAGGCTTTCCGCGAGAGGCATGACGTACCACTGAGGACGCTCTTCATCGGCGCAATCGATGTCCAGGACTGGTAGAACACCGGGAGTGGGGGTCATCCCGTTCATCCGGCGAGCCTCCGCGAAGAAGCGCTGCTGCCGCTCGCTCCTCTGGTCACTGAGGAACTTCAAAACCGCCTCTTCCCCAGTGGTCCCATTCCTCGCTCTACGGACGAAGGGCTTGCCTGTCGGAAGCAGCGGCCCCAGGTTCTGCCATCCCGGCACCGAAGAACTGATTGAACTGCGACGCTGCCCCCGGGGGCGCGCCCCCTCCTTCTTTCCCATCACTCCACCCTAGAGAGCCCCGCACCAGAGCGCAGGGCTTAGCCCGCAGGGCTGACTAGGGCCGTCAGCTGGTCCTTGCAGTGCTGGACCACCTTGGCGATCTCGGCCTCGGTGACGAAGGCGCTCTGCATGCGGACCGGCTTTGAGGCGCCCATCGGGAGGAACAGGGCGTCGCCCTTGCCGAGCAGCTTCTCCGCGCCGCGCTGGCCGAGGATGGCCTGGGAGTCGGCCATGGTCGAGGTGGCGAAGGCCAGCCGGGAGGGGATGTTGTCCTTGATCAGGGCGGTGACCACGTCCTCCGAGGGGCGCCGTGTGGCGAGCACTAGGTGGATGCCTACGGCGCGGGCTCGCTGGGTGATCCGTACCACCGAGTCCTCGATCTCCTGTGGGGCGACCATCATCAGGTCGGCCAGCTCGTCGACGACCACCAGCAGGTACGGATAGGGCACCATCTCCCATTCGCTGCCGCGCGGGTGCTGGATGGTGCCAGCGCGGATCGCGGCGTTGAAGTCATCAACGTGCCGGAAGCCGAAGGCCTCCAGGTCGTCGTAGCGCAGGTCCATCTCGCGCACCACCCACTGAAGGGCCTCGGCGGCCTTCTTCAGGTTGGTGATGATCGGGGTGATCAGGTGTGGGATGCCCTCATAGGCGGCAAGTTCGACCCGCCTGGGGTCGATAAGGATCATCCGGACCTCGTCGGGGGTGGTGCGCACCAGCGCCGAAGTGATCAGGCTGTTGATGCAGGAGGATTTGCCTGCGCCGGTGGCGCCGGCGATCAGCAGGTGCGGCATCTTGGCCAGGTTGGCCATCACGGCGTAGCCCTGGGCATCCTTGCCCAGGCCGACCAGCATCGGGTGCGGATCCTCCGCAGCGGTGCGCGAGCGCAGGAGGTCGCCGAGGGCGACCATCTCCCGGTCCGGGTTGGGGATTTCCACGCCGACCGGGGACTCCCCTCGGAGCGGCGAGACGATCCGGACGTCGGGGGTAGCAACGGCGTAGGCAATGTTGTTGGTCAGCGCGGTGATCTGCCCTGGCTTCACAGAGGGCCCGAGCTCGACCTCGTAGTGGGTGACCGTAGGGCCGCGGTAGAAGCCGATGACCCTGGCGTCGATCTTGAACTCGGCGAACACGCTCTGCAGTTGGGCTACTTCATCGTCGTTGCGCTGGGTGCGACCCTTGGAGGGGGCGCCGCGCTCGAGTAGCTCGTACGGCGGCAGGGTGTAGAAGGGGACGTGGGGCGGCTGGGGCGCCAGCGCGGTACCTACGTTGGCCTCGCCAGGAAACGTGCCGATAGGGCCCACGGAACGCCTGGCCGGGATCTTCTCCAGGGTGGGGGCCCGCTCGCCCGCCGAAGTGCCCTGGAGCGGGGCCGCGCCCCGGGCGATCATCACGTCGCCTTCCCCTGCGATCCTCAGCTGCGGGGTAATTACGGAGCTCTCGGTCATCCGCTGGTACACCTGTCGGTACAGCTCGACGACCGTCAGGTGTCCCGCGGGCCGGGCCTGCCGCAGGGCGCGCACGAGCGCACCTGTGAACGGACTGGGCTGGCCAGGGCTGGTGGCCGCCAGAGTGAGTTGGGTCGATCTGCTGCTGGTGAGCACGTACCTGCCCCGGCCCGCAGCCGGGGTCCTGGCGGCGCCCTTGAAAGCGCCGCTGTAGCAGCAGTCGAGGATGACGATGGTGGTGCCCGCCGGCGAGCCGTCGATCATGTTGTTGATCTCGATCGCGCTCAGCGCGGTAGCCCGCAGGCGGTTGGTGCTGGTGTCCTTGGCACACAGGTAGAGCGTTCCCCGCTCGTCGGTCTGGCCGTGGCCGCTGTAGTACAACAGCAGGGTGTCCTCACGGTTGGCCGCGGTGAAGAATTCGTCGACCTGCTCCCTGAGGTCCTGGATCCCGTTGTCGAACAGCTGCTGGACGTCACTACCTCGGAACATACCGACATGCTCGTCTGTCAGTGCCTGCTGCAGCTGCTGGATGTCGACTCGGGGCCCGTCCAGGTCGAGAAGGGCGTGCGGGTCACGGGGAAAGCTCTCGTTACCGATCAGAAGCGCCCGATGGCGCCCCGCTTCCGCCATCAACCGTCTCCGAAAGGACTGTCGACCGCCTCGGGGAGCGCGTGGAACGATGCCTGGTCGGCGTTGTCGCTGCCGTCTCCGAGACGACTGCGGACCCCCTCGGCAAGCGCCTGGAACGATGCCTGGTCGAGGTTGTCGCCGCTGACCCGGATCGACCGCTCGTCCCCAGCCTCGTCAATCCAGGTCACGGTTAGCGTCCTCGTCTTGTCCCGAGCCAGCCACGCCCGAAAACACGCCACGGCGGCGGTCAGCGCACCGGAGGAACCCAACGCCAGTAGCACCGTATCGGCGGTGCCCTTCCACCCCGGCTCGGGCACGCCCCGGGAAAAGACCGTCCCGGCCTCCTCACGCAACTCGGTATGCAACGCTGTGACCTGATCCTGCCACCGTGCATCCCCCGAGTCGAACCTGCCAGTTTCGGCAAGGATCGCCACCTCAACACCCGCCACCACGAGCCCCCTTGTCTACCTGCAGCAGCATCATGCCCGAGAACCGCCGAGCCGGTCTTCACTTCAACCGAACCGAGGAGCCGGAGACGGCCTCCTCAGCTGAGAAGCACCCGTCGGCCACATACCGGCTTGGCGGGCGCTCGGCTGGCATCCCCGGCAGGCAGGGCGGGGACGGCGGGCAGGAGGACTGCCTGTAGTCCGTTGTTCCACATCTGCGATTCGCTGCCCTGCGGCCGGAAGTGGCGGGCGCGGTGCTGGGGGTGCCTCCACAGGTGGCGGAGTGCCCAGACGGTCTCGTTGCGGCTGCGCCACCACCAGGCCTCTTGCGGCGCCGGGGCGAACGCCCGGTCCCTGGGGATCGCGGCGAGGGAGGTCCCGTCAGGGCCGACGATGTGCTCGACGGCGATGTCCACCGTGCCGTTCTCAGAGTCGAGGCTGATGAGCAGGGCGCTGGCGGCGGGGTGCTGGCTGCGGATGCGGGCGGCAAGCGCGCCGGCTACGTCTGGGTCGGGCAGGCGGAGCAGGTGGCGGGCAGGGGCACCGGCGCCCATCGGGACCACGGGGAGGCCGCTGACGTTCAGGGCATCGGGCAGGAGACCTTCCATGTCCTAGATCCGCAGGTGGTCGCGGAGCGATATGCGTTCGCCCCCCGACGCCGCCACAGCTCTCGCCGGTGCGGGGTGACCAGGACGGTGCAGACCTCGGGCCACAGGGCCTGGATGCGTGGGCCGCCGACTTCGGTGGTGAACTCAATGCTGGCCGTTCCCGGGCGGAATGTCCTGGTGTTGGCGGCGAGGAGTTCGAGCGCGGCGGCAGCCAGTGCGGTGTCGTACGGGCCCTGGAGATCCGCGCGCTGGAAGGGCGCGGGCATGGGCGATGGGGCGATCACGATCTTCGGAGTTGGCATGCGGCCCGGCTCGCGGGTCACTTGGCGGCAGCGAGCTGGCGGTGGGCCAGGTCGGCCAGGCGGTCGGTGAGGGCCTTCGCGGCGCGAAGCTCAGCGGAGGAGTGGCCGGTTCCGGAGGCGCAGCTGTCGAGGAACTGCGTGGCGATGGTGGTCAGGCGCCACATCGCGAGGGTGTCGTAGGCGGGGATCGTGCGGGTCCAGCCGCTCTCGGGGCCGATGCGGTGGTTGATGCCGGCGCGGTAGGCGAGTACCAGTCGGTCGTCCGCCTCGTCGCTGGTGTAGTCGTCCGGGAGTTGTCCGCTGCGGGTCAGCCACTCGCAGAAGGGGCCAGGGTCCATCGGCGGCTGGAGACGGCGTGGTGGCGGGCCTGCTCGGCGTAGGCGGCGGCGTAGCCCAGGTGGTGGTGCGCGGCCTCCGGGTCGGTGTCGATCGCCTGGAGCGCCCAGTCGTAGCCGCAGGCGGCGTGCTCGTGGTGGCGGCGGGCGGAGGGGCCGAGGGTCTCGTCGGCGGCGCTGCGGCGGTGCTTGTCGCGGGCGGTCCGCAGGTTCTCGGGGGTGGGCCGGTCCAGTGCCAGCGCGACGGGGTTGGACATGGTGGCCTGCGGATCGGGGCTGGGAACGCCGCAGGGCGTGCCCGGCCGTGGGCTGGGGCCGGATAGTCCGGCCAACGCGCCCAGCCTCCCCAGTTGATCGGGCCACTGGAAACATCAACTCTTCTACGTACCATCGGACTTGACCGTCGAGGTATAGCGCGTTGCGCCCGCCGGCGGCACTCGGACCGCGGGCGGGCCGCGCCCCTACAAGCTCGAGGGGAAGCCCGGCTAGGCAGCGGCGAATTTGGCCACGCGCTTCGCCAGGCCGGCGGCGCCCGGGATTCCACGCCCGGTGTAGACGGCAATGGCCGAGCGAACCGTCGTCAGCTCCTTCCGGTTCCGGTTGGACGCTACGCCATCCATCAGGTCGAGACACTGGCCCCACAGGACGACGGCTTCCTCGTGACGGGACTGCGCCGCGACGGACTTGGCGACGTTGGCCAGGGTCAAGCCACGAACCCGCTGGTAGGCGCCGGACTCGCGCCCTTCCAGCGCCGTGCGGTAGTGCCGTTCGGCCGCCGCGTAGTCCTTCACCGCGGTCAGGGTCCTGCCCATGTGCGATGCCACGGTGGCTTCGACCGGACCTGAGGCGGCAGCGTAGGTGGGGACGGCATCCCGGCAGGCGAGCATGGCGTCCTCGGCCGCGAGGAGTGCCCGCGCGGCCTTCCGGCCCTCGCCGCTCGCACCGTACGCGCGCGCCGCCGTCACGAGGAGCAGCGCCTGCGTGCCACGGTCCACCTTGCCATGGGATCGCGCGAGAGCCGCCTCCGACAGCTGCACCGTGTTCATGGGCTGGTTGAGGTCGAGCGCCTGGTGGACGAGCGCGCGCATCAGCCAGGCGGCGTGGCCGGCGTCCTCGGAAGAGCACGCGAGCTGGAAGGCGAGCAGGTAGTACCGCTGAGCGGCACCCTCTCGGCCAAGGTCGTGGAGCTTCCAGCCGATGAGGGTGGCCAGTTCAGCAGCCGCCCCGTAGGCCGCGCGCTGTATGGCCTCGGTGGGGTAGGCGGCCTGGAGCATCGGCAGGACGGTGTCGGTCAGGTAGGAGACCGTCGTGGTGAGGCCGTGACCGCCGCCGAGCCGGTCGTCGGTGCTGCGGAAGGCGGCGGTGAGTTGCCGTACCGCGGCTACTTCTCTGGCGCCGGCGCGGCCGCCGTTCCTGGCGGCGCTGAGCGTTGCGGCGGCGGCCTGGTGGTCGTAGACGAGCGGCAGCCCGACGGCTGCGGTGGAGAACGTGAGGGCGAGGAAGTCGCGGCGACGGTGCACGAGGTGCCTCCCGAGATCGGCAACAGTGGCGAGGGGATCGGCGGTCATGGCCTCCCCGATGCCGTCGCAGCCTAGACCGATTTCGGACGGCGTCACCTTCCGCTTCACCATTCGGGTGAGCGCTTCCGCAATGTAGGCCGCTGTCTGGCCTGTTGGAGTGCCGCCGGCGATCCAGGAGTGGACGGCCGACGGCGAGGTCCGCAGGGTCACTCCGGCCTCGGCGGCGACGGCCCGGACCGCCTTCGCCAGGGCTTGGTACGTACACCCCGCTTCCTCAACGACGGCTAACAGTAGCCGGTTCGTCTTCTTATGCTCCGTCAACTCATACCCCTTGTAAGGATCTTGAACGGATTGAACGAGTCGGGAGGCCCATCACCGTACCGCCGGCGCGTGGCCTGAGGCTTCACTGAGGTCACAACCCCGCACTTCAGAGGAGGCAGCCCTCATGGCTGACGCGTATCCCGATCCGCGGTTGCGTGAGCTTGCCGGTTCCAGCGTGCTGGTCACCGGAGGCGGCGGACTGGTTGGCAGCCGCATCGTCGCCCAACTCGCCGCGCACGGCGCCCACCCGATCGTCCTGGACCGGTTCGACGCCTACCCGCACTCGGTGCGGGACCAGTTCGAGGTGGACCGGCACGCGGCCCACGTGGTGCTCGGCGACGTCCGCGAGCGCGCGACGGTGAGGTGGCTGGCCGGCCGCGCGGACTTCGTGATCCACGCCGCCGCGTACGCCGACGTCGCCGCCTGCACCCGACGGCCCGACACCGCGTTCGCCGCCAACGTGCACGGCACCCAGACCGTCCTGGACGCGGTCGCCGAGTCGCCGGTGAAGCGCCTGGTGTTCGTGTCCTCCGCTTCCGTCTACGGCCACGGGGACGCGGCTGGCGGCGGCGCTGCACGGTTCAGCGAGGAGCAGCCGCTCACCCCGATCTCGGTATACGCCAACACCAAGCTGTGGGGCGAGCACCAGGTGCGCCTGATGCTCGGCGGTTCCGGTACCGAGTACGCGATCGTGCGGTACTTCTCGGTCTACGGGGACCCGCAGGTGCCCAAGCCCGGGTCGCACTCCTGGATGGTGCCGTGGATGGCCATGTCCGCCGAGACGGGGCAGCCGCTGCGGCTGAACGGCGGCGGCCGGCAGGTGCGCGACATGGTGCACGTCGACGACATCGCGAACGCCACCATCCTCGCCCTCGTCGCCGACCAGGCCGCCGGGCAGACGATCAACATCGGCACCGGCACTCCGACCTCGGTCCGCGAGATCGCCTACCTGATCGCCTCCCACTACCCGGACGCGGCGTTCGTGGAGACGCCCATGCCGGGCGGTGACCCGCGAGGCGGCTACGCCGACACCCGCCGAGCCACCGACATGCTCGGCTGGCACCCCACCATCACCCTCGCCGATGGCATCGATCGGTACGTGGCCTGGCTCAAGTCGACGCCCGGCGCCATCCCTGACTGGTTCACCACCCCCGCCACCCTGGCCGCCTGAAGAAAGGGACCTCCCACCATGCGTGTCGTGCTGCTTGGCGGCGCCGGCTACATCGGCTCCGTCGCCTCCCACCACCTGACCGCACTCGGCCACGACGTCTCCGTGGTCGACGGCCTGATCTACAACCGCGGCGACGATCTCCGCCGACTCCTGCCCGGCGCTGCCAGGTTCGAGTACGGGGATCTGCGTGACCCGGCGCTGCTGGCCCGGGCCTGCGCGGGAGCGGACACTGTCGTGCATCTCGGCGGGATCGTCGGCGAGCCGGCCAGCCAGGTCGATGAGGGCCTGGCCGTGGAGCTCAACTACGCCTCCCCGCTGATCGCCGCCGAGGCCGCCAAGACGGCGGGCGCCGGCCACTACGTGTTCTTCTCGTCGTGCAGCGTCTACGGCATGCACGAGGGCACCGTGGACGAGGACACCGAGCCGAACCCGCTGGGCATCTACGCCCGAACGAAGGTGCTGGCCGAACGGCGGCTGCCCGACGTGCTCGGCGCGGACACCATGCTGACGAGCCTTCGGTTGGCGACCGTGCACGGCTCCTCGCCGCGCCAGCGCCTGGACTCCGTGGTCAATTCCATGGCCTCCCGCGCGGCCGCCACCGGTCGGATCCCGCTCAACGGCGGCTCCCAGCGCCGCCCGCTCGTCCACGTCGGCGACGTGGCCCGTGTCCTCGCCGGGGTTCTGGAGGAGCGGCTGGCGGGGGCGTGGAACGTGGGCAGCGACGAGGAGAACCACACAATCGTCGGCATCGCCGAGACGGTCGCCGCCGTCGTGCCCGGAGCGGTGATCCAGCGCGGGCCGGAGCGGGACGAGGCGGACGCGCGCGACTACCGGGTGTCCTTCGCTCGCCTCCAGCGGCAGATGCCGGGTGCCTGCTCCACGAGCCTCAAGGACGGTGTCCAGGAAGTAGCCGACCTGCTGCTCACCGGCACGGTCAACGATCCCGACCAGGCGCAGTTCGACAACCACCGTGGCCTGATCGCCGCCTACACCTCGGGCACGGTGCGCGCCATGGGCACCCCCGAGTGCCTGCGGTACGGGGCCGAGTACACGGCCGCCTGGGGGCAGTCGTGACCACCGCTGCTGCTGCTCCGTTCCTGCCATGGAACCGGCCGTCGCTCGGCCTCGAGGAGGAGGCCGAGGTCCTGGACACGCTGCGCTCGGGCTGGCTGACCGCCGGGCCGAAGGCCGCCCGGTTCGAGCAGGAGGTGCGGGACTCGCTCGGGGCGGAGGACGCATTCGCGGTGTCGTCCTGCACCGCCGCCCTGCACCTGGCGCTCCTCGCAGCCGGGATCAACCCGGGTGAGGAGGTGATCACCCCGAGCCTGACGTTCTGCGCGGCCCCAAACGCGATCGTCCAGGCCGGCGGCACCCCGGTATTCGCCGAGGTCGACCCCGTCACCTACAACCTCGCCCCGGCGGCGGCCGAGAAGGCGATCACGCCCCGGACCCGGGCGATCGTGGTCATGCACTACGGCGGCCAGCCTGCCGATCTCGCGGCGTTCCGCAAGCTCGCCGACGACCACGGCCTGCTGCTGATCGAGGACGCCGCCCACGCCCTGCACGCCTGGCGCGACGGCGCGCGGGCGGGCAGCGTTGGCGACCTGGCCGTGTTCTCCTTCTACGCCAACAAGGTCATGACCACCGGGGAGGGCGGGATGATCGCTGGCCGCGCCGACCTCGTCCAGCGGGCCAGGCTGCTGGGCCGGCACGGCATCGACACCTCCATATGGCAGCGGCACGGCGCGCAGCGCACCGCCGACTACGAGGTCACGGTGCCGGGCCTGAAGTACACGATGCCAGACATCACCGCAGCGGTTGGCCTCCAGCAGTTCCGGAAGCTGCCCGACTTCACCGCCCGGCGCGCGCAGATCGCGGCCGCCTACGACCAGTCGCTGGCCGGCCTGCCGGGGCTGCGGCTGCCGACCGTCCTTGAGGGCGTCCGGCATGGCTGGTTCCTTTACCCGGTGCTGATCGACCCCGTGGGCGTCCGGACCCGGGACACGGTGGCCGACACGCTGCGGGAGGTTCACGGGATCGGTACTAGCGTGCACTTCAAACCGGTCCACCGGCTCGCCGCGTACCGGTACGTGGAGTGCAGCCTGCCGGTCACCGAGCACATCGCCGCCCGGCAGCTGTCCCTGCCGTGCTACCCGGCCATGAGCAGCACGGACGTGCAGCGCGTCATCGACGCCCTCCACACCGTCTGGTCCTGACCTGACGCTGCTCTGGGTCGGCCGGTCAGAACACCGGCGGCCGGCCCAGGGCGGCCATCCTGCGCACCGTGCTCCACCGCATCGGACGGCGCGGCGGGCACGACACCCGCACGCCCTCGAAAAAGCCGCCCCACCACGCCTTCAGCCCGGACATCGGCGGGCGGCGCAGCATCGTGTAGGCCGCCCAGGAGGTGAGGTAGATGGGCACCAGGGGCGCGGGGAGGTGGCGCTTGGCGAGCCAGACGCGGTTGCGGGCGGTCATCCGGTAGTAGGTGGCGTGGCGGGCCGGGTCGGTGCGGGGGTGTTGGAGGACCATGTCGGCGCGGTAGTCGATGCGCCAGCCGGCGTCCAGGGCCCGCCAGGCGAAGTCGGTCTCCTCGTGAGCGTAGAAGAACGGTGCGGGAAAGTCGCCGACCTGGTCGATCACGCTCATGCGGATGGCGTGGCCGCCGCCGAGGAAGGTGGTGACCTCGCCGGAGAGCATCGGGTCGGAGGCGCCGAGGCGTGGGACGTGGCGGCGCTGGGTGAAGCCGGTCTCGTCCGCGATCCGGAAGCTGACGATGCCCAGGCGCGGGTTCTCCTCGAAGGCCTCCCGGATCAGCCGGAAGGTGTCGGCCTTGGGGAGCAGGCCGTCGTCGTCCAGGACCACCAGGACGTCGACGCCGCCCAGCTCGCGCAGCCGCTCCACGCCGGCGTTGCGGCCTCCAGGGATGCCCAGGTTCTCCGGCAGCTCCACCGCGTCCACCCACTGGGGCAGCTCGGGCAGCTTGACGCCCTGCCCGAGGACCACCGTGCGCACCCCGATGTCGGCGCCGTCCTGGGCCTGCACCGACTCCAGCAACGCCGCCAGCTCGGCGGGCCGGTTGCCCATCGTCAGCACCACCACGCCCAGCGTGACGCCCATGCGAACCGACCTGACCCTTCGAGGACTCGATGAACTCTCCGACACCCAGCACCGACTCCCGTCGGCCGCTGTACGAGCTGGCGGCCGCGGGCCGCTTGCCCGACCACCAGGTGATGGACCGGCCGATGCTGGCGTGGATCGCCAGCCGGCGGCCGGGCGGTCCGGGTGCGCGGCCCAGACTGCCACACCCCGCGACGGTCCTGGTACCCGATCGGTCCTGGTTCGCCCGCACGGAGACCACCACCTCCATCCACGGCGTCCTGCACTGTGCCCGGGTCGCCGTCCTCGTCCAGCTGCTCGCCGCCGGCCACCACCTCGCACCCGGCCGGGTGCTCGCGCTCGCCGCGGCGGCAGCCTGCCACGACTGCCGCCGCCTCAACGACCGCACCGACCCCGGCCACGGCCGGCGCGCCGCCAACTGGCTCACCCAGCACCACGCCAACCTCCACACGGCGTTCGGCCACGCCCCCAGTCCGGAGGCGATCACCGCGGTCGCACTCCACGACGTCCCCCATCACGCTTTCACCCCCGAGCAGCAGGCCGCCTACCGGCGCCACCGGCTGGCCGTCGACCTGCTCAAGGCCGCCGACGCCCTCGACCGCTACCGCCTCCCCGCCACCCGCTGGTGGCCCGCCCTCCACCAGTTGCACGTCCAGGTCCCCGCCTGGGCCCCCGTCCTCGCCCATGAGCTGGTGGTGCTCACCGAACAGGCCCGCCTCGGCGGTGCCACCGATACCCACGCCGTCCACCTGGCGCTCCGCGTCCTGTCGACCGAAGAGGAGACGCCCCGTGCCATCTGACTGGGATCTCGCCCACACCGACCTCGACTCCCCGACCGGCACGCACCTGCCCGCCGGACTCGCAGCCGCTCCGGACCACTGGCGCCAGTACCTCCAGCACACCCCCAACGGGCACGTGCTACGGCCCGACGGCAACGCCATGCTTACCGCCCTCGCCTCGGGCCGCCCCCTGCACCTGCTGCACCTGACCCGTTCCCTGGACGCCGTCCGCACCAGCGGCCACCTGCTCGCCTCCACCGGCTGCCTCGTCGGCGCGATCTACGGCTCCCCCCTCACCCCGCTGCCCGGCGGCGCGCTGCGCCCGCACAACCTCGGCGCCCACCTCCTCGGCACCCGGCCCGAGCTGGACAGTAGGCGCGGCAGCACGCCCCTGGTCATCGAGATCACCCCCGACCGTCCGGCCGAGGCGGCGGGTCTGGACTACCTGCGCCTGGGCGCCGTGCACCGGCGCGCCTTCGACCGCCACCGCCATGCCCTGACGCCCGCCGAGGACGAGAAGGTGGCCCGGTCGGTGGCCGACCGGGTGCGCGCCGCCGCGCCACTGCTCGACCTGATGCTGGGCCTCGCCGCCGGCCGCACGCGCCCGGAAGCCGGGCACTTCCTCGACCGGGTGGCCGCCGCGGTGCCGGTGATGCCCTACCTCGGCTACCTCTACTTCGAGACCGTCGCCGAGTACCTGATGCTCCACTCCACCAGCACCGCGACGAAGTCCTACGCCGAGCTGGGCGAGATGAACAACCACCTCTACAAGCAGCTCGCCCTCACCGCAGTCGACGGCATGGGCACCCTCTTCGACCTGGGCCGCTTCTACCCCGGCCACCATCGACTGATCCAGCTCGTCGACACCATCGAGCCCGGGCTCTCCGAGACGGCCGCCGGCTTCGTTCGCGACCGCCTTTCCCACCGCTTCACGACCACCGCCCTCACACCAGCCGCCGACGCCTCCACGTTCACCTTCACCGCGGCGACCACTGACGAGCTGCGGACGTCGGCCACCCCGCTGCTCGGCCAGCTCCTGTTCCGCGAGGTCCGCCTCCTGGACCGGTACCCGCAGCTCTACCACCTCTTCGAGCAGGAGAAGGCCGCGGAAGCGTGGACGTACTGGAACCGCCAGAACGTCACCGCGCCGTTCAACAGCACCTGCGGCCCGAAGGGAGAGCTCGGCGTGAACCCGGCCGCGCCGCTGACCCGGGTGACCGTCTGGACAGCCGAGCAGTGCTCCTTCGGCCTCCTTCACCCGACCGAACAGGTGGCGGCTGTGGCGGCCCCGCAGTTGGTGCCCTGGCTCGTCGCGCACTTGCGGGACAGGACGGAGGAGGAGCGGTGGAACAACCGGTCATCAGCTCAGGCGTGAGCCGGCCAGCCCTGATCGTCCTGCGGGGCAACTCTGCGTGGGGAAAGCGAGTACAGCCTGGCGCCTGCGGTCTTGTCGGCGAAGGCTTGGCGATCATCTCGCCACCTCCCCGGAGTCGGAGAGGTTCTCATCGGTCCGGGCAACAGCCTGGACAGCTCCGCGCGGCTGATATTGGAAGCGCCGGCGCTACCGCCCGCTCACCTGGCCTCGCTGCCGGCCTCGCGCCCGCCGGGGTGCTGACTTCGGGCGCTGTGCGCGACACCGCCCGCGCCCTTCGGGCCGTGGTCTTGATTCTCCCGGACCGGGATCGTGGCGAGGCGCGGATGGGCAAGGACTCGCTCACACGTACGCTTCTCGACGTTGGCAAGCAGAAGGCCTTCGAATACCTGACCGACCTGCGTCAGGCGCAGCAACTGGAGACTGCGGGGGCCGAGCGGCAGGCAGTCCTCTCATCTCTGCCGGTGTGAGGCGGTGACCTTGGGGCCGCGCTGCGCGGGCTGGACGAGGAGCAGCTGGCGGAGGCCGAACGGCAAGCCTCTCTGAGCGTCACGGCACACCGCTTCTGGGCGACGTTGTCGGGCGAGGACCGGGTGATCGCTCCCGGTGGGGCTCTTCTGCGTCTGCCGTATGTATCTGATCAAGGACGTGGCCGAGCCATCCCCCAGCGCTGGCTGGTCAACAGGCGCTGACCCCGGTGTCCACCGCCGTCGCGATCAACAGCGTCATCGCCTCGACGGACCCGACAGGCACGACACGATGCGCCGCCTCGCCCCGCCCTTCCTTCTCAAGCCGGCCGCCGTGAAGAGTCCGTGAGACCGAACGAGCGGGGCGCGACCAAGCACCGCTGCTGGTCCACGACGCTGCGTGCATCGTCGAAGTCGAGGCCGTAGAAGTACTCGCCTCTGCTCTCACCCGGATGTCGGCGCCGAAGCTCTCCGAGCACCACGTGCTCCCAGGGGTGCGCGTCGGCGACCAGCTCGGAGACCCAGGCCTCGAGCAGCACGTACCCGCCGCGCTCCGCTTCGGCCCGAAGCTCACGTAGCCGACCCGCACCGAAGCGGGTGGTACGTCCGACCTTCACGTACGAACTGGTCGCCCTGGCGAACGACAGAACGTAGAGCTGGTCCGTTCCCGGAATCTGGGGCCGTTCGGCAGCCGGCCCGAGTCGCCGCAACGCCAGCCACTCCACGAAGTGCACCAGATTGGCTACTTCTCCGGACTCGCGGTTCGTTCCTTCGGTACGAAGCCTGTCCAGCAGTACCGTGCGGACCTGCTCCTCCTCAAGGAGGCCCAACAACTCCTCGGGATCGATTTCGCACTGCGCGAGCCGGGCTGCGTACTGGGACTCGGATAAGGGCGCCATTTCGGAAGCATTGCACAACTAACCACCCTGGTAGGACCGTTCCCCACGTCCAACTCGGGCTGCTCGCCGACGGCGAGCAGCCCGAGCCATTTCCACGCGACACGCGGCCGCCGGCCCCGACCGGCCGTCAGGACCGACCTCAAAGGACACCATGAACAGCGACACCACCACTCGACACCTCGCCCTCTTCGGCGCGTTCCTCGCCGTCTACGGAGACCCCTCGCCAGCCAGTGAGCGCAGGCCGGTCGAGATGCCTACGGCAAGTCCCTTCACGGCAATCACCCGTGCACCGGGACGGCGCACCGGTCACCCCCGAGAACCCGGCGCTCCCCGGAGAACGCACGCTGAGCGCTTCCGCCCATGGGCGGCGCTGCGCCGCGCGGCACGACCCTTGATCTGGACCTCGGAGCGCAGGACCGCGCTGCGGCCGGCGCCCCGAGCGACGACTACGCCCCGCCGCCGCCTTCAGCGCGGCCCCGAGACGACCGCACCGGCGGTCGGCGCCGAGATAGACCTTTGCTGGTCAGTCAGCCGGCTGAACGGGCCTATTTCACGCGGATCCTGCGCAGCCGTCCGATGCGTCCGCGCTCGTCCTGTCAGTTCTGTTCCCACGACTTGCCCTCTTTTGCCGGGCCATCTCCTGCTCCCGCGCGGCCTCCTCCAGGGCCGTCATGAAGTCCTCGCCTACGGGCATCCCGGCGGCGTGGTGGTGGGCGCGCACGGTCGTGGAGTCGACACTGACCAGCGACAAGTCCGTTCTCCCCTCGCAAGGGTGTTCCCGGGTCCTGGGCCGACCAGTACGACCTGGGCATGGAGTACGTCGGCTACGTCGAGCCCGGCGGCTACGACCGGGTGGTCTCCCGCGGCGACCCGGCCACCCGGGAGTTCCTCGCCTTCTGGCTCAAGGACGGCCGCATCCTCGCCGGCATGAACGTCAACGTCTGGGACGTCACCGACCCGGTCCGCGAACTCGTCCGCTCCGGGCGCACGGTGGACCCGAAGGCCCTGGCCGACCCGGGCGCCCCGCTCGGGGAGCTCTGAGGCGGCGGCCGCCCGCGCGGGTCAGCCGACCGGGACGCCGGGGTTCACCAGGCCCCGGCCCCCGGTGACGGTGTTGCCGGGGCCGATGGTCACCGGGCAGGCGGCGGAGTAGTCGGTGACGTCGATCGCGTAGCGGTCCGGGCCGGTGGCGCCCGTGAGGTCGGAGCGGTTCCCCCGGAACACCGTGCCGCAGCCCCAGCCGGGCTGGACGCTGTGGGTCTGGTAGCCGTCGTCGGTGGTGCGCACGCCGGTGTTGTTCTCGACGACGTAGCCGTTGCCCTTCACGTCGACCCAGGAGTCGTCGTAGTTGCGCCCGGTGAGGCCGTCGCCGTCGAAGGTGTTGCCGGAGACCAGGCCTCCGGTGGTGCCCTCCTTGAGGTCGACGTTCTCGGCGCCGATGTTCGGGCCGAAGGTGTTGCCGGTGATCCGCACCCGGTCGCTGTGGTCGGAGAGCGTGTTGGCGGTGCCGACGTAGACGCCCTCGCCCAGGCCGTCCCGGTCGAGGCCGGTGTCGTGGATCCGCGAGTCGCGCAGCGTGCCGTCGCTGCTGGAGTTGCGGAAGTGCACGCCCTCCATCGTGGTGTGGTGCACCGTCACGCCGTCGAGGACGACGTGGGTCGCGGCGTCGACCATGATGCCCTTCTGGGCGCCGGTGACGGTCAGGCCCTGGACGGTCCAGTAGCTCGCGCCGTCCAGGTGGAGGCCGTAGCCGCCGCCGGTCGGGGTGGTGAGGACGGCCGCGGCCGAGCCGGTGAGGGTGATCCGGGCCGCCGCGGTGCCCGGGGCGGCGGCCCGGAAGGTGCCGCGGTAGGTGCCGTCGGCGAGCCGGATGGTCCGACCCGGCACCGCGGCCGCGAGCGCGGCCTGGAGTTGCTTGGCGGTGCTCACCGTGACGACGGTGCCGCCCGGCGCGGCGGTGTCCACGGCCCACCCGGGCCCCGCGGCGGTGGCCGGGGGCACGCAGGCCAGGGTGAGGGCGGTCAGCACGGCGAGGGCGGGGAGGCGGGAGGTCACGGGCGGCGCTCCTTGCGGTGGGGGCGAACTGGCCGCCGCTCACCATGGACTGGACCAATCCGGAGCGTCAAGAGGGCCCTGCGCCCGTCCGCCGAGCCGAGCCGCCCGCCGGGCCCGCCGTGCGGAGGGCGGGCCCGGCGGCACCGCCCGTCAGGTGACGACGGTGGTGGCGGCCGTGGCCGCGGTCACCACGGCGATGGCCGCGACGGCCGCCTGCATGTTGCGGATCGCCTGGCCGACGGAGTCCCCCGCCCAGTCGCCCGCGGCGATCTCCGCGAAGCGCGGCTCGACCCGCTTGCGGGGCAGGTCCGGGAAGGCCAGGCCGTGCAGCCGGGCCGAGTGCAGCAGGGCTATCAGGGTCGCGGTGCGCACGTCCGGCGTCACGTGGTGGCGGATCACGTCGGCCAGTCGCGCCCGCAGTTCGCGCTCGACGGAGCCGTCCGCCTCCGGGTAGCGGCGGACCGGGAAGAGGCCGAGGACGCGGTGGCGCTCCTCGACGACCAGGCCGCGCTCGCACAGCCGCTGCACGGTGGCCCGGACCGCCGTCAGGTGGTCCTTGGTCAGCCAGTCCGTCGCCTTCGCCTTGCCGGGGGCCTTGCGCCCGACCCATTCGGCGAGCCGCTCCAGGCGCTCGTCGAGCAGCGGTTCGCCGGTCGGGGTGGGGTCGGTGACGGTGATCCGGCCCTCCTCCACGGCGATCCTCCCGGCCAGTGCGAGATCGGCCAGGAGGCCGCCCGCCACCGCCCATCCGGCGCTCGAACCGTCCTTCGCCACACCGGACTCGTCGTCCAGCGAGAGCAGCATCAGCTCCTCGGCGAGGGTGACGTGCATGTGCTATTCCTTTCCCTGTACGGACCGGCCACCCCCCAGCGCCTCGACCAGTCGCCGCGCCCGGGTGTCCTCGGCCAGCAACGCCCGTACCAGCGCATTCGTTCCCCGGCCGCGCCCGGCCTCGGAGAGGTACGCCTCGACGGACCTCGGGTCGGCCGCGAGCGGCACCTGTCCGGCCGTCAGGGCGGCGTGCACCCCGGCGTAGTCGACGCCGAGCCCGGCCACCGCCGCACCGCCGCCGTCGTCGGCGGTCTGCGGGGCCGCCAGTTCCGGTTGCCGGCGGGTGACCTCATGGACCGCCAGGAGCGCGAGCAGGACGTGCTCGGTGCCCGGTGCGCGGCGCCCGAGGCGCTCGGCCTGCGCGTCGGCCTCCGCCCGGAGGAGCCCGGCCGGAGCCGCCGTGCCCGGCGCACCGGGCGTCAGCAGCCGCCGCCAGCGCGGGACGGGGTGCGCCCCGCGGGCGAGGAGGGCGTCCCGGGTCGGGCGCAGCAGGGGGTCGAGGCCGGTGGCGGGGCCGGGCGCGGCGCCCGGGCCCGGCGGCACGGCGCGCGGCTCGGCGGCGTCCAGGCGTTCCAGCACCGCCCGCGGCGCGGCGCCGACCGCGTGCAGCAGTTCGGTGGCGCGGGTGGCCCGGCCGTCGGCGAGCAGGGCGCGCAGCAGGTGTTCCGCGGTGAACTTGCGGGCACCGTCCAGCCTGGCCCGTTCCATGGCGCCGGCCAGGGCGCGGGCGGCGGCGCCGCTGAGCAGGTCCCCGCGTTCGCCGGTGGCGCCGAGGACCTCCCGGGCGGGCACGCTGGCCCCCGCGTCGTCGCCCTCGGCCCAGCCGGCCGCGCCCCGGCGCGCGCACAGGGCCGCGAGCAGCACCGGGGTGTCCGCTCCGGCGGCGGCCAGGGCCTCGCCGGCCGGGCCCTTCGCCGCGGCGACGGCGGCCAGCAGGTGTTCCGTCCCCAGCCGCGTCCCCTGCGCGCCGCGCGCGTCCCGGGCCGCGCCCAGGACGCCGAGCGTGCGCCAGTCCGGTTCCAGCGTCGTCTCCATCGCCCCTCCCACCGCACTCCTTTGCCGGAACCATACTTCCACTTTGCGATGGCTTTACACGTGGTTTCCCGGATCCGGGCTGCGGTGGTACGGCGGCACCATGGTGGGACGGTCGGCAGAACGGCCGGCGGTACCGGCGGACGCGCCGTCAGGACGGCGGCGCGGTCTCCCGGTCCGCGACGCCGACCGGGACGTCCGGGCGGCGGAACCAGGACCCCTGGACGGCCCACTGCACCAGCATCAGCACCGCGCCCAGCAGCAGCGCGCCCAGCCCGATCACGGTGACCCCGCCGACCCTCCCGATGACCGGCAGGTCGATCGAGGTCGCGCCGTAGTCCGGGTCGGCGTACACGTCGAAGGCGCCGTAGGCGAAGAAGTACAGCAGCATCAGGCCGCCCGCGAACGGCAGGACGCCCTTGAACACGAAGTCCCGGACGCTGCGGGTGAGCACCCGGCGGTAGTACCAGACGCAGGCGAAGCCGGTCAGCCCGTAGTAGAAGGCGATGCCGAGGCCGACCGAGGCGATCGAGTCGGCCAGCACGTTGTCGCTGATCACGGTGAGCAGCACGTAGAAGGCGATCGAGACCAGGCCCATCGCGACCGTCGACCAGGTCGGGGTCAGGTGCCGCGGGTGCACCTTGGCGAAGCCGGTCGGGATGGCCTTGTGACTGGCCATCGAGAAGGTGGTGCGGGCGGTGGGCAGGATCGTGGTCTGGGTGGAGGCGGCGGCCGAGGTCAGCACCATCAGGATGAGCAGCCGGCTGAGCACCGCTCCGAAGCCGGTGGTGCCGAACACGGCGTCGCCCAGGCCGGAGAGCACGTCCCCCGAGTGGTCCGGGTTGCCGAGCCCGATGCCGTCCGTCCCGACCCCGGCGAAGGACTGCGCGGCCGTGGACACCAGGGCGTAGATGAGCAGCAGCAGCACGGTGGAGATGACCGCCGCCCGGCCCGGCGTCCGCTTCGAGTCCGCGGTCTCCTCGTTGACGGAGACGGCGGTGTCCCAGCCCCAGTAGATGAAGACCGCGGCCAGCATGCCCGCGGTGAACGCCGAGGTCGACGGGATGTTGAACGGGTTGAACCAGGAGGCGGCCACCGGGATGGCCGTCGCGGGCGCGCCCGAGCCGTACGACTTGACGAGCGCCGTCACCGAGAAGACCACCAGCATGACCACCTCGACGGCCAGCAGCCAGCGCTGCAGGGCGGCCGACAGTTCGATGCCGATGTAGCAGATCGCCGTCATCACCACGATCCACAGCACCCCGGCCGCGGTCGTCCACGCCTTGCTGTCCGCGAACGAGTCGAGGCCGATCAGCCGGAAGCCGTACACCCCGGCGATCTGGGCCAGGTTGGCCATCACGATGATGTCGGCGACGACGATCCCCCAGCCGCCCATCCACCCGGTGCGCGGGCCGAAGGCGCG
This sequence comes from Kitasatospora sp. NPDC004745, assembly GCF_042873275.1. Taxonomy (NCBI): domain Bacteria; kingdom Bacillati; phylum Actinomycetota; class Actinomycetes; order Kitasatosporales; family Streptomycetaceae; genus Kitasatospora; species Kitasatospora sp. NPDC004745. The sequence goes on along the minus strand of NZ_JBIALK010000024.1, from coordinate 121,031 downwards.
GGCGGCCCAGGTGAAGGTGGTGCCGCAGTCCGGGTCGGTCGCGTTGAGTTCCTTGTAGGCGTACGCGATCAGCAGCATCGGGACGAACGCCAGGATGGTGATGATCGGCGCCTGGAGCCCCACACCGACCACGATGATGCCCAGCGTGGCGGCCAGGCTGTAGGCGGGAGCGGTCGAGGCGAGACCGATGCACACCGAGGACAACAGGCCCAGGGCGCCGGTCTTCAGACCCTTCTCGCCCGCACCGGAGCCGGTGGGAACGCCGGTTGGGGGGCTGGTCGGGGAGACCGACACGGATCCCACCCCCTTGTGTACGCAGCGGGGGCCACGAGGGCCGATCTGGCCGTCTCAGCGTAACCCCGGTGCCGCGCGACGGCCGGGCGAGTACGCCGACCGGGCGGGAGCCCCGGCCGGGCGCGGCCGGGCGGGCGCCGTGACCGGCGGCGGACCGCCCGGGCCGGGCGTCGGCGCGCTCAGCCCCTCGGGCCGAGGAGCCCGGGCACCGGGCCGACCGGCAGGTGCCACCGGGTGCGCCGGTGCAGGGCCTCCAGGTCGTGCAGCAGCCCGGGCACCGGGGCGGCCAGCACCGGGCAGCCGGCCCGGCCCGCGCAGTACGCGGCGACCGGACGCCGGAAGCCCCGCCGCAGCAACCCCCCGCTGCGGCCGAGGACCAGCAGGTCGGCCGGCCGGTCGGCAGCCGCGACCAGGGCGGGCCCGGGCTCGCCGCGGAACACCGTCGGGTGCAGCGGCACGCCCGGGTCGGCCCCGCCGAACGCGGCGTCCAGGGCGTCCCGCAGCCGCTGCCCGGCGGCCTCGCGCGCCGCCGAGAGCAGCGGCGGGCACGGCGAGCGCCGGTAGCCGTACTCGCCGCCCGGCGGCTCCCAGGCCAGCACCGGCACCAGCACGGCGCCCCGGCGGCGGGCCTCGGCCACGCCGAGGTGCAGGGCGGCCAGGCTGCCCGGCGAGCCGCTCACCCCGACCACCACCCTGCCCGTGCCGCCGTCCTGGTGCCGCCCGTCGCCGTCCATGGTCCCGTCCTCGCTCGTCGCGTCCCGGTGCCGCCCTGCCGGGCCCGGTGTGCCGGCCTCCAGCCAACCGCGCCCGGGCCCGCCGCCGGCCGGCCCTGACGGACTCCTGACGCCCGGGGGCCCGTTCCGAACGCGTTCCGTACGCCGCCCGTCCACCGGCGGCCGGGCCGCTCCGCGCGCGGCCCGCCCCACACCGTCCGACCTGCGGCCTTGTGGAAAACGACAAGCGGGCTCCGGATTCCGGACGTGACAGTTCGTCCGGATCGCCCTTGTTCCGCCCGGCCCGCGCGGCGAAGGATTGCCAGGCCGTCCGGAGGGACCGACTCCGGGCGGATCCCTGCACCAGAAGGCCTCCCTCATGCCGAACACCGTGCCGCAGACCGCCCACGATCAGGGCGCCCGGGCCGGGCACTCCGGACTCGTCGAGCAGCACGGGGTGGACACCATCCCCGACGCCGAGCGGACCAGCACCCCCCGCGACGTGGCCAGCATCCTCATCGGCTCCAACCTCGCGTTCGGCGTCGTCGTCTTCGGCTGGCTGCCGGTCTCCTTCGGGCTGTCCTTCTGGAGCAGCATCGCCGCCCTGCTGGTCGGCACCGTCGCCGGGATCGCCCTGACCGCACCGCTGGCCCTGGTCTCGCTGCGCACCGCGACCAACCTGTCCACCAGCTCCGGCGCGTTCTTCGGCGTGCGGGGCCGGCTGATCGGCTCGGTGGTCGGGCTGCTGCTGTCCCTCGGCTACACGGCGCTGTCGCTCTGGGTGGGCGGCGACGTGGTGGTGGGCGCGCTCAACCGGATGCTCGGTCTGCCCGCGGACGGCGTGGCGTACGTGGCGACGTACACCGTGCTGGCCGTGCTGAGCGCCACCGCCGCCGTCTTCGGCTACCGGCTGCTGCTGAAGCTGGAGCGGGTGCTGATGTGGGCCATGGGCGCACTGCTGCTGGCCGGGCTGTTCGCCTTCGCCCCGCACTTCGACGGCTCCGCGCACGGCGCCTACCTGCTCGGCGGGTTCTGGCCGACCTGGCTGCTGGCGGTGGTCGCGGCCGGGCTGAGCGGCCCGATCGCCTTCATCACCCTGCTCGGCGACTACACCCGGTACGTCTCCCCCGCCCGGCACTCCGGGCGCACGGTGCTCCGGTCGACCTGCCTGGGGCTGTTCCTGGGCCTGCTGATCCCCCAGGTGTTCGGCACCTTCACCGCGGTGGCCACCGGCGCCGGCAACGACTACGTGCACGGCCTGATCGCCGGCGCACCGGCCTGGTTCCTGCTGCCGCTGCTGCTCAACGGCCTGCTGGGCAGTGCCGGCAACACCGGCCTGATGCTCTACAGCATGGGCCTGGACCTGGACGCCATCCTGCCGCGCGCCACCCGGCTGCAGGCCACCTACGTGGTGGCGGCCCTGGCGGCGGTGCTGGTCTTCCTCGGCCACTTCGTCTGGAACGCCCAGGACGCCGTCACCTCGTTCGTGCTGGTGCTGACGGCGATCGGCACCCCGTGGGCGGTGATCACCCTGATCGGTCACCGGCGGTTCCGCGGGGACTACGACCGGCACTCGCTGCAGGTGCTCAACCAGCGCACCCGGGGCGGCGTCTACTGGTACCGCGCGGGCTGGAACGTCCCGGCGACGACCGCCTGGGCGGCCGGCAGCGTGCTGGGGCTGGCCGCCGTGGACACCCCGGCCTACCGGGGGCCGCTGCTGTCGCTGACCGGCGGGATCGACCTCAGCTTCCTGTTCTCGGGGGCGCTGGCCGCCGCGCTGTACCTGCTGCTCTCCCGCGGGGCACGCGGCCGGGCGCCGAAGCGCTCCGCCGCGGAGCCGGTGCCGGTGCCGGGCGACCGGCGCGGCGCCGCGGTCCGGGACCCTGCGGTCTGAGGCTCCGCGGCGAGGCCCGCCGGACGGGCCCGGCGGAGGGGCCCGACCCCGTCCGCGATGATCAACGACAATCGAATAGTGCTATCGTCATTGGCACCATGTTGCTGAAGCTGGACACCGGCGACGCCCGCCCCCTGCACGAGCAGGTGGCGGGCGCCATCCGTCGAGCCGTCGCCGAGGGCGAGTGCGCCCCCGGGGACAGGCTGCCACCCGCCCGGGACCTGTCCCGGGCGCTCGGGGTGAACACCAACACCGTCCTGCGCGGGCTGCGCACGCTGCGGGACGAGGGCGTGCTGGAGTTCCGGCGGGGCCGCGGCATCACCGTCGCGGCGGACGCCGACACCCGCTCCGAACTGGTCGAGCGGGTCCGCCGGCTGGTCGCCGACGCGGCCCGGGCGGGCTACAGCGGCAACGATCTCGTGGACATGATCAGGGGGATGTCGTGACGGACGGGGAACCGATACCCGAGGAGCGCGGGGCACCGCACCGGGGCGCGGTCTGGGGAGCGGCGGCCTGGTCGGCCGGCGTGCTGGTGCTGCTGGTCGCCCTGCCGTGGGCGGCCCGGCACCGGCTGCCCGACCCGCTCGCCACCCACTGGGGCGGCCACGACCCGGACGGCTCGATGACGGCGACCGGGGCCGCACTGTTCCCGGCCGGGACATGGCTGGTGCTGGTGCTGGCCACCGCCGCCCTGCACCGCTTCGGGCGCCGGGCGGCCACCGGCCGGGCGCGCGGCGCCACCGGGGCCGCGCTGGCCGCCGGCGGCGTGCTGCTGACGGGGGCCCAGGCCTCCATCGTGCACGCCAACCTTGACCACGCCCGCTGGCAGGACGCCGATCCGGTCGGCACCGCGGTGGCGGCGGTCGTCGCGGCGAGCGCGCTCGCCGGCCTGCTCACCTGGCTGGCCGCCCGTCCGCGCGGCGCCACCCCGGCCGGGCCGCGCCCGACGCCCGGGGCCCCGGTGATGGCCGTCCCACCGGGCGAGCAGGTGGTCTGGCTCTCCCGGGTCGTCAACCCGTGGCTGCAGCTGACGGCCGCCGTGCTGGGCGTCTGCGCGATGGGCGGGCTGCTCGCGCCGGCCAGCGGGCTGATCGCGCTCAACTGGTCGCTGGTCGTCCCCTTCGCCTCCACCTCGGTGATCGTCCTCGCCTGCTCCTCGGTCCGGGCCCGGGTGACCGCCCGCGGGCTGCACCTCGGCTTCGGCCCGTTCGGCTGGCCCGCCCGGCGCTGGTCCCCCGCCGACCTCGAGTCGGCCCGCGCCGAGCAGCGCGGCCCCGCCCAGGCCGGCGGCTGGGGCTACCGGATCAACGGCCTGGGCACCACCGTGATGCTGCGGCGCGGGACGTGCCTGGTCGTCCGCAACCGGCGCGGCGCCGAGTTCGCGGTCAGCCTGGACGACGCCGAGCGCGGCGCGGCCCTGCTCAACTCCCTGATCGCCCGGTCCGACCGGACGGCCGTGACGCACGGAGACGATCACCGATGACCGATTCCCACGCCGACCTCGGCGCCCTCGCCGCCCTCACCGAGCTCACCGAGCTCACCGTCGCCGTGGACTACGGCCGCGCCCACACCACCTTCCTGGTGCACGCGGACGGCTCCCGCGAGCCGGTGGCCCGGATGCACAAGGACGCGGCCTACGACCACAGCGCCGCCTACCGGGTGTTCGGCGGGCCCCGGCTCGACCAGCTGCTCGGCCACGTCGACAACTTCTCCGCGGCCGCCGCCGACCGTTCCCCGATCGGCCGGGTCGACCACCGCTCCCGGTCCTGGCGGCCCGACCTGTGGACCTTCGAACAGCACGGCCTGGCCGCCCTGGAGGGCGAGCCGGTCGGCCTCGCCAACCGGGCCCGCCGCAGCCTGCCGCTGCTCGACCGCGGCGTGGTCGACACCGCCCTGGCCTTCCGGGTGCACTACCGCTCCGCGGAGTCGGCGGGCTTCGAACTCACCCGCCACGCGGGCGTCCGGGCCACCTACGGCGTCCGGATCCACGACCCGCGGATCTCCCGCCTCCTCGTGCTGGCCTGCGTCGCCCACTTCAACACCTACAGCACCGCCGACCCCCGCAAGGCCGTGGTGGACCTCACCGCCAACCCGCTCAAGGCCTGACGGAGCGCCACACCGCGGGGCCGGGCGGCCGGAAACCGCCCGGCCCCGCGGTGTGGCGCGGGGTAGTTGAGCGGGTACACCAGGTGACAGCGGCTCTCGGAAGCAAGGAGGCGGCCGTGACCCATGACTGGCGTGCGGAGAGAACCCTTCGACAGGACTCGCTCGACACCCGGAACGGCAGGGGCATCCAGGACGAACGGACGGTCGGCTCGCTGCGCCTCGGCGTCGGCCTGATCGGCGTGCTGCTGCCACCGGCCCTGCCCGCGGGCAACTGGCTGTTCGCCGAACTGACGGGGCGCAGCACGGCCGGCTTCTGGCCGGTGTCGATGAGCGGCTCGTACTACACCAGCACCCGCAACCTCTTCGTCGGCGGCCTGTGCGCACTCGGGGTGTTCCTGATCTGCTACCGCTTCGACCGGCGGGACGACCGCTGGAGCACCGCGGCCGGCGTGTTCGCCCTCGGGGTCGCGCTGTGCCCCACCACCCCGGACCACCCGACCGCCTTCCAGACCACGGTCGGCGTGCTGCACCTCGTCTTCGCGGGGCTGCTGTTCGCCATGTTGGCGATGTTCTGCCTCTTCTCCTTCCGCAACCCCCGCTCCAGCCAGGCGTCCTGGGTCGGTGCGGGCTACCTGGCGGCCGGGGTGGTGATCCCGGTCGCGCTGCTGTGCTCCGTCCTCGCGGCGGTGACGGGCTTCGGCGACGACTGGTCCGTCCGGCCGGTCTACCTGTGCGAGTGGCTCGCGACCTGGGCCTTCGGTGCCGCCTGGATCGGCGCGGCGCTCGAACTCGCCTCGGCCGGCGGCGCGTTCACCCGCGCGACGGCGCTGCCCCGGCAGTCCTCCGCCGCCGCGGACGGCGCGGAGCCCCAACCCCGTTAGGCCGGTGGGCCGGTGGGCCGGCGGCCCGGGGGCGTCACGAGCCGGCCCCGTGCCCCCGGCCGTCGGGCGTCCCCTGAGCCGACGGCCGAGGGATCGTCATCTCGTCGTACCGGAGCACCGTTACCATGCGCACCATGGTCCGCCACCGCGGCGGCCGGTGACGGAGCACCAGTCAACGGGAGGACGAGCATGTCGAACGAGGTCCGGGCGCAGCGCGGCGCGCAGCAGGAATACCCGTCGGTGGACCTGCGGATGGACGTCCCGCACTCGGCCCGGGTCTACGACTACCTCATCGGCGGCAAGACCAACTTCGAGGCGGACCGGGTGGCCGCGCACGCCTCGGTGGAGGCCTGGCCGGCCCTGCCGGTCTCCATGCGCACCACCCGCGACTTCATGCAGCGGGCGGTGCGCCGGCTCGCCGAGGAGCACGGCATCCGCCAGTTCCTCGACATCGGCACCGGCATCCCCACCTCCCCCAACGTGCACGAGATCGCCCAGGCCGTCGCCCCGGACGCGCGGGTCGCGTACGTCGACAACGACCCGATCGTGCTCACCCACGCGAGGGCCCTGATGTCCAGCACCGCGGAGGGCCGCACCTGCTACGTGGACGCCGACTTCCGCGACCCGGCGTCGATCCTCGACGACCCGCGGCTGCGCGAGGTCCTCGACCTGTCCCGGCCGGTGGCGCTCTCGCTGGTCGCCATCGTGCACTTCGTGCTGGACGCCGACGACCCGCAGGGCATCGTGCGCCGCTTCATGGACGCCCTGGCCCCCGGCAGCATGCTGGTGCTGACCGTCTTCACCGGCGACACCGACCCGGTCGGCGTGGGCGGCGTCGGCCGGGAGTACAACGCGCGCGGCATTCCGCTGCAGATCCGCGACAAGGCCGAGACGGAGGCCTTCTTCGACGGCTACGAGCTGCTCGAACCCGGGGTCGCCCTGGTCCACCGCTGGCACCCGGACCCGGACGCCGAGCCCGTCCGCGACCAGGACATCGCGATGTACGCGGGCGTGGCGGTCAAGCGCTAAGCCCCCGGGTCGCCGTCACCCCGGGACGGACACCAGGCCCGCCTCGTAGGCGAGGATGACCAGCTGCACCCGGTCGCGGGCGTCCAGCTTGGCCAGCAGCCGGCTCATGTAGGTCTTCACCGTGGCCGTGCTGAGGACCAGTTCGGCGGCGATCTCCGGGTTGGACAGGCCCCGGCCGACCAGGGTGAGGATCTCCCGCTCCCGGCCGGTGATCGCCTCCAGCCGCCGGGCCGCCACGGCCGACACGCCCGCCACGCCCGCCGCAGCCGGACCGGAGGCGCCGGCTGCCGCGGCGGGATCCGGGGCCCGGCTCGCGAAGGAGGAGATCAGCCGGCGGGTGACGCTCGGCGCGATGAGGGCGTCCCCGGCGGCCACCACCCGGACGGCTGCGAGGATGTCGTCCAGCGCCATGTCCTTCACCAGGAAGCCGGACGCCCCGGCGCGCAGCGCCCCGTACACGTGGTCGTCGTCGTCGAAGGTGGTCAGCACCAGCACCCGGCCGGGCCCGCCGCCGGCCGTCACCCGGCGGGTGGCCTCGATGCCGTCCATGCCGGGCATCCGCAGGTCCATCACCACCACGTCCGGGCGCAGTTCGGCGGCCAGCCGGACGGCCTCCGCGCCGGTGCCGGCCTCGCCGACCACCTCGACGTCAGCGGTCTCCGCGATGACCATCTCCAGCGCGGCCCGCACCAGCGGCTGGTCGTCGACCAGCAGGACCCGGATCATCCGTCCACCCCCACCGGGATCGGCAGCCGCGCGGCGACCCGGAAGCCGCCCCCGGGCAGCGGGCCGGCGGTGAACTCGCCGTGCAGCAGGGCGACCCGCTCACGCAGCCCGGCCAGACCGAAGCCGGCACCCCGGTCGGCGCCGCCGCCCCGGCCCCGGCCCCGGTCGGTGATCTCCACGGACACCTCGCCCGCCGTCCTGCGGTCGACGGAGACCACGCAGTCGCGGACGTCCGCGTGCCGCAGCACGTTGGTCACCGACTCCTGGATGATCCGGTAGGCCGAGAGGTCGATCTCCGGCGGCAGCGGCCCCTGCTCACCCCGGCGCCGGACCTCCACCCGGACACCGGCCGCGGTGGTCGCCCCGGCCAGCCGGTCGAGGTCGGCCAGGCCCTGCGGCAGCACGTCCGGGGCTCCGCCGTCCGCCTGCCGCAGGGCGACGAGCATCCGACGCAGCCCCGCCAGGGTCTCCCGGCCGGCGGCCTCGATCTCGCCCAGCGCCTGCCGGGCCCGCTCCGGCCGGCTGTCGATGACCCGGCGGGCGGCGCCCGCCTGCAGGGCGACGATGCCGATGGTGTGCGCGACGGTGTCGTGCATCTCGCGGGCGATCCGCAGCCGCTCGGCGGTGACCGCCTCGGCGGCCGCCCGGGCGCTCAACGCCCGGGCGTGCTCCCGGCCCTGCCGCAGCGAGCGGCCGACGAGCCAGGCCAGTAGGGCGAGCAGGGCGGCGCCGTCCGCGGAGCCGAGGTGGGTCCCGGTGAAGATGCCCACGGTGGCGCCGTTCACCAGGCCGATGTGCAGCACCAGGAAGGCCGCCACCAGCGCGAACGCGGCGCGGGAGCTGCGGCGCGGCCGGGTCGCGGTGATCACGCCGAGCGCCGTGTAGACGGCCAGCAGTGCGGCCGGGGGCACCTGGGTGTTCGCGGCCCAGCCGTCGGTCTCGGTGTAGGCGGCGACGAGCAGCAGCGCGACCGAGAGCACCGGCAGCCGGCGCACCAGCGCGGCGCCGGTGAAGGCCACCGCGGTGTCGGCCAGGGTGAAGGCCAGCCCGCCGTGCGCGGCGGCGCCGCCGTGGTAGCGGGCGGAGCCGCCGAGCAGGACGGCCGGGTAGGCCGCGGCCACGCACCAGGCGAGCCCGACCCAGGCCTCGGGCGGGATGCGCCGGAGCAGCGGCGGAGCGGGTGAAGGGAGCATCCGAAGATCGTATCGACGAGCTGAGGAGCCGTCATCGGACCGTGGTCGTAAGGCCTGGGAGGACACCCGCCGCCGCCCGGTGTCCTCCCAGGACGGATGCGGCGGCCCGGCCCGCCCGGGCACCGTGGACCCCATGATCGAAGTCACCGGGTTGACCAAGCGCTACGGCGCCACCACCGCCGTCGACCGCCTCTCCTTCACCGTCCGCCCCGGCCGCGTCACCGGCTTCCTCGGCCCGAACGGAGCCGGCAAGTCCACCACCCTGCGGATGGTGCTCGGCCTCCAGGAACCCACCGGCGGCACCGCCACCGTCGGGGGGCGCCCCTTCCGCTCCCGGCCGCGCGGACTGCGCCACGTCGGCGCGCTGCTCGGCGCGGGCGACGTTCACGGCGGGCGCACCGGCCGCGCCCACCTGCGGGCGCTGGCCCGCGGCAACGCCGTCCCGTTCGACCGGGTCGAGCGGGTGCTCGCCGAGGTCGGGCTCGGCACGGCCGCCGGGCGCCGGATCGGCGGGTACTCGCTCGGCATGCGACAACGGCTCGGCATCGCCGCCGCCCTGCTCGGCGACCCGCCGGTGCTGCTCTTCGACGAACCGCTCAACGGCCTGGACCCGGAGGGCGTGCGCTGGGTCCGCGGCCTGTTCCGGCGGCTGGCCGCCGAGGGGCGGACGGTCTTCGTCTCCAGCCACATGATGGCCGAGATGGAGCACACCGCCGACCACCTGGTGGTGATCGGCCGCGGCCGGCTGATCGCCGACGAGGGCCTCGGCGAGTTCGCGGCCCGGGCCGGCCGGGCCGGCGTCACCGTCCGGACGGCCGAACCCGGCCGGCTGGCCGCCGTGTTGCGGGCCGCGGGCGCCACCGCCCTTCCGGGCCAGGGCGGTTCGCTCGCCGTGACCGGCCTGGACGCCGTCCGGATCGGCGAACTCGCGCTGGCCGCGGGCCTCCCGCTGCAGGGCCTGACCGCCCGGACCGCCTCCCTGGAGGAGGCGTTCATGGAACTGACCGCCGACAGCCTCGACCACCCCTCCGGAGGGACCCGATGACCGCCCCCGCCCGCGCCGCCTCCGTCCCGGGTGACGCCGCCGAGCCGCGCGCCCGCTTCCGCGACCTGCTCGCCGCGGAGTGGATCACCTTCTGGTCGCTGCGCTCGACACCGGCGGTGCTGCTCCTCGGCGCCGCGGTGATCGTCGCCACCGCCGTCCGGAACGCCCGCGACACCCTCGACCACTACGTCCCCGGCACCGGCCGGCCGGACACCATGCGACAGGTCGCGCTCGACAGCTCGTTCAGCATGGTCGGCGCCGACGTGGTGATGCTCGTGGCGGGCGGCCTCGGCGCCCTCGTCCTGGCCGGCGAGTACGCCAGCGGACGGATCCGCACCAGTCTGGCCGCCGTCCCCGACCGGTGCGCCCTGCTGCTCGCCAAGGCCCTGGTGCTCACCGGCGTCCTGTTCGCCTGGGCCGCCGCCGCCGTCGGCACCGCCTTCGGCGTCGACCAGGCGTTGCTGTCCGACCGGGGCATCGGCCTGTCGGTCGCCGACCCGGGCGCCCTGCGCTTCCTCGCCGCGGCGGTGCTGCTCGCAATGGTCTGCGCCCTCGTCGGGCTGGCCGTCGGCGTGCTCGTCCGGCACAGCGCCGCGAGCGTGGTCGGCACGATCCTGGTGCTCTTCTTCCTGCCCTCCCTCTTCACCGACACCTACCGGTGGACGGCCGACGTCTCGCACGCCCTGCCGTTCACCGCCTGGCGCCGGCTGGCCACCCTCAGCCTGGCCCACGCGAGGCCCTCCGACCACCCGGCCACCGTGGCCGGCTCCTGGACCGCCCTCGCGCTCTGGGCGCTCGCCTCGCTGCTGCTCGCCGTCCTCGTCATCCGGCGCCGCGACCACTGAGCGGGACCCGCCCTACGGGGTGTCACCGGCCGCGACGTCCGCCACCGCCACCACCAGGGCCACCAGCACCAGGCCCGCCGCCACCGCCACGCCCAGCTGGAAGGCCAGCGCCCAGTCCGGGTGCCGGCCGCGGGCGTGGGCGAAGAACACCGAGCCGACGATCGCGATGCCGACCGCCGAACCCACCCGCTGGGCGGTCTGCAGCACCCCGCCCGCGCTGCCCGCCCGGGCCACCGGCACCCGCTGGAGGGTCAGCGTCTGGTTCGGCGCGATCACCAGCCCGCTGCCCGCCCCCGCCACCAGCAGCGGCAGCGCCGTCGCCCAGCCCGTCGCCGCCCCCGACCAGAGCCGCACCGCCCCCGCCGAGGCCACCAGACCGCACAGCACCAGCAGCAGCCCGGCCACCACCAGCCGCCGCCCCAGCCGGGCGACCAGCCGCCCGCCCACCGCCGCCGCACCGGCCGAGCCGAGCGCGAACGGGGTGATCGCCAGACCGGCCGACAGCGCCGAGTAGTGCAGGCCCGCCTGCAGGTACAGCGTGAAGATGAAGAAGATGGCGGTGAACCCGGCGAAGTACACCAGCGACAGCGCCACGCCCGCCGCGTACGGGCGCACCGCGAACAGCGCCATGTTGACCAGCGGCTCCCGCCGCCGCGCGTAGTACCGCTCCCAGCCGACGAAGGCGCCGAGCAGCGCGGCCGCCAGCGGCAGCAGCAGCCAGCGCGCCGCGCTGTGCCACTGCTGCTCCTGGACGAACGGCAGCAGCAGCGCCACCGTGCCGGCACCGAGCAGCAGCACCCCGACCGGGTCGAAGTCGCGGTGCCCGGCCCGCTCGGCGGCCGGCGCGGGCGGCGGGAGCAGCCGGCGGGCGAGCGGCAGGGCCGCCGCCCCGATCGGCAGGTTCACCAGGAACACCCAGCGCCAGCCGTCCTGAGGCCCGAACAGGTGGATCAGCAGGCCGCCCAGCAGCGGGCCGACGGCGGTGGACAGGCCGATGGTCGCGCCGAGCGCGCCGAAGGCCCGGCCGCGCTCGGCCCCCTGGAACAGCGTCTGGATGAAGCCGGAGACCTGCGGGACGAGCACCCCGCCGGCCGCGCCCTGGAACAACCTGGCCAGCACCAGCCACTCCTGGCTCCGGGCCGCCCCCGCCAGGGCACTGGCCAGGGTGAACAGGGCCAGCCCGGTGAGGAAGACGGCCCGTCTGCTGCGCGCGTCCCCGAGCCGCCCGGCCGGGACCAGCACCAGGCCGAAGGCCAGCGCGTAGCCGCTCAGCACCCACTGCAGCCCGCTCTCCGACATGTGCAGCCCGGCCCGGACGGTCGGCAGCGCGACGTTGACGATGCTGACGTCCAGCAGCGTCATGAACCCGGCGACCAGGCAGACCGCGAGCGCCCGCCAGCGCCGCGCGGCGGCCGGCCCGCCGACGCCGGACGCGCCGGGCGGCGGGGGGTCCACCGCGCTGCGGGAGGGGTGGGCGGTCATGGGAGCCTCTTCCCGGTGTCCGGGGCGTCCTCGTACGGGCCCCGGTCGGCTCCGGTCGACGGACGGGCGCTGCCCGGCCATCGTCGCCCGGACCACCCCACCGCGCCACGCGGCCCGTCCCCGCTCACCCGGACGGGCGAGCCGGATCGCGGCGGCCCGCGGCCGGGCCCGAGGCTGAGGGCATGAACGCCGCGACCGAAACCCCGCCCGCCGCCCCACCGGTGCTGGACGTCCGGCAGCGGAACGTCGTCTTCGGCACCATCGTGCTGGGCATGCTGCTGGCCGCCCTCGACCAGACCATCGTCGGCACCGCGCTGCCCACCATCGTGGCCGACCTCGGCGGTGCCGCCCACATGTCCTGGGTGGTGACCTCCTACCTGCTGGCGGAGACGGTGGCGACCGTCCTGGCCGGAAAGTTCGGCGACCTGTACGGGCGCAAGCTGCTGTTCCAGGTGTCCGCGATCGTCTTCATCACCGGCTCGTTCCTGTGCGGCCTGGCGACCGACATGACGCTGCTGATCGCCTGGCGGGCGCTCCAGGGCGTCGGCGCGGGCGGCCTGATGGTCACCGCCATGGCGCTGATCGCCGACGTCATCCCGCTGCGCGAGCGCGGCAAGTACCAGGGCGCGATCGGCGCGGTGTTCGGCGTGGCCACGGTGATCGGCCCGCTGCTGGGCGGGCTGTTCACCGACCACCTGTCCTGGCGCTGGGCGTTCTACGTCAACGTGCCGATCGCCGTCGTCGTGGTGATCGCGGCTGCCCGGACCATTCCGGCGGTCCGCTCGGCGGTGCGGCCGGTCATCGACTACCTGGGCATCGCCCTGGTCTCGGTCGGCGCCAGCGCCCTGATCCTGGCGACCAGTTGGGGCGGCAACCAGTACGCCTGGGGCTCGCCGGTGATCATCGCCCTGTTCGCCGGCGGCGTCCTGGCACTCGGCCTGTTCTGCCGGGCGGAGACCCGGGCCGTCCAACCGATGCTGCCGATGCGGCTGTTCCGCAACCCGGTGTTCGCGGTCTGCTCGGTGCTCAGCTTCATCGTCGGCTTCGCCATGCTCGGCGCACTGACCTTCCTGCCGACGTTCCTGCAGTACGTCGACGGCGACTCGGCGACCGTCTCCGGCGTGCGGATGCTGCCGATGGTGATCGGCCTGCTGATCGCCTCGGTCGCCAGCGGCAACGTCGTCAGCAAGACCGGCAGGTACCGGATGTTCCCGATCGCCGGCACCCTGGTGATGGCCGTCGGCCTCTACCTGCTCTCCCGGCTGGAACCGGGCACGGGCACCGCGCTGGCCTCCTCCTACATGTTCGTCCTCGGCGTCGGCATCGGGCTGAGCATGCAGGTGCTCACCATCGCCGTGCAGAACACCGTCGACTACGCGGACCTCGGCACCGCCACCTCCGGGGTCACCTTCTTCCGCACCATCGGCAGTTCCTTCGGCACCGCCGTGTTCGGCACCATCTACGCCAACAGCCTCAGCACCGAACTGGCCAGGGGCGTGGCCGTGTCCGCTCGGCTCACCGGCGCCGACCCGGCGCTGCTGGCCCGCGCCGCGGAGAGCCCGCAGGGGCTGCACCGGCTGCCGCCCGCGCAGGCGGCGCCGATCGTCCAGGCGTACGCGGACGCCCTGCACACCGTCTTCCTGTGGACGGTGCCGGTCGCGCTGATCGGCTTCGTGGTGGCGCTGTTCCTCAAGCAGGTGCCGCTGCGCGACACCGCCCGGGCCGGCTCGACCGACCTCGGCGAGGGCTTCGCCCAGCCGAACAGCAGCGACCCCGACCCGCACCTGGAACTGGCGGTCTGCAAGATCGTCCGCGGCGTCGACCTGGACACCGTCCGCTCGATCGTCACCGACGCCGACACCCCGGTCGACCTCGCCGGCGCCTGGGCGCTGATGGAGGTCGCCGGGCACGACAAGGCGCTCGGCGAGGCCTCGCTGGGCCTGATCGCCGCCCGCAAGCGCGTGCCGCCCGAGGTGCTGGAGCCGGTCTTCGACCGGATGACCGTCGAGGGCTACCTGACGCGCGACGGCGACCGCCTCACCCACACGGAGGCCGGCACCCGCGAGGTCCGCGCCCTCGCCCGCGCCTGGTCGGACTGGCTCAACGCCCGGCTGGACGCCGACGCCGGCCGCCCCCGCAGCCCGCAGCTGCGCACCGCCGCGGACGCCGTCGCCTGGCGCCTGCTGGTCGAGGACCTCGCCAACGGGCTCCCGGCCCACGCCAAGGCCAAGGTGCGGGCGAGGGCCGGGGTGGAGTGACCGCGGGGCCCGTCCGGACGTGACCCGCCGGGTGGGCCGCGCCGGGTGGGCCGCGCCGGGCAGGAGCTACGCCGGGTGGGCCCCGCCGGGCGGGAGCTACGCCTCCTCGAGCCGCTTCGCCAGCACCAGCTCGCGGCGCAGCCCGTCGTCGAGGAGGTCACCGGGTTCGTCGGTGTCGGCGAAGCCGTGCCGGCGGTAGAGGGCGATCGCGGCGTCGTTGTCGGGCATCACGGCCAGCTTCAGGGTGGTGCGGCCCTGCTCGGCGGCCCAGCGGGCGATCCCGTCGATCAGCTCGCCGGCCACCCCGCGGCCGCGGGCGGCCGGGCCGACCCACATCGAGATCAGCTCGGCGGCCGCGGCGTCCCCGTCGGCGGGCACGCCGCTGGCCATCGCGACCGGGGTGCCGTCCAGGACGGCCACCAGGTCGAGGGCGCCGGGGATCTCCAGCCGGGATCGCCAGCGGGCCTCGCGGTCCCCGTCGCCCTGCCAGTCGGCGAGCACGGACCCGAAGGCGTACGGCGCCTCGGTGAGGGCGGCCAGGCGCAGCTCGCGCCAGAGCGGCCAGTCGTCGGAGGAGAGTACTCGCAGTTCAAGCATGGTGCGGACCTTGCCGCACCCCGGTCGGCGGGGCAACCGGATTACCGGGCGGCCGACTGGTCCGTCGGGGTGGCACGCCGGGAGCCGCGGAGCCCTCCACCGTTCCCGGCGCTCCCCGCACCTTGCTCCACCTATCGAGATTCGATAGATTCCCATCGTCATTCGATGGAGGGATGACCGTGGGAAATCTGACCGTGCGCGCGCTGCGCGCCGTGCTCCTGGTGGTGCTCGCCGGCACCGTGCTCGTACAGGCCGGGCTGGTGTGGGCGCTGGCCACCGACCCGGAGGACGGGACGCTGCCGCTGACCGCGATGCGCCTGCTGACGATCCTGGGGCTGGCGTCGGCCCAGGTCGCCCTGGTCTGCGTGTGGCGGCTCGTGGCGATGGTCCGGCGCGGGACGGTGTTCTCCCCTGCCGCCTTCCGGTACGTGGACGGCGTGATCGGCGCCATCGTGGCGGCCTCCCTCGTCTGGTTCTCGGTCACCGCCGTCAACGCGCCCGGCCAGCGCGAGGACCCGGGGGTCACCGTCATCATGGGCGGCATCGGCCTGGCCATCCTGGGCGTCGCGCTCATCGTGCTGGTGCTGCGGATGCTGCTCGCCCAGGCCGTCGCGCGCGACGTCGAGGCCACCCAGCTGCAGGCCGAGCTGGACGAGGTGATCTGATGCCGATCGCCGTCGACATCGACGTGATGCTGGCCAGGCGCAAGATGTCCGTGGGCGAGCTCGCGGACCGCGTGGGCATCACCCCCGCCAACCTCGCGGTCCTCAAGAACGGCCGGGCCAAGGCGGTGCGGTTCGCCACCCTCGCCGCGCTCTGCGAGGTGCTCGAGTGCCAGCCGGGCGACCTGCTGCGCTGGGAGGGCGAGGACGACACGGGCGACGCCACGGGCGGCACCGGCGGCGTTGCTGAAGGAACGCTGAAGACCTGAAGGCACCTTCAGCCGCCGGGCCCGGCGACCTGCCACCCTGGGGGCATGCGCGTACTGGTGGAGAACGACGGGCGGTCGGCAGGGCCCCGGGGCGGGGCCGGCTTCCCCGGGGTGGCCGCAGGTGACTGACCGGACCCGCCCTTCCGCTCCCCGGGCGGTCCGCCGCCGCGCCACGGCCGCACTGCACCGGCTCGCCAGGCACCCCCGCGTCGCTCCCCTGGTCGCTCGCCTCGCACCGCGGTCCGTCCGCACCCGCACCACCCTCGCCGCCTGCGCCAGCGTGGCCGTCGTCATGCTCGCCGCGTCCGCCGCCGTCCTCCTGCTGCTGCGCGCCAACCTGGAGCGCACCGTCGAGACGGGCGCCCGCGAACAGGCCCAGGCCGTCGCCCGGCTCGCCGCCGACGGCCACCTCGCCACACCGCTCCCCCTCGACCACGGCACCGACTTCATCCAGGTCACCGACGCGGCGGGGAAGGTCGTCGCCGCGAGCCAGAACCTCACCGGACACCCCGCCCTCACCCCCACCACGACCGAGGACGGCCACACCAGCTACGACCTGCGCGCCCTCGGCGACGAGCACCACCAGCGCGTCACCACCCTCACCGCCGACACCCCCGCCGGCCCCGTCACCATCCGCGTCGGCGCCTCCCTGCGCACCGCCGACACCGCGGAGGACCTCACCACCGCCGCACTGGCCGGCCTCAGCGCCGTCCTGCTGGTCACCGTCGCCACCCTCACCTGGCGCGCGACCGGCCGCGCGCTGCGCCCGGTGGAGGCGATCCGCGCCGAGGTCGCCGCCATCGGCGACCGCGACCTCGACCGGCGGGTGCCCGAACCCCGCAGCGACGACGAGATCGCCCGCCTCGCCGGCACGATGAACGCCATGCTCGACCGCCTGGAGACCGCCGGCACCCGCCAGCGCCGGTTCATCGCCGACGCCTCCCACGAACTGCGCAGCCCCCTCACCGGCCTGCGCGCCCAGCTGGAGATCGCCCTCACCCACCCCGACCCCCAGGTGCGCACCGGTCTCGTCGCCGGAGCCCTGGAGGACACCGAACGCCTCCAGTCCCTCGCCACCGACCTGCTGCTCCTCGCCCGCCTCGACGCCACCGGCAGCGACCGCCCGCACGAACAGGTCGACCTCACCGAACTCGTCCGCGCCACCGTGGCGGGCCGCGGCCCGCAGCCCCACCCCGTCGACCTGCACGCCCAGGAGGGGATCACCGTCACCGGCAACCCGCTGTGGCTCGGACGGCTGCTGACCAACCTCCTCGACAACGCCCAGCGCCACGCCCGCCGGCACGTCACCGTCCGGCTGTCCGGGGACGACACCGGCGGGCAGGCCGTCCTCGACGTGGCCAACGACGGCACCCCGATCGATCCGGCCGACCGGGAGCGGATCTTCGAACGGTTCACCCGCCTCGACGAGGCCCGCAGCCGCGACGACGGCGGCAGCGGTCTGGGCCTGTCCATCGCCCGTGACATCGCCACCATCCACGGCGGCACCCTCACCGTCCAGGACGCGCCGGACGGCACCACCTTCCGCGCCCGTCTGCCGGTCACCCGGGACTGAGCCCCGCCCCCGGCCCGGCACGGCCCCGAGCCGGTCAGCCGCCGTCAGCCGGTCAGCCGCCGTCGGACGCCAGGCGGTAGCCGGCGCCGCGGACGGTCTGCACCGCGGCCCGGCCGAAGGGCGCGTCGATCTTGCGGCGGAGGGCGCTGACGTGGACCTCGACGGTGTTGGGGTCACTGTCGAGGGCGGTGTCCCACACCGCGTCCAGGATCTCCCGCTTCGACACGACCTCACCGGCCCGGCGGGCGAGGTGGTCCAGCACGGCGAACTCGCGCGGCGTCAGCGCGACGGCGGCACCGCCCCGGGAGCAGGTGCGGGCGGCGGAGTCGACGACGAGGTCGCCCAGGACGGTGCGCCGGGGCGCCCGGCTGCCGATCCGGCGGGCGAGCGCCCGGAGCCGTGCGGTGAGGACGACGAAGGAGAAGGGCTTGGACAGGTAGTCGTCGGCACCGGTGTCGAGCGCCTCGGCCTCGTCCCACTCGCCGTCCTTGGCGGTGAGCATCAGGATGCCGACGTCGCTGCCGGCGGCCCGCAGCCGTGAGCAGACCCGGTAGCCGTTGAGGCCGGGCAGCATGATGTCGAGGACGATCACGTCGTAGGCGTGGTCCATGGCCCTGGCCAGGCCGGACAGCCCGTCGTGGGCCACGTCCACGGTGAACCCCTCCGCGGTCAGTCCGAGCTGGACCGTCTGGGCCAGCCGGCGTTCGTCCTCCACCACCAGTACGCGCATACCCACCAGGGTGGCAGGTCCCCCGACCGGAAGCTGAAGGCGTCTTCAGGTCTTCAGCCGATCTTCAGCAACACCCGGACATGCTGGCGGTACCGCCCGGGAAAGGCCCCGGGCCCGTCGAGGATCGGCGGCCGACCCCCTCGTCTCGTCGGCGCGGCCCGCGCCGCGCATCATGGAAGGAGCGCCGTCCTCGTGGGCGCCACGACTACCCCCCAGCGGACCCACCGACGCCAGGACCTCTCCGCAGGGCCCGCCTGGAGCAAGGTCCCGCAGGTCACCGCCGTGTTCTGGGCCGTCAAGATCCTCACCACCGGCATGGGCGAGACCACCTCCGACTACCTGGCCCGCGTCCTGGGCCCGGTGCCGGCGGTCGGCTCGGCGGCGCTGCTGCTGGCCGCCGCGCTGTTCGCACAGGCCCGCACCCGCCGCTACGTCCCCGTCGTGTACTGGGCCGCGGTCGTCATGGTGAGCGTCTTCGGGACCATGGCCGCCGACGTCGCGCACGTCGCCCTGGGCGTGCCGTACGCCGTCTCCACGGTGGCGTTCGCCGGCGCCCTCGCCCTGGTGTTCGCCCTGTGGCGCCGCACCGAGGGGACGCTCGCGGTGGAGACCGTCGCCGGCGGCCGGCGCGAGGTCTTCTACTGGTGCGCGGTGATGGCCACGTTCGCGCTCGGCACCGCCGTCGGTGACCTGACCGCCGCCACCCTGGGCTGGGGCTACCTGCCCTCCGGGCTGCTGTTCGCCGCACTGATCGCCGTGCCGGCGCTCGCGCACCGGCTGTCCGGCCTCTCGCCGGTGCTCACGTTCTGGTGGGCCTACGTGCTCACCCGCCCGCTGGGCGCCTGCTTCGCCGACTGGGCCGGGGTCAGCCGGGAGCGCGGCGGCCTGGACCTGGGCACCGGGCCGGTGAGCCTGGCCCTCGCCGCCGTCATCGTGGTGGCCGTGGCGTGGCTGGCGACCACCGAGCGGCGCACCCCCCGGGCCCTGGCCTGACGCGACCACGGCCCTCCGGCCGTAGCCGACCGAACCCGCTCCCCGAGGAGGGACGCAGATCATGGTGAACCTGTCGTCGGGCCTGCTGGCCGTCAACCCGCTGGCCGTCAACCCGCTGGACGCCGGATCGCTGCTCGGCGCGTTCGGCGCGCTGGGGATCGCCGTGGTGCTGTTCGCGGAGACCGGCCTGCTGGTCGGCTTCTTCCTGCCGGGCGACTCGCTGCTCTTCACGGCGGGCCTGCTCTGCACCACGAGCGCCCACGGCGGACCGCACCTGGACCTCGCCCAGGTGCTCGCCGCCGCCGCGGTCGGTGCCCTGACCGGGGCCCAGGTCGGCTACCTGCTGGGGCGCCGCGGCGGCCGGACGCTGCTCACCCGCTCCCGCAACAAGCGCCTGCACGACGGGGCGGCGCGGGCCGAGGAGATCCTGCAGCGCTACGGGCACGCCAAAGCCGTCGTCCTGGCCCGCTTCGTCCCGGTGGTGCGCACCGTCCTCAACCCGCTGGCGGGCGCGCTCGGCGTCGACGCCCGGACCTTCACCCTCTGGCAGGTCGTCGGCGGCCTGGTCTGGACGTTCGGCCTGGTCCTCGCCGGCTACGCGCTCGGCTCCTCCGTGCCGAACGTCGACCACTACCTGCTGCCGGTGGTCGCCGCGGTGGTCGTGGTGTCGCTGCTGCCGCTCGGGCTGGAGCTGATGCGCTCGCGCCGGAAGGCGGGCACCCGGTGACGGCCCGCCCCGGCGTGCTGCCCGGCGGGCCGGCCGCGCGGGCCGGTGCCCCGGCCGCGCGCCCCGGCCGGGGGCCGCTGCGCCGTGAGCCGCTGTGCCGGCAGCCGTGGTGCCGACGGCCGCTGCACCCGGAGGCCGCCTCATGAGCCGGCCGAGCCCGCGCCGCGCCCGCACCACCGCCGCGGTGGCGGCCGGCCTGTTCGTCGTGCTCGCCGTCGGACTGGCGACCCGTGGGTGGGCCCCGTTCGGGTTCGAGACCTGGGCGCTCGCCCGCAGCGCCGCCCACCGACCGGCCGCGGCCCGGGAGGCGGCCGTCGCGGTGACGTGGTTCGGCACCGGCGCCGCCCCGTACGTCATGGCGCTCGCCGCCGGTGCCGTGCTCCTCGGCGCGGTGCCCCGGCCGAGGGAGCGGCGGCGCGCCGTCGCGCTGGCACTGGCGCCGCTGCTGTGGCTGGCCCTCGGGCAGCTGGTGCGCCAGGGCCTGATGCACGGCTTCGGCCGCCCCCGCCCGCC
The DNA here is from genome assembly GCF_042873275.1 of Kitasatospora sp. NPDC004745. Lineage (NCBI taxonomy): Bacteria > Bacillati > Actinomycetota > Actinomycetes > Kitasatosporales > Streptomycetaceae > Kitasatospora > Kitasatospora sp. NPDC004745. The sequence continues at coordinate 100,501 of NZ_JBIALK010000024.1, read as the reverse complement.
CGCCGGCTACCGGGCGGTCTCCGCGTCGGGCTTCTCCTTCCCCTCGGGGCACACGTTCACCTCGGCGGTGTGCGCCGGGCTGCTCGCGCTGGCGGTCGCCCGGGCCCGGCCCGGCCTGGCGCGGTGGGCGGTGGCCTGCGCGGCGGTGTTCGCGGCCGCGATCGGCCTCAGCCGCGTCTACCTGGGCGTCCACTGGCCCCTCGACGTGCTCGGCGGCTGGCTCCTCGCCGCGGCCTGGCTGGCCGGCGGCGCCCTCCTCCTCGACCGCGTCCTGCGGTGGACCCGCGCTCCGCGCCCGCCGTCCGGCGGTGACCGGGCGCCCGGGAGTACCGCCCCGTAGGGTCAGCTGAGGCACACCTGAGTCACACAGGCGGTCCCCATGACCGTCACACCGGCGGCGGGCGGGCTCCGGTCGCCGGCCGCGGCCGGCCCCGGCGGACCTCGTCCCCGGCGAACGAGGACGTCGAGGCCACCGGGACTGACGGGGCGGACGGCTGACGCGACCGGCCGGGCGGACCAGTCCACCGCGGTCGCACGCACTCGCAGGCCCCCGATCAGCCGCACCGACAACACATCGGGTCAGCCCGCCAGCGGCGGGTTCAGCCGGGCGAAGGCCTCCTGACGGTGGTACGGGAAGTACGGGTAGGGCGCGGTGCGGTCGCTCGCGGCGTCCAGTCGGGCGGCCTGCTCCTCGGTCAGCGCCCAGCCGACCGCGCCGAGGTTCTGCCGCAGCTGCTCCTCGTTGCGGGCGCCGATGATGACGGAGGAGACGGTCGGACGGCGCAGCAGCCAGTTGATCGCGACCTGCGGGATGCTGCGGCCGGTCTCCTGGGCGACCTCGTCGAGCGCGTCGACCACCCGGTACAGCAGCTCGTCCTCGACCGGCGGGCCGTAGTCGGCGGTGTCGTGCAGGCGGCTGCCGGCCGGCAGGGGCCGGCCGCGCCGGATCCGGCCGGTGAGGCGGCCCCAGCCCAGCGGGCTCCAGACCAGGGCGCCGACGCCCTCCTCGCGGGCCAGCGGCATCAGTTCCCACTCGTAGTCGCGGCCGACCAGGGAGTAGTAGACCTGGTGGGCCGCGTAGCGGGGGCGGCCGTGGCGGTCGGCGGCGGCCAGGGACTTCATCAGCTGCCAGCCGGAGAAGTTGGAGACGCCGGTGTAGCGGATCTTGCCGGCCCGGACCAGGTCCTCCAGGGTGGCCAGCACCTCCTCGACCGGGGTGCCGGCGTCGTAGGCGTGCAGCTGGAAGAGGTCCAGGTAGTCGGTGTCGAGGCGGCGCAGCGCGGCGTCGACGGCCCTGGTGAGGCGGACCCTGGAGGTGCCGGCGTCGTTCGGCCCGTCGCCCAGCGGCAGGCCGGCCTTGGTGGAGATGAGCACCTGGTCGCGGCGGCCGCGGACGGCGCGGCCGAGGACCTCCTCGGAGGCGCCGTCGGAGTAGACGTCGGCGGTGTCGAAGAGGGTGACGCCGGCGTCGACGGCGATGTCGAGCAGGCGCCGGGCCTCCTGGACGTCGGTGGTGCCCCAGGCGCCGAACAGCGGCCCGCGGCCGCCGAAGGTGCCGGTGCCGAGGCTGAGCGCGGGGACCTTGAGGCCGGAGTTGCCGAGCCTGCGGTACTCCATGGCGGTGCCGGTGGCGGAGGTCATGACGGTTCTCCCCTCGAAAGCCCTTAACGGGACTCCCATGCCGTTAGGATGGTTCGACCCTAGCAGGCCGACCCGAACTAATGGAACAGGAATCCCGTTAATGGCCGTCGAGAACCACGACTCCCCCACCCCCGGGACGGTCCGCCCCGGCGGCCGCACCGCCCGGGTCCGCGCCGCCGTCCTGCGGGCCGCCGAGGACGCCCTGGTCGAACGCGGCTTCGGCGGCCTCGACCTCGGCGACGTCGCCCAGCGGGCCGAGGTCGGCCGCACCACCGTCTACCGTCGCTGGGGCACCACCAGCGCCCTGGTCGCGGACCTGCTGGCCGACATGGCCGAGCAGTCGCTGCCGCGCTCCCGCAGCGGCTCCCTCACCGAGGACCTCCGGGCCAACGCCCGGCTCGTCCAGCGCACCCTGGCCGACCCCCGGCAGGGCGCCCTGTTCCGGGCGGTGATCGTCGCCGCGGCCTGCGACACGGAGGCCGCCGAGGCCCTCCGGCTGTTCTACCGACGCCGGGTCGAGGAGTGGGCGCCGTGCGTCACCGAGGCCGTCGAACGCGGCGAACTCCCCACGGGCACCGACGAGTCCGAGGTGATCCGGGCCGTCTCCGCACCGCTCTACTACCGGATGCTGACCACCGCCGAAGCACTCGACGAGCGCGCCGCCGACCGCGCCGCGGCCGCCGCCGAGGCCGCCGCCCGGGCCGGCGCCCACCGGCGCCAGGACGCCTGAGCACCAGCGCCGGAGCAGCGCCGCAGGAGAAGGCCCCCCGGGACGCCGACGGCCGCACGGCGCGGGTGCGCCGTGCGGCCGTCGGGAGTGGGCCCCGGACCGGACCGGGCCGGTCTAGAAGAACCCCTCGTCATCCTCGTAGTAGTTGTTCACGACCACCTCCGGGCCGTCGTCGCTCAACGCCTCGTTGAGGAGCACGCCGCCGACCAGGCCCGCCGCGCCCGCACCGATCATCGCGCCCGTCCCGAACCGCCGCCCGCCCTGGGCCGGTTGCCCCTGGGCCTGAGCGGGCACCTGCGGGTAGCCCTGCTGGACCGGCTGCGGGTAGCCGGCCTGCGGCGGGGTGTAGAACGGCGGCACGGTGGTCTGCACCCGCTGGGCGCAGGCAGCGCAGGCCTCGACCGGGCGCGGCACGCCCCACTGCGGCGACCACGACACCACCGCGGAACCGGGGCCGTGCGAGGGATCGAAGAAACAGGTCACGGGGAGACTCCCTGCGGTCGACTGGGTCACGGGGGCGAGCGGCGCGGCGGCGGGCAGCGCGGGCGGCGCCGGCGGTGGCGGGGGGACGGCCGGCACGGAGGCCGCCGGAGCGGGGGCGGCCGGCGCTGCGGGAGCGGGCTGCAGGACGTCCACGCCGAAGTCCGCGGCGATGCCGGCGAGGCCCGCCGCGTACCCCTGCCCGACGGCCCGGAACTTCCAGTCCGCACCGTTGCGGTAGAGCTCCCCGAACACCATCGCGGTCTCGCTGCCGGCCTCGGGCGCGACCTCGTACCTGGCCAGCTCGGCGCCGCCGTCCGGGTCGGCGATCCGCACGTACGCGCCGCGGACCTGACCGAAGCTCTGCCGCCGCTGCGCCGCGTCGTAGATCGCGACGGCGAAGACGATCCGCTCGACCCCGGCGTCGACGTCCGCGAGCCGGACCTCGATCCGCTCCCGGTCGCCACCCGTTCCGTCGCCGGCGCCGCCCTGGTGGCGGACCGCGCCGTCCGGGCTCTGCAGGTTGTTGAAGAAGACGAAGTGCCGGTCGGAGACGACCTTCCCGGAGGGGCCGCAGAGCAGGGCGCTGGCGTCCAGGTCGTACCCGGCGCCGGCCGTCCAGCCGAGGCCGATCCGTACGGTCCGCAGCCCGGGGGCCTGCTTCCCCAGGGAGACGTTGCCGCCCTTCGTCAGGGCCACACTCATGGGACTTCCTCCACAACCGTCCGATATACCGCTGTTCTTCCGTTCGACTACGACAACGCTGTAGAACTCGCGGCGGTTCCCGCCCGTCCGCGGCGGTTCCCACCCGTCCGCGGCCCTTCGCGGACCCCTCCGGCGACGCCCGGAACCCCGCCGGAGGCGCCCTGGCGGGCCGCCGACCCCGCACCTATTGTCGGTGGCATGACATCTCTCCGTCGCGCCACCACCCTGGCCGCCACCCTCGTCGGCACGCTCGCCGCCCTGCTGGCCCCCGCCACCGCCCGGGCCGACCAGGCCGGCTGCCCGACCGTCACCACGGCCCCCGTGGACACCGAACAGGCCCGACTGCGGGACCCGCGGACCGCGGCCTTCACCGAGCGCTCCGGCCTGGACTCCTTCGTCCACCGCTTCCCCGCCGCACTGTGCACCGCCGGGGACGCCGAGCAGGCCGAACAGCTGGTCGACGCCTGGGGCCAGGCCCTGTGGCAGGCCGGGGTGGACCGCTCCCAGGGCCGGCGGGCGCACGGCGAACTGCCCGCCCGCGACGACCGCCCGCTGTACTGGACCAGGCTCGCCATGACCGTCCAACTCGCCCATTGGCAGCCCGGGTTCGAGATCGACCGGGCCGGACTCCGGGCCCGCTTCGAGGACGCCTCCCGGGGCCTCGACGACGGCTTCAGCGGTCGGCCCGGCGTCCGGCGGATCTTCGTCAGCGGCTTCGACCCGTTCGGCCTGGACACCGAGCCGCGCCGCGCCAACCCCTCCGGCGCGGCCGTCCTGGAACTGCACGGCCGACGGATCACCCTCGCCGACGGCGGCACCGCCGAGATCCGCGCCGTCGTCCTCCCGGTCCGCTACGGCGACTTCGACGAAGGCATCGTCGAGCGCGCCTTCGGCCCCCACCTGACACCCGGCCGACAGGCCGCCGACCTGATCACCAGCATCAGCCAGGGCTACCCGGGCCTCTTCACCCTGGAGGCCTGGGCCGGGCGCGCCCGCTCCGCCGACCCCGCCACCGACAACACCGGCACCCTGTCCGGCGGCACCCGCGAACACCCGGCCACCGCCCCGGGGCTCGGCGACGGGCCCGAGTTCATCCGCACCACCCTGCCGACCGACACCATGACGGCCGTCCAGCAGCCCTACCCCGTCCTCCTCAACACCTCCGTCACCGAGATCCCCGAGGGCGGTGCCTCACCCGTCGACCGCGAGGACGGACCGACCCCCGGCTCCCGCGCGGTCGCCGGAGGCGGCGGCGGGTACCTCTCCAACGAGGTCGCCTACCGCTCCAACCGGCTGCGCCTGGACCTCGCCCCCGACCTGCCCGGCGGCCACCTCCACACCCCCGTGCTCACCGGCCTGCCCGCCGACCGGGACCGCCTCACCAGCCCGGAGTTCGAGCGCAACGAAGCCGCCATCTCCGGCCAGGTCCGCGCCATCCTGCACGCCGCCCACCTCTGACCCACCCCACCCGGCCTGCCCGCCCCCCACCGGGTCCGGGTCAGGCCGGGTGGGCCCAGCGGGTGCCGGCGGCGCGGGCGCGGGACTCGGCGATCTCGGCGTACGCGGCGGAGCGGTCCGCCCAGTGCGAGCCCTCCACCGACTTGCCGCGCTCCAGGTCCTTGTAGACCTGGAAGAAGTGGGTGATCTCCAGCAGGTCGAACTCCCGCAGGTCCCCGATGTCGCGCAGCTCCGCGTAGCGCGGGTCGCGGGCCGGGACGCAGAGCACCTTCTGGTCCGGCCCGCGCTCGTCGCGCATCACCCACATGCCGACGGCCCGGCAGGTCAGGACGCATCCCGGCACGGCCGGTTCGCCGCCCAGCACCAGGGCGTCCAGCGGCTCGCCGTCGCCGCCGAGGGTGCCCTCGACGTAGCCGTAGTCGGCGGGGTAGCGGGTGGCGGTGAACAGGGTGCGGTCGAGGCGGATCCGGCCCGCGACGAAGTCCATCACGTACTTGTTCCGGGACCCCTGCGGGATCTCGATCATCACCTCGAACTCCACCACGGCCTCCTCCTGGCTCCTGGGGAGATTCTCCGCCGACGCCACCCGCCGGGCACCCGGTCGGCGCGCCGGATCCCGCGGATCGGCGGCCCGGCGCGCAGGTGCGGCGCCCGCTCAGCCCGCCCCGCTCAGCCGGCGGTCGGCTCCCAGGGGCCGTCCTCGGGCCGCGCCTCGTCGTCCGTCCCGGGCCACGGCGGCATGGTGACGGCGACGATCCGCAGCGGCCCGGGCGCGTCCTCGTCGGCCCGGAACTGGAACGCCGTGCCCAGCGGTATCGAGACCGCCGTACCGGGTGCGAGCCGCACGGTCTCCTCCCGCCCGTCCTGGCGCCGCCAGAGCCGTCCGGCGCCGGCGGTGACCTGCCACAGCTCCTGCACCGTCGCGTGCGAGACCGCGCGGGTGACCTGCCCGGGGGTGAGCTCGAACTCCGCGAGGCTGCCGCCCCCGTCGAGCACCAGCAGCGGCCGGACCACGGCCCCGTCCGGGGCGGTCACCAGCGGGACGTCTCCGACGTCCGCCGTCCCGAACGGCTCACGCACCGGCTGACCGCTCATCGGCCCGGCCCCTCTCGCCTGGTGGAGCACCTCGCCCCGCACCCACCACCGATGAGACCACGGCCCCCGGAACGGGCACCACCCCGCGGCGGCCGGCGGCCGAGGCCGCGAAGGACCGTCCGATCGGGCCGGTCTCAGCCGCCCGCGGGCGTGCCGAACTCGCGCAGGGCGTCGCCGACGATCGCGTCCAGCCGGGCGTGGTGGGCGCCGCGCCAGTAGGCCTGTCCGCAGTCGACGCACTGGGCGAAGGCGTCGTAGGAGCGCTCGGTGCCGTCCCGGAGCTGCTCCAGCACCGAGGTCTTGTCGGCGTCGCGCAGCATGCCGTTGCAGGTGGTGCAGCGGGTCCACGGGGCGAGCGGCGGCGCGAAGCGGGAGAGCACGTCGCGCAGCTGCTCGGCCGGGCGGTGGCTGTAGACGTAGGCGCCGGCCCACAGTTCGCGGCGGCGCAGCAGGCCGCGGTCGCGCGAGAGCAGGATGCGCTGCTCGGCGGCGGAGCGGGCGGCGAGCGCGGCGTCGCCGATGTCCGGGTTCTCGTAGGCGGCGTCGACACCGAGCAGCCGCAGGCGCCGGGTGAGGGTGCCGAGGTGGACGTCGAGCAGGAAGCGCGGCGGGACGGCGGAGGGCTGCGGCCTGGCGACGGCCTCCACCGTCACCTGTTCGCCGTCGGCCGGGACGTGCGCGTCCGGCACCGGGCGGCCGTCCACCAGCAGCGCGCCGACCTCGGTCAGCGGGACTCCGAGGGACTCCACGAGGTGGCCGAGCGTCGAGGTGCCGTCGGTGCGCAGCGAGGAGCGGCCGGCCCGGCGGGGCGCGGAGACGAAGAGGTGCAGCTCAGGGGCGAAGTCGAGCCAGATCTGGGGTCGGTCCACGCGGTCAGCATGCCAGCGGGCGGCGGCCGGTGGCCACCGTTTTCCGGGCCCCGCCCGGAGCGGCGTGCGGAGTAGCATCGGGCGTATCCGGAACAGCGGCGGTTGGAGCATGCGATGACCGGGGAGAAGCGGACGCGCCCGGCGGTCGACCCGTTGGCCGACCTGGCCGAGACCGCGCCCGACGACCTGTTCGCCGGGCGGGCCCACCGGGCGCGGCCGGCGCCACCGGGGGACGAGGACCGCTACGGCGGTGACGACGACCTCTACGGCTTCTCGGCGGCCGTGGCCCCGACGGCGGAGGACGGTCGGGAGGGCCCGGCGGGCGACGGGTAGTCGCGGTCGCGGTCGGCCCAGCGCACGACCGGCCCCATCGCGTGGCCGGCCGCCAGGAAGAGGACGCCCAGGACGAGCCAGCCGACCAGGCCGCCGTCCAGCAGCAGGGCGGTGAGCAGCAGCGGGCCGAGGGTGCGGGCGACGGCCACGCCGGTGCCGAAGAAGCCCTGGTACTGCCCGATCCGGTCCGGCGGGGCCAGGTCGAAGCTGATCTGCCAGGAGCCGGCCGACTGCCGCATCTCGCCGACCAGCAGCAGCACCGAGGCGGCCACCAGCAGCGCGGCGAGGCCCCACAGCGGCACGTCCAGGGCGGAGAGGCCGAAGACGGCGCAGCAGGCGAGCAGCAGCAGCCCGGAGGAGCGGACCGCGCGGGTGGCCGAGGCCAGTCCGGTGACGTCGCGCGCCGCCCGCACCTGGAAGGCCAGCACGCCCAGGGTGTTGAGGACGAACAGGGCCGAGCTGAGCCAGCCGATCCCGGGTGCGCGGTCGGCGATCCAGAGCGGCAGGATCAGGCTGAGCAGGGGCATCCGCAGCAGCAGAACGGTGTTGACCAGGGCGACGGCCGCGTAGCGGCGGTCCCGCAGGACGGCCAGGCGCGGTCCGGCGTCCGGCCGGGCGGGCGCGGGCGGGACTTCGGGCAGCCGCAGCAGGACCAGTGCGCCGGCCAGGAACCCGAGCGCGGTGACGACGAAGGCGCCGAGGAACGCCGCCCGGGTGCCGATGGTCAGCGCGACGCCGCCGATGGCCGCGCCGACGGCCAGCCCGCCGTTGAGGGTCGACTGCAGGTGGGCGAGCAGTCCGGTGCGCTCGGCGGGCGGCACCAGGCCGGCGACCAGCGCCTGCCGGGCGGCGGTGAGCCCGGACTGCGTGGTCGCGTAGACGCAGACCGCGACCAGGAACGGCCCGTAGTCGCGGATCACCAGGAAGGCGGCGACCACGACCGCGGTGGCGAGGGCGAGCGCCACCGCGGTGCGGCGCGGCCCGCGGCGGTCGGCGAGGGCGCCGAGCGGCACCCCGGCCAGGGAGCCGAGCGCCCAGGCGACGGCGAGGCCGGCGCCGAGCGCGGTCGCCGACATGCCGACGACGTGGGTGAAGTAGAGCGCGGAGCAGGTGAAGTAGGCGCCGTCGCCGACGGCGCTCGCCAACTGGGCGGCGGCGAGGGTGCGCTGGGGTCCGGCCGGCGGCAGGAGTCTGGTGGCTGGGGCGCTGCTGGTCGGCACTTCTCTCCTGGCGTGGGGCGGCGCGCGGGCCGGCGGTTCGCAACGGTTCGCCGCTCAGCCTAGGAAGGAACCGGTCCGCCCGGAAGGTCCAGTGATCAAGGAATTCCCTGGGCCACTTGGCCGGGGCGCCGCCGCACCGGCGGGCGATCGCTGAACCCCCGTGCGAGGGTGGCCGGTTGCCCGTTCCCCGCACCCCCGGGGGCGCCCCGCCCGCGTGGTCACGACGCCGTCCGTACCCGCCCCGAATCCGCCCGGCCGGCCCGCCGCCGGAGCCCGACGAGCCCACCCGGGGGCCAATGTTGGCCGTGTTGACCCGTCAGTAACGCCCTCCTATGCTCAACGGCGTTCGCGATCCGGCACCGGGGCCGGGGCCGCCGTGCCCGCCCGTTCCCGGCGCCGTCACGGCTCGAAGGACTCCTCCCATCACCACCTCCCTCGCCCCCTCGGGCGACACCGACCACCCGGACGGCGAACCGGCCGCCACCGGCACCGGCCACTCCGGCGACGCCCCGTCCACCACCGACACCGGCCACCCCGGCGACGAACCGGCCGCCAGCGGAACCGGCCGCCGCCGCTTCCTCACCTACCTGCTGGCCGCGCCGACCCTCACCGTCGGCGCCCGGCTCGGCCTCGACGCCGCCGCGCCCGCCACCGCGCGGGCCGCCGTCCGCGCCGCCGCGGCCACCCAGGAGGCCGCCGCCCCCTCGCAGTTGATCGGCCTGCCCGGCATCCCGGACATCCTCGACCTCGGCGACGCACTGATCCTCGCCGGCCTGCCGACCTCGCACCTGCTGGTGCTCGAACTCACCGCCGCCGGGCGCGCGGTGCTGCACCTGCCCCGGCTGGAGGTCGGCCAGGGCCTCACCACCGCCATCGCGATGCTGGTCGCCGAGGAACTCGACGCCCGGCTCGCCGACGTGGACGTCCCGCTCTCCGACGGCCGCCCCGAACTGCTCTTCAACCAGCTGACCGGGGCCTCCAACTCGGTGCGCTCGCTGTACGACCCGGTGCGCGCCGCGGCCGCCGCCGCCCGCGCCCGGCTGGTGACCGCCGCCGCCCGGCGCTGGAACGTTCCGGCGGACACCCTGACCACCGCCGACTCCGCCGTCCTCGCCCCCGACGGCCGCCGGGCCGGCTACGGCGAACTCGCCGCCGAGGCCGCCTCCGTCGCCGTCCCGGCCGTCTCCGCCGCCCCCAAGCCGCCCGAGCGGCAGCGCCTGGTCGGCACGCCCACCGGCCGGATCGACGCCCGCGACATCGTCACCGGCCGCGCCGTGTACGCCGGCGACCTCGCCGTCCCCGGCGCCGTGCCGACGGTTGTCGCCCGCCCCACCACGATCAACGGCACCCTGCGGTCCCTGGACGCCTCCGCCGCCCGCGCGATGCCCGGCGTGCTCGGCGTGGTGCAGATCCCCAGCGGAGTCGCCGTCCTCGCCGAGACCTTCGACCAGGCCCTCAAGGCCCGCGACGCCCTGCGCACCGCGTGGAACCCGGGGCCGCTGGCCGGGCTCTCCGACCCCGACATCCGCACCCGGCTGCGCGCCGCCCACGCGCCGTTCCTCGTCCCGCCGCTGCTCACCCGGTACGTGGACGGCGAGTTCGACTTCGCCTTCGTCAACCACGCCCCGATGGAGGTGCTGACGGCCGTCGCCGACGTACGGCCCAACCGCGCCGAACTCTGGTTCGCCGCACAGACGCCGATCGTCGCCCAGCAGACCATCGCCGCCGAACTCGGCCTCCCCCAGGACGCCGTCACCGTCCACGTGGTGCGCGGCGGCGGCTCGTTCGGGCGCCGGCTGTTCTTCGACGCCGCGCTGGAGGCCGCGCAGATCTCCCGGGCCGCCGGCCGCCCGGTCAAGCTGATGTGGACCCGCAACGACGACATGCGCCACGGCCGGATGCGCCCCGCCAGCCACCACCGGATCCGGGCGACGTACGCACTCGGCCAGGTCCTCAGCTACGAACACCGTGCCGCGACCGTCAAGACCGACTTCCGGCACGGGCTCGGCGAGAGCCTCACCGCCGCCGGCTTCAACCTCTCGCTGGCCGGACTCAGCCTCGCCCAGGCCTTCTTCCTGCTCAGCGAGAAGAACCCGTACGACGTCGGGCTGCCCACCCAGCTCCTCGCCGAGGTGCCGCTGGACATGCACACCGGCAGCTGGCGCTCGGTCTACTCCGGCACCGTCCGGGTCGCCGACGAGATCATGATGGACGAACTCGCCCGCCGGATGGGCCAGGACGCCGTCGCCTTCCGCCGGGCCCGACTGCGCAGTACCGCGGGGCGTGCCGTCCTCGACACCGTCGCCCGGGAGGGCTCCTGGGGCCGGCCGATGCCTCCGGGGCAGGCCCAGGGCATCGGCTACCACGACGAGAACGGCGGGTGCACCGCCTACCTGGTCGAACTCGACGCCACCGACGCGGCCGGCCCCCGGGTCACCAAGGCCGTCATCGCCGCCGACCTCGGCCGGGTGATCAACCCCCGTGGCCTGGAAGCCCAGTTGACCGGCGCGCTGATCGACGGCATCTCGGTGATCCTGCAGGCCGGCAACCACATCGACAACGGCGCCGTCCGGGAGGGCAGTTACGCCGACTTCCGGTACGCGCGGCAGCGGAACAGCCCGCCGGTGGTCGAGATCCACCTCATGCCGCCGAGCGGATCCCCGGGTGGTGCGGGCGAGTTGGGCGTTCCGGCAGCCTCCGCCGCGGTCGCCAACGCCTACGCGCGCGCCACCGGCACCAGCCCCCGCTCCTTCCCCGTCACCTTCTGACCCACCGCTTGACCCGCCGCCCGACTCCCCCAGCCAAGGAACCCCACCACGCCATGCCCACCCACACCTTCGTCCTCAACGGGCAGCCCGTCACCGTCGAGGCCCCGGACGACATGCCGCTGCTCTGGGTGCTGCGCGACAAGCTCGGCGTCACCGGCCCCAAGTACGGCTGCGGGGTGGGCGTCTGCCGCGCCTGCACCAGCCACCTGGACGGCCAGGAGTTCCAGCCCTGCACCCGATCGGTCAGGGACTGCGAGGGCCACAGCGTCACCACCATCGAGGGCCTGGCCGACGGCGACGCGCTGCACCCCGTCCAGGAGGCCTGGCTCGACTGCGACGTCGCCCAGTGCGGCTTCTGCCAGCCCGGTCAGATCATGACCGCCGTCGCCCTGCTGCGCCGGACCCCGGCCCCGACGGACGCGGACATCGACCAGATCCAGAACATCTGCCGCTGCGGCAGCTACCCGCGCATCCGCGAGGCGATCAAGCGGGCGGCCGCGCAGCAGGCGCACAGCTGATCCCGCCCCCGCCCGGCGGACGGGCGGGGGCGGGGTCGGGCACTGTCAGCAACCGCCGATCGAGCCGTTCTGCCAGGCGAAGTGGAAGTACCAGTTGCTGTCCGCGTAAGCCCCGTAGACGTACGCGGTGTCCCAGTACTCCGCGCCGTTGGCGCCCAGGTGAGCGGCGTGGATCCGGTACCAGACATTGCCCTGGTTGTTGATGTCCTCGCCCCTCGTCCAGCAGTCGGGGGCGATCTTGTCCCCGGTGTGGCCGACACCGGAGAGGTCGTAGACCCACGGCTTGTAGGACGGCCAGTACGACTGGGGCATGGAGTACAGGCCCACGCCGTGTCCGCTGGAGACGTGGCTGGTGAGGTAGTACCACCCGTCGGCGTTCGCGTTGCCGGCGGACAGACCGACCCCGCCGGCCGCCAGCGCGACCACGGCCGCCGCGGTCGCGCCGCGTCGCCCGATCCTCTTGAGAATGCCCTTGCCCATGTCAACTCCCCTGTTCGGTGTGAACCGTTGACGTGCCGCCCGGACAACCCCGGCCGGCGGGACACAGCTGACCGGACGACACGGGCTGTTCGGTAGCACCTGACGGAAACTGACAACACCTGACACCACGCGCCGAACAGGCCGAACACGCCTTCCCCCCAAGGGGTTTCGACGGAGGACTGAACACCGCCGTCACACAGGGCTATGATCCGTACCCGACAATCGAGCAACGGCACCGAGGGATCCGACATCTGACAACGGGGGTCGTCGTGGCGGAGCAGAAGTCCGAACCGGGGCAGGAGGCGCCGGCGCCGGCGCCCACCCCCGCCGAGAGTCTGGCGGCCGACCTGTGCCGCCTGCGCCTGGACGCCGGGAAGCCGTCCTTCCGCACGATGGCGAAGACGGCCGGGTCGATCTCGCACACCACGCTCTACGAAGCGGCGTCCGGCGCCCGGGTCCCGTCCTGGCCCACCACCAGGGCGTTCGTCCGGGCCTGCGGCGGCGACGAGGCGCAGTGGCACGCCCGGTGGACCGCCGCCGTCGGCGCCGAGCAGCCCGGCGCCACCCCACCGGCCCCGGCCGCAACCCCGACCCCGACGGCCCCACCGGCCTCCGCACCGGCCGCGGCCGCCGGTCCGGCGCCGGGCGGACAGCCGGGCGGGCAGTCGGGCGGACAGCCGGGCGGGCAGTCGGGCGGGCAGTCGGGCGGGCAGTCGGCCACGCCGCGCCCACGCCGCCGCCGGATCTGGACCCATGCGATCAGTCTGCTGGTCGGCATCGCGCTCGGCAGCGGCGGCACACTCGCCCTGACCGGCCACGACACCCCGGCCGCCGCACCGCCCGACGCGCACGGCTGCCCCGCCGGGGCCTCCGGACCGGCCGCCTCCGACCGGCCGTCCGCGACGGAACGCCCGGGCGAGGGTCCGACCGGGGATCCGACCGGGGCTCCGGCGGAGGATCCGGCCGGGGCCGCGGGCACCACCGGCCCGGCCTGGGTCGCCCGCACCGCCGCCGACCAGGAGGCCGTGTCCAGCACCGGGGCCGACCTCCCGGTGCGCTCCCCCGTCCGCCGGGGGGACGCCCTGGTCGTCACGATGATGCTGACCAGCACCTGCCCCGGCGCCGTCTCGGTCACCGACACCGGGCAGGACCGCTTCCAGGTCCTCGGGGACGTGACCGACTCGCTGCGCCACCGCGTACTCGTGCTCGCCGCCTTCCGGGCCGCCGGCCTGACCACCGCCGACACGGTCCGCGCCGACTACCCGCGGGCGAGCAAGTTCCACATCGCCGTCGACGAGTTCCGCGGCGTCACCACCGCCCGGTCCGCCGCCCGCGCCTCCGGGGACGCCGGCGGGACGACCTTCACCACCGACTCCGGCTCCGTCGCCTGCCGGCCGGGCGACCTCCTGGTGGGCGCGGTCGGCAGCAACACCGGGACGGCGCCGGCCTTCGGCAGCGGCTGGACGGCCCTGCCCGCGCTCGCCCTCTCCTCCTACCGCCTCACCACCGCCCACAAGATCGCCACCGACCCGGACCACTGCGCCGCGGCCGGACGCACCACCTCCCAGTGGGGGACCGTCCTCGCCGTCCTGCGGTAGGCCCGCTGTTTCGGATCTTGCCGGGCGCACGACGGCGGACCGGTCCGCCGTCGTGCGCCCCGCGGGGTCCCCCCGGCGCGACCCCCCCCCCCGCCCCCCAACACCCGGCCCCCGGGGGCGGGGCGGCGCCGGCGGGGGGGGGGGGGGGGGGGTGTTGTTGGGGGGGGGGGGGGGCGCCGGGGGGGGCCGGCGGGCCCCCCGCCCCCCCCCCCGGCGGGATCCGCCGGGCGATCCCCGACCACCCGCGCCGGAACCGGCTACGCGGTGGCCGGGTCGCGACCGAAGAAGGCGGCGAGCCGGTCGTAGGGCGGGGCGCCCTCGGGCGCGGTGACCTCCGGCCCGAAGGCGTGGTGGTCCTCCTCGCCGCCGCGGTACTCGGGTTTGAGGGCGCCATGGGCCCAGGCGAGGGCGGCCAGCGCCACCTCGTGGTCCAGCCCGTCCGTGGACTGGCCGGTGGCCCGGGCCAAATCCCAGCCGTGCACGGCGAATTCGGCGATCTGCTGGTCCACCGGGAAGCGGGCCGGCAGGGTGCCGAACCCGGGGACGTCCACCGTGCCCGAGAGGTCGCCGGCCGCCCGCCAGGCGTCGACGAGGCCCTCGGCACCGGCCTCGAAGGCGTGCAGCCAGTCCTCCTCGACCCGCTCGAAGGACTGCGACCAGTCCGGCTGCCCGCCCTGGGCCCGGACGGTGAACTGCCGCAGGTCGAAGAGCAGGTGGCTGACGAGGTCCCCGACGTCCCAGGAGCGGCAGGCGGTCGGGTGGCCGGCCAGCTCGACGCCGGTGCCGTCGATCAGCCCGGCGGTCTGTGCGAGGGCCCGGGCGAGCAGCACGATCGGGTCTTCCGTGGCGGTCATGGCGCGCCTCTCGGTCGGCGGAGGTCGGGATCACGGGTCGGACCGGGTGATCGTAAACGGCGCCACCGACAACCGCCCGGCGCGACACCGACCCGGTGGTCGCACCACCGGACCGGCACCACGCCCCGCGCCCGCGCCGCGCGAGCCCGCGGGCCCACGAGCCGTCAGGCAGCCAAGCACTCAAGCACTCGAGCGCCAAGGCCGGCGAACCCTCGAGCCCTCACACCGTCAGGCCGCGAAGCCCCCGTCCACCGCCAGCTCGGCACCGGTGACGTACCGGCCGTCGCCGCCCACCAGGTAGGCGACGGCCGCCGCGACGTCCGCGCCCGCCCCGAACCGGCCGAGTGCGGTCAGGCCGCTCTGGAACCCGGCGGACGGGCCGTCGGCCGGGTTGAGGTCGGTGTCGATCGGGCCGGGGTGGACGACGTTCGCCGTGATCCCCCGCGGGCCGAGCTCGCGGGCCAGCGCCTTGGTCAGTCCGATCAGCGCCGCCTTGCTGGTCGCGTAGAGGGTGGCGCCGGGGAAGGCGACCCGCTTGGCGATGCAGCTGCCGATGGTGACGATCCGTCCGCCGTCGGCCAGGTGTTCGGAGGCGGCCTGGGCGAACAGGAAGGGCGCCCGGACGTTCACCTCCAGCACCCGGTCGACGTCGGCCGGCGCCAGCTCGCCGATCGGGCCGAGGACGCCGACGCCCGCGTTGTTCACCAGGACGTCGAGCCGCCCGAAGCGCTCGACGACGGCCGCCACCGCCTCGCGCACCGCGCGCGGGTCGGCGCCGTCCGCCCGGACCGCCCAGCCCCGGCGCCCCATCGCGGTGATCTTCCCGACGACCTCCTCGGCCTGCTGCCCGCCGTCGCGGTAGGTGAGGGCGACGTCGGCGCCGTCCTCGGCCAGTCGCAGCGCGATCGCCGCCCCGATGCCCCGGCTGCCGCCGGTCACCAGGGCCACCGTGCCGTCGAGCTCCGCCACACCGTTCATCGTCATATCTCCAGAACTCCTCGTTCCGATCTCGGACATGACTCGATCCTGCGCGCCGGCGGCCGGAAGCTCCGGCGGTATTCAGACGTCGCGTTCAATCTTCAACTACCACCCGGGCGCCCGCCCGCGCCCCTGCACGCCGGCCCGCGCACCACCCGACGCGCACGACCCGCCACCGTCGAGCCCACTGCCGTCGGACCCATCACCACCGGCATCCGGAGCACGACCGACGCACCGCGCCGAGCGGCCGCCCGGAGGGGCGACCGCTCGGCGCGGGTGCGGGGAGGCGTCAGACGGCCAGCGTCTGACCCGGGAAGATGAGGTCCGGGTTACCGCCGATGGTGCGGGCGTTCTTGCCGTACAGGCTGTCCGTGTCGATGCCGAACTTGGCCGCGATGCCGCTCAGCGTGTCGCCGCTCCTGACGGTGTAGCCGCCGTGGGAGCCGCTCTGGGCGGTGTTCTTCTCGGTGGACGGGGCCGACTGGGCCGGCTTTGCCGACGGCTGGCCCTTGGGCGCCTGCTGGGGCTTCGGCGCCTGGGCCTGCTGCGGGGTCTTGGCAGCGGGCTTGGCGGCCGGCTTCGCAGCGGGCTTGGAGTCGGGCTTCGGGGCGGGCTTGGCGGGCGCCGCCTCCGAGGTGTCGACGGCGGCGGGGGCGCCGCCCTTGCTGAGACCCGCCTTCGCCGAGCAGACCGGCCAGGCGCCGGGCCCCTGCGAGGCGAGCACCTTCTCGGCGACGGCGATCTGCTGACCCTTCGTCGCCTGGTGGGCCTGGGGGGCGTAGGCGGTCCCGCCGTACGCGGCCCAGGTGGAGGGGGTGAACTGCAGTCCGCCGGAGAAGCCGTTCCCGGTGCTGATGCTCCAGTTCCCACCGCTCTCGCACTGGGCGACGGAGTCCCAGGTCGAGGGGGTGGCGGCGGAGGCCGAGGTGGCCGTGACGAGGCCGGCCACCGGCAGGGCCGCGACGGCGGCGCCCGCGACGACCGCCATCCGCACGCGGTTGCGCTTGGTGACGGCGGTCTGGGTGGCAGCGGCGGTCTCGTGACGGTGAGTCATGAAAGTCCTCTCGACAAGCCCCGGGCGGGCGTGCGGAACCAGACCCGGGACAGGGCCGGCTCGATCGCGCTCACCTCGCTCGACGGGCGGCCGCGCACGTGTCGGACGTGCCGTGCCGCCCCGGCCACCTCCGCTCGCCGACGGCCTGTTCGAGCCGGTCGCGTCGGCGGGCACGGCCCTCGCGCCGGTGGTCAGTCGGCGGGCCGTGCGTCGGGGTGAACCCGGGTGGTGCTCGTTGCACCGCGAAAGAAGCTACGGGCCGTCCAGCGGCGCAGCAAGCAATTCTTGGTCCCCGCAGCTCAGTTGACTGTTACCGGCGGTATCGATCAAGGAAGGCCGTCCAGTTCGACCAGGTTTGACCGCATTTTCAAGATCAAACGGTCAATTTCCGTGCCCGCGCTCACATCTGTCCATCCGTGACGCCGAGCACACCATCGACGAAGGGTCACGGATCATCGACGGAGGGTGACCACCATAGCCGGAGTTCCCGGCTCCGCGCACCCAGCGAGTGGCGTGCGCCACATCCGCGACGCTCCGCGACCGGACGGCTGCCCTCAGTCCCGGCCGCCGAGCTCCGCGTCACGCGCCAGCAAGGCCGCCTGGACCCGGTTCTCACAGCCCAACTTGGCGAGGATCCGGCTGACGTACGTCTTCACCGTCGCCTCGCTCATGTGGATCCGGGCCCCGGCGTCCGCGTTGGACAGCCCCTCGCCGAGCAGGGCCAGCACCTCCAGCTCGCGCCCCGTGAGCACCTCCAGGCGGCGCCTGGCCGCCGCGCCGCGGGCCGCCACCGAGGCGCTGCGCCCGGTCGCCAGCGAGTCCACGATGTGCCGGGTCGCGGCCGGGGAGAGGAAGGCGTTCCCGCTGGCGGCCGCGCGCACGGCCTGGATCAGCTCCTCCGGAGCGGTGTCCTTGAGCAGGAAGCCCGCGCCCCCCTCCGTCACGGCGCGCAGGACGTTCTCGCGCTCCCCGAAGGTGGTGAGGATCAGCGCCCGCGCGCCGGGGGCGGCCCTCGACAGCTCCCCGAGCGCCGTCAGCCCGTCCATCACCGGCATCTGGATGTCCAGCAGCAGGACGTCGACCCGGTGCGCCCGGGCCAGTTCCAGCGCCTCCCGGCCGTCGGCGGCCTCCGCGACCACCTCGATGTCGGCGGCGGAGCCCAGGATCATCCTGATCCCGGCGCGGATGAGCGGCTCGTCGTCGGCGACGAGGACTCGGATCACGGCTGGTCATTCCCCTCGAACGGTCTTCCGGCTGGAACACCATCCTCACACCTCCCGGGGAGGGGGCCCGCGTCAGTTCTTCGCGCGGTAGTGCTGCTTGTCCACCAGCACGCCGTCCCTGAAGCAGAACCGGACCACGTTGTCCTCGCCCCAGACCTCGCTGAGGTCACCGGAGAGGTACCAGCGGCAGTGCGCGCCCTCCGGCGGGGTCGGCCCGGTCTTCTTGTAGTCCTCGGTGAAGAAGTCGTTGCCCCGGGGCAGCAGGCGCAGCACGTCCGGCTCCGGGGTGCCGACCTGCAGCTCGTCGTAGACCGACTTCTTCACCGTCGCGTCGTCCGTGCCCTGGACGAAGGCCACCACGCCCCAGATCAACAGGCCCAGCACCGTCACCCCGACCACGGCCACCCCGACGGCGCAGCCGAGCGCCGGGCTGCGCCGGCCGCGCTCCGCCCCGTCGGCCGGCGGCAGGCCCTCCAGCAGCCAGTCCTCGACCCCGGCGTCGGCCCCGTCCCCGGTGCCCTCCGCCCCCTCGTAGGGCAGCACGCCGGCCAGCCGGAACCCCTGTTCCGGGGTCGGCCCCGCGTGCACCATGCCGCCGACCAGCCGGGCGCGCTCGCGCAGCCCGGTCAGCCCCTGTCCACCGCTGACGGCGGGGGCCGCGCCGGCCCGCGCGCCGACGAGCTCCGGGGCGCGCGGGTTGACCACCTCCACCACCAGGGCGTCCGGCTCGTACCGGAGCGCGACGGCGATCGGTGCGCCGGGGGCGTGCTTGTGCGCGTTGGTGAGCGCCTCCTGGACGATCCGGTACGCCGCGTGGTCGACCGCGGCCGCCAGCGGGCGCTCGTCGCCCTCCCGGGAGAAGGAGACCTCCGCCCCGGCCGCCCGCGAGGACTCCACCAGTTCCCCGATGCCGTCCACCCCGCCGCGGCCCGGCGCCGCGCCGGGCGCCGGAGCCCCCGCCGTCGACTCGTCGTGCAGCACCCCGACCACCTCGCGCAGCTCGCGCATCGCCGCGACCGCCGCCTGCCGCAGCACCCCGACCGCCTCCCGCTGCCGGTCGGTGAGGGTGCGGTCCACCTCGAGCGCCCCCGAGTGGACGGAGATCAGCGCGAGCTGGTGGCCGAGGCTGTCGTGCATGTCCTGGGCGATCCGGTGCCGCTCGCGCAGCCGCGCCTGGTGCACCACCATGACCCGTTCGCGCAGCAGCTGGTCGTTGCGCTCGCGCAGCGCGTCCAGCAGCGCCCGGCGCTGCGCCCGGTAGCGGCCCCAGAGCGCGGGCAGCACGGCGAACAGCAGGAAGCCGCCCAGCGAGAAGCCGAAGATCAGCTTGGGCGAGACCGCGGCGTCCTTGAAGACCCCGGTGACGGTGAACAGCACCCAGCCGAGCAGGAAGGCGCCGATCAGCCGGCCGACCCGGCGGATCCGCGCCCCGGCCGACCAGCCCGCGCAGACCAGCAGCACCACCGGCCCGACGGACCAGCCGGTGGCGGCCGCGGTCAGCACCAGCACCGTCGCCGGGAAGGCCGGCCGCAGCACCCAGAGCACCGCGACGGCGAGGCCGGCCCCCACCGCCGTCCCGGTGCCCTCGCCGGAGGCCAGCTCCAGCAGGGCGGCGACCGCGCCCATCAGCAGCGCCAGGGCCCCCTGGCCCACCACCCGGCGGGCCGGCCAGGGCCCCGGGAACGCCGTCCGTACCGCCTTGCTCCAGGCCCGTGCCATCGCATCCACCCGTGGAGGCTACCGGGCCGCCGGGCGCCGCGGCCGCCACCGTTCGTCGCCGCCCGCGCCGACGAAAGTCGCGGCCCGGGCCGGTCAGCCGAGGGCGGTGAGCAGCAGCGCCACGTCGTCCACCCGGTGCGAGGAGCCGACCTCCCGCAGCAGCCGCTCCGCGAGCCCCTCCAGGTCCTCCGGGCCCACCGGCCGGCGGCCGCGTCCGAGCGCGGCCGCCAGCCGGTCCACCCCCTGGTCGATCGACACCGCAGGGTCCTCGACCAGCCCGTCCGTGTACAGCGCGAGGACAGCGCCGGGTTCCAGCAGCACTTCGCTCACCGGGTACTCGGCCCGGTCGTCCACCCCCAGCAGCGGCCCGCCCGGCACGTACAGCGCCTCGGTGCGGCCGTCCGGGCGGCACAGCACCGGCGGCAGGTGCCCGGCCCGGGCGATCCGGGCGGTCCGGGCGCCGCCCTCGGCGGGGCCGAGCCGGACCAGGCAGCAGCTGGCGAGCAGGCCCGGGTCGAGGTCGAGGTGCAGCCGGTTGGTGCGGGCGAGCACCTGGCCGGGCGGGTCGCCGCCGGTCGCGAAGGCGCGGACGGCGCTGCGCAGCTGGCCCATGGTGGCCGCAGCGCCCACGCTGTGTCCCTCCACGTCGCCGATCACCAGGGTGAGGTCCGATCCGGTGACGATCCCGTCGTACCAGTCGCCGCCGATCTCCATGCCCTGGGTGCCGGGCAGGTAGCGGGCGGCGATCGCGATGCCGGGGACCTGCGGCAGCCGGTGCGGCAGCAGCGCCTGCTGCAGGCCCCGGGCCAGCGCGAACTCGGCGTCGTACAGCCGGGCGCGTTCCAGGGCCTGGGCGATGAAGCCGCCGAGCGCGGTGAGCAGGCCGCGTTCCTCGAGGGTGAAGGGCCGCGCCCGGTCGAAGCCCAGGATGCAGCTGCCGACGGGATGGCCGGAGGCGATCAGCGGCAGGAAGGCCCAGGCGCCCATCTCGTCGAGCTCGATGCCCGGGTAGGCGGCGGCGAGCTCGTGGACGGACTCGAAGAAGATCGGCGTGCCGGTGCTCAGGGCCTCCGCGCCGGGGATGCGGGCGCTGATCGGGGTGCCCTCGAAGCGGTCCAGAAAGCCGTCCGGGTAGCCGCTCTGCGAGACCAGGTTGAGGTGCTTGTCGCGCACCGTGTAGATCGCCAGCTCCTGGCCGCCGAAGGCCGGCAGGATCTCGTCGGCCACCGCGCGGCAGACGTCGCGGACGCTGACCGCCTCGGTGAGCGCGCTGGCGAGCTGCAGCAGGTGGTAGGTGCCCCCGACGCCGGTGCGGATGATCGGCGGGGTGGCGGCCCGCGGCTCGGCCGCGCCCGGCGGCGGCTCGGCTGCGACGACCCGGCCGGTGACGCCGTGCACGTCGGGGTAGAGGGAGAAGGCCAGCCAGCCGTCCGGGCGGGCGGCGAGGAAGGCGGTCGGCCGCTGGGAGAGCAGGGCGGCCCGGTAGCGGCCCTCGTAGAAGGGGTCGGCGAGCCAGGGCAGCACGTCCCACGGGTGGTGGCCGATCAGCTCCTCGCGACGGGCCTGCAGCAGCGGCTCGATGCCCCGGTTGGCGTAGGTGATCCGGCCGTCCGGGTCGAGCGAGAACACGCCGTCGCGCAGCCGCTCGACCGCGGCCGCGGCGGCGGTGAGGGTCCCGGCGTCCAGGACGGCGCCGACCAGGTGGGTGCGGCCGTCGACGATGGCCGAGGGCACCCTGGCCCAGAGCTCCACGGGGTACGGGTGGCCGTGCGGTCCGAGCACCCGCACCCGGGCGGCCAGCACCTCGCCCTTCTGCAGGGCGGTGCGGGCGGCGGCCCGGAACGCGGCGAGGTCGCCGGGGGCGATCCGGCGGCCGAGGGCGGCCACCGTGCCGTCGAACTCGCCGGGCCGGAACCCGAAGATCGCCAGGAAGTGCTCGTCGGCGGCCAGCGCGCCGGTGGCCGTGTTCCAGTCGAAGAGGCCGACCCGGGTGGCCGGTGCGGACTCGGCGGGGATCTCCACCACGGCGGCGCCGCCGTCCGCCTCCGCCGGGTGCCCGGCCGCCTCCAGGCCCGCGAGCCCGGCGGCCAGCCGGCCGGCGACCTCGGTCAGGACCTCCGGGGCGTCCTCCGGCACGCCTTCGTCCGAGGCCGGCCAGAGCACGCTGAGCACCCCGTACCGCTCCTCGCCGCCGGCCACCGGCACGCAGGCGGACGCGAAGTCGTAGGGCATGCCGACGGCGAGCTGCGGGAAGCGCCGCATGGTGTCCTCGGTGCCGGCGAGGGTGATGGTCCCGCCGGTGCGGAAGCTGACCGCGACGGGCAGCGGGCCCGCCGCGGGGATCCGCCGGAACGGACTCATGATCGACAGCGGCACGCCCGCGATCGTGCTGAGCACCAGCGACCGGCGGTCCGGCGAGCGCAGGTACACCATCGCGCCGTACGCCCCGGTGTCGTGCAGCACCCCGCGGACGGCGCTGCTCAGCAGCTCGTCCCGCCGGTGGCCCGTCGGGTGGGCCGGTGCGGGCGCGTCGGGCGGCTGCGGCGGGTGCGGGTCGGGCCCCTCCGCCCGGGCACGCCCGGCCGCGTGCGGATGGCGCATGCTCTTTTGCTACGCCGGGCCCAGGGGCGTGTCAAGGCGAGCCCGGGGTGCCCGGGGCCACCGCTTGCGCCAGCATGGACGCCATGCCGACCGGCCGCACCACCGTCGTCAACCTCAAGGGCCACCGCGACGACCCGGACTTCACGGACGTCGTCTACGTGGGCCGTGCGATGCACCGCGGCGGCTGGCACCTGCCCGGGTCCCCGTTGCACTGCCCGTTCCGCCCCGGCCCCGGCCTCACCCGGGAACGGATGCTCGTCGAGTACCGCGCGTACCTACTCGACCGCCCCGACCTGCTCGCGCTGGTGCCGCCGCTGCGCGGCCGGCGGCTGGGCTGCTGGTGCGCGCCGCTGCCCTGCCACGCGGACGTGCTCGCCGACCTCGCCGACCACGGGCCCGGCTGACGGGCCCTGACGCTCGCGCGGTGCGCGCCGGACGGTTCGCGCTCGTTCGATATCCTCCGGGCGAACGGCGGCGCACCGGGCGCCCCGGGGGGATGGGGGGCCGGGTCCATGCAGTCACCGTCGACCGAGGAGCCCGCGCGGCAGAGCGCGTGGCAGTGGGACGGCGAGGCCGACGGCGGCGCGCAGGAGGCCGCGGACGTGATCGGCGGTGGCGGCGACGGGCCGCGGCCGAGCCGGCGCCGGCTGCTGATCGGGGCAGGGGTGCTGGCGGCCGGCGGCGCGGCGTGGGCGTTCGGCCGAACGGGCGCCGACCGGACGACTCCCTCCCCCGGCCCGTCCCGGCCGCCGGGGCCGCCGCCCACCGCGCTGTCCGGCCCGCAGCCGGTGTGGACGTACCGCGGCCCGGAGCCGATGACGCCGGAGCGGCTGGTCGCCCCGGCGAAGCGCCCGGTGTTCCTCTCCAGGGCCGGGCTCCAGGTCGTGGACCCGGCCACCGGCAGCGCGTCCCGGCTGGTCGTCGTGGACCCGCCGGAGAGCCGGAGCTGGCCGAGCGACCTCAGCACCCGCAGCAAGGTGCTGCTCGGCCCCGAGCACGCCTTCACCACCGCCTTCGAGGGGCACCTCGACGCCCGCCACCTCACCGACCCGTCAGCCGACTGGAGCCTGCCGCTGCCCGACGGGCTGCAGCCCGGCCCCGAGCTGACCGGGTACGCGGACGGCGTCCTCTACGGCTTCAGCTGGGGCGGCTACCGCGAGGACGGCCAGATCGAGAGCCGGCTCTTCGCCCTGCGGGTCGCCGACCGCTCCCTGCTGTGGAGCGTCCGCAGCGGGCGGATCGAGCAGCCCGTCGCGCCCGCCGTGGCGGGCGGCCGGGTGGCCTGCGTGCGCAGCCTCGGCAACCGCGCCGAGCTGGTCGTGCGGGACGCCGCCGACGGCCGGGAGCTGTGGACCGGCCCCGGCGACGAGGACCTGCGCTGGTGCACCGCCGGCCCCGACCACGTCTACGTCCCCGACGGCGGCGGCGGTGTCCGCGCGCTGGGCTCCGACGGCGGGCGGGCCTGGACGCACTCCCCCGCCCGGGGCGAGTCCTGGCGCGCGATGCCGCCCGTCCCGGACGGCCCGCGGGTGTACGTCCCGCGCGACGACGGCCTCGTCACCGGCCACGAGGCGGCGACCGGCGCGGTGCAGTGGACCTGCCGGCTGCCGTTCCTGCTGGACCGCCGCAGCCACCCGGTGCTCGCCGGCACCACCCTGTTCGTCCCCGGCCCCGCCGTGGGCGGGGTCTGTGCGGTCGACACCGCCACCGGCCGGCTGCTCTGGACCTTCCGCGACTCCGGCCCGGGCAAGGACGTCTGGACCCTGGCCGCCGACGCCGACCGCCTCTACGCCGGGCACGACGACGTCCTGCACGCCCTCCCCCTGCACTGACCCGGGACGCGCCGGGGCAGGATGGGCGGATGCAGGTACGACCGATCTCCCCCGACCGACTGGCCGAGCTGCTCGCCGAGCGCATCACCGCCCTGCCCGGCGCCGGCGGGCGGTGGCTGCGGGTGGCCGTGGACGGCGCCGCGGCGGCCCGCCCCGACCTGCTCGCCGACGCGCTGGTGGAGCCGCTGCGGCTGCTCGGCCGCCCGGCCCTGCGGGTGTCGGCGGCGGGCTTCCTGCGCCCGGCCTCGGTCCGCCTGGAGTACGGGCACCAGGACGCGGACGCCTTCCACGACCTGTGGCTGGACGACAACGCCCTGCTGCGCGAGGTGCTGGATCCGCTGGAGCCCGGCGGCAGCGGCCGGGTGCTGCCCTCGCTGCGCGACCCGGTGACGGACCGTTCGACCCGCGCGCCGTACGCCGAGCTGCCGCCCGGCGGGGTGCTGCTGCTGGACGGGCCGCTGCTGCTCGGCCGCTGGCTGCCGCTGGAGCTGACCGTCCACCTGGCGCTCTCCCCCGCCGCGCTGGCCCGCCGCACGCCCGCCGACCAGCGGTGGACACTGCCCGCCTTCGCCCGCTACGAGGCGGAGACCGGGCCCGCCGACGCCGCCGACCTCACCGTACGGGTGGACGACCCGCGCCACCCCGCCCTGATCGAGCGGCCCTGACGGCCGACCCGGCCGGGGCCGGCCCGCGCTGGCAGAACGGGCACCAGTAGGCCACCCGGTCCTGCGGCGGGGCGCCCTGGCGGGAGGTCAGGACGAGCGTGCCGCAGCGGGGGCAGGGGCGGCCGGCCCGGCCGTAGACCCAGTGCTGGTGGCCGCGCCGGGTGTCGCCGGTGGTGACGTGCCCGGGGCGCAGCTTGTTGGCGTCCAGGAGGTCCCGGGCCCGTGTCACCAGCCGGTCGGGGTTGCGGAGTTCGCCGATCTCGGTCCACGGGGTGACCCCGGCGAGGTAGCAGAGTTCCGCGGCGTAGACGTTGCCGATCCCGGCCAGGTTGCGCTGGTCGAGCAGGGCTTCGGCGAGCGGCCGGGCGGGGCGGGCGAGCAGCCGGCGGACGGCCTCGACCGGGTCCCAGTCGGGGCCGAGCAGGTCGGGCCCGAGGTGGCCGACGGCGCGCTGCTCGTCGGCGGTGCGCAGCAGTTCGACGACGGGCAGCCGGTAGCCGACGGCGGTGCCGCGCTCGGTGCCCAGGACGGCGCGGATCTGCCAGGCGGGGCCGCCGGTCCAGCGCTCGCCGGGGCGGTAGACCTCCCAGCGGCCTTCCATCCGCAGGTGGGTGTGCAGGGTGAGGGCGCCTTCGAGGCGGGTGAGCAGGTGCTTGCCGCGCGGGACGACCTCCAGCACCCGGCGGCCGGCCAGCCCGGCGGTGGCGTGCGCGGGCACCCGCAGGTCGGCGCTGGTCAGCAGCTGCCCGGCGAGGGTGTCGTGCAGCCCGGCCGCCGCGCGGTAGACGGTGTCACCTTCCGGCATGTCTCCATCCTCCTCCACGCGGCGGCCCGGCCGGGCGTCATCGGGCGTCTTCGTCCCGGGGCTCGCGCACCACGACCACGGGGCAGGGCGCGTGCTCGGTGAGGTGGCGGCTGACCGAGCCGAGCAGCACGCCGGAGAAGCCGCCGAGGCCGCGGCTGCCGACGACGAGCAGCGCGGCGCCCTTGGCGGCCTCCAGCAGGGCCCGGGCGGCGCTGCCCGGCATCACGCTCTCGCTGATCGGGACGGCGGGGTCGTCGCCGACCACCCGGACGACGGTCTGCGAGAGGGTCCGGCCGGCCAGCTCCTCGGGGTTGAAGCTCTCGGTGGGCGGCACGGACGTCCCGACCCAGCCGTAGAACGCCGGGTACTCCCAGGTGGTGACGGCGCTGACCGTCCCGCCGACGGCCTTTGCGTAGTCGACCGCCCAGCGCAGCGCCTGCTCCGAGGCGGGCGAGCCGTCCACGCCGACGACGATCCGGGGCTTGCTGCTCATCGCGTTGCTCCGCTCTGCTCGGTGTTCCGGCCCGGTGCCCCGGACCCGGGTGGCCGGTCGGCCGGGGGCTCAGCTCCGGTACGCGGCCCAGGAGTCGGCCATCCGCCGGGCCTGGCCGGGGGTGAACTGGTCCATGCAGTCGTCGTAGCTGTAGTCCATGAAGTTGTGGATCGGGTCCTGGCCGCCGAGCGGGCAGGTGTCCCGGCCGTCGGGGCATCCGTAGGCCGCGCTGCGCTCGGGCGGGGTGTCGTCGACGTAGTCGCCGGGGGGCAGGCAGCCGCCCTGGAAGGTGTGGAAGAGGCCCATCCAGTGGCCGGTCTCGTGGGTGGCGGTGCTGCCCAGGTTGTAGTGGGTGGCGGAGCCGCCGGGCAGCGAGGCGTCGAGCACCACGACCCCGTCGTCCACGGGGTCGGAGCGGTAGGCGTTCGGGAAGGTCGCCCAGCCGAGCAGCGACTGGCCGAGCTTGGCGGTGTAGAGGTTGAGCGTGCCCTGGTCGCCCTTGCGCAGCGCCTTCTTCATCGCCTTCTCGGCGGCGGAGCCCGGGGTCATGCCGGTGTACCAGGAGGCGTTGTCGGTGTAGTCGGTTCCGGCCAGCTCGAAGTGGAACTGGGTCGGGGTGTTGCCGCTGCCCTGGCCTCCGTAGGTGGCGTTGAGGTGGTCGATCTGGGCGGCGACGGTGCCGCCGTCGAGGTTGCCGGCGGCACCGGAGTGGATGACGTGCACGTAGACCGGGACGGTCGTCGCGGAGCCGATCAGCGGGCGGTGGCCGAGCTGGGCGAGCCTGTTCTCCAGGTCGGCCTGCATGGCCCGGGCCTCGGCGTGGGTGACGGCGTTCGGGTCGCCGCCCGCCTGGCTGCCGGCCGGCTTGCGGGCCGCGGCGTCGGCATCGACGGCGGCGCCCGCGCAGGCGGCCGGTGCGGCGGTGGCGTGCGGGTGCGGGGCCGGGGCGGCGAGCTGGCCGAGGCCGGCGGCCGCCACCAGCGCGGCGGCACAGGGGAACAGGCGGGGGGCACGCGAGCGCACCCGGACAGTACGGCGCATCAGCGCTCCTGACGGGGAGTCGACGGGGGGCGGCCGCGCCCCGGACCCGCCCGGCGCGGACCCGCCGAGACTACGACGCCGGGAAGTCGATCTCCCGCAGGGCGCGCGCGGCGGCGCGGTCGAGTACCACGGTCGACGCACACCCGGCCGGCGGCCGGCCCGAACCGGTGAGCCGGCTCCGCAGCCGTCCGACGGCCACCCGGTGCCGGGCGAAGGCGTAGCGGGAGACCCCCTGCCCCCGGTGCTGCTGGCCGTCCCGCGCCTCGGCCGGCCCGACGTCCAGCAGCAGCAGGTGCACCCGGCGGCCCTGCCGGGCGGCGGCGCGCACCAGCCAGCCCCGCACCCAGGGCTGGGTGCCGCAGTCGTGCACCACCAGGGGCCCGCCGGCCAGCACCGCGCGGCGCAGCCGCCGGTAGTGCGCGATGCGCACCAGCGGGCGGTAGAGGGCGTACGGGAGGCCGGCGGGCAGCCGGGCCGCGTACTCCTCGCGGACCAGCTGGGAGTCGACCAGCGGGACGCGCGCGCAGCGGCGCATCAGGGTGCTCTTGCCGCTGCCGGGCAGCCCGGAGACGACCAGCAGGTCCCCGGCGGGGTAGTGCAGCGCCGCCGGGCCGGGGCCGCGGCGCAGGTCGTGCAGACCGGGCGGCACCCGGACCGCCCGGTGGGCGGGGGCGCGCGGCGGCGGCACCCGGGGCGCCGCCGCCTCCGCCGTTCTCGTCCTGGTCACCGGGCCTCCCCCCGCCGTTCCTCCCCCTGGAGCATTACGCATTCCCAAGGGCGAGTAAAGGCCGGAGGTCGGGGCGGGTACGGACGGCCCGGGCCCGGCCGGGCCGGAACGGTTCAGCCGAGCTGCGGGGCGACCCGGGCGGCGATCAGCTCCAGGTGGTCGAGGTCGTCCAGGTCGAGGATCTGCAGGTAGATCCGCGCGCTGCCGACGGCGGCGTAGCGTCCGATCTTCTCGACCACCTCGTCCGGGGTGCCGGCCAGGCCGTTGGCCCTCAGCTCGTCGGCGTCCCGGCCGATCGCGGCGGCCCGGCGGGCCACCTCGGCGTCGTCCCGGCCGACGCAGGCGACCAGGGCGTTGGAGTACACCAGCGCGTCGCCCGGGCGCCCGGCCCGCTCGACCGCGGCCCGGACCCGGCCGAACTGGGCGGCGGTGTCCTCCACCGACGCGAAGGGCAGGTTGAACTCGTCGGCGAACCGGGCGGCGAGCGCCGGGGTCCGGCTGGGCCCGTGCCCGCCGACCAGCACCGGGATGCGCTCCTGGGCGGGCTTGGGCAGCGCCGGGGAGTCGGTCAGGGTGTAGTACTGCCCGGCGAAGTCGAAGGTGTCGCCGAGCTTGGTGTTCCACAGGCCGGTGATGATCGCGAGCTGTTCCTCCAGCCGCCCGAACCGCTCCTTGGGGAAGGGGATGCCGTACGCGGTGTGCTCCTCCCCGTACCAGCCGGCGCCGAGGCCGAACTCGACCCGCCCGCCGCTCATCGCGTCCACCTGGGCGACCTGGATCGCGGTGACCCCCGGCAGCCGGAAGGTGGCGGCGGTCATCAGGGTGCCGAGGCGGATGGTGCGGGTGTCGCGGGCGAGGCCGGCCAGGGTGATCCAGGCGTCGGTCGGCCCGGGCAGTCCGGAGGCGTCCCCCATCCTGAGGTAGTGGTCGGAGCGGAAGAAGGCGCTGAAGACGCCGAGGTCCTCGGCGGTCCGGGCGACCGTCAGGAGGGTCTCGTAGCTCGCGCCCTGCTGCGGTTCGGTGAAGATGCGAAGATCCATGGGGACCATTCTGGTACGGACCACCCGCCGCTCAGCACAGAGAACCGGCCATGTCACGGAACGTCCGGAAGGTGGCCAAGCTCTCAGCACGGAACCGTCACGGGGCGCCGATCCGCCACCCGGCTCCCCTACCGTGGACGGATGTTCGCCCACCCCGACGAGTCCTTCCGGCGCTCCCCCGACGAGCCGGCGGCCTGCCCGCTGCCCGGCATCGTCGCCGCCTTCACGCCCCGGCTGGCCGAGCTCGCCTTCGAGCCCGCCCTGGTCGCGGCGGTCGACCAGCACGTCGCGATGCTGCGCGAGCTGCTGTACGCGCAGGGGCCGGAGCTGGCGCCGCAGCGGCTGGAGCGCGCGGAGCTCTCGGACTACGCGGTGGGCTTCCTGGACGCGCTCGCCGAGATCGGCTGGCGGGAGCCGGTGGGGTACGACTACGCGGTGCACCGGCTGACGGCGATCTGCTGGCTGGTGCGCGAGCAGCGCCTGCTGGAGGCCTGACCGGCCCGCACCCGGCACCACCTCACCGCACCCGGCACCCCCGCACCGCGGCCCGGCCTCCTCGGTTGAACGGCCCGACCGGCGGGCCGGAGCCGACGCGTACAGTGACGGTCGGGGACGGACGGCAGGACGGGAGGGTGCGGCCATGAGCAGCGACACGATGGGCGGCCGGACGGTGGGCGGCGGCACGACGGCCGGCGGCGTGCCACTGCACCGGCCGCTGCAGTGGCGGATCCGGCCGGCGGCCCCGAGCGCCGCGGTCGTCGTGCTGCACGGCGGCGAGGAGCACAACCTCTCCCGGCCCGGCCCGGTCAACCTGCCGCTGCTGCGGATGCACGGCTTCCTGCGGTCCCTGGCCCGGGAGACCGCCGGGGCCGGGGTGGCCGTCGCCACCGTCCGCTACCGCCACCGGGGCTGGAACGGCGGGCGCGCCGACGCCGCCCGGGACGCCCTGGCCGCGCTGGACGAGCTGGCGCGGGAGCTGGGCGAGGTGCCGACCGTCCTGATCGGGCACTCGATGGGCGGGCGGGCCGCCCTGCAGGCCGGCGGGCACCCGAGCGTCACCGGTCTGGTCGCCCTCGCCCCCTGGTGCCCGCCCGAGGATCCCTGCGAGCAGCTCGCCGGGCGCGACGTGCTGCTCCTGCACGGTGACCGGGACCGCATCACCCCGCCCGCCGAGACCCGGGCCTTCGCCGCCCGCAGCCGGGCCGCCGGCGCCCGGGTCTGCGGCTACAGCGTCACCGGCAGCGGCCACGCGATGCTCCAGCGGATCCCCGACTGGCACCGGGCCACCACCCGGCTGGCCACCGCGGTGCTCGGGCTGCGCCCGCTGCCCGCCGAGACCGCCGCCGCCCTCGCGCTGCCGGCCGCCTCGCCGGAGGCCCTCACCCTCCCGCTGCCCCGTCAGCCGCGCGGCTGACGGGGCCCCGACCCGGTCAGCCGGCGCGCGGGTAGCTGCGCCGGTTGACGCCCTTGGGGTCGGTCTCCAGGTAGCCGGTGCCGTAGTCGTCGGCCAGGTAGACCTTGATGCTGGGGGTGCCGTCGAACATGTCGGGGTCGATCATCAGGTACCGCATGGTCGGCTTCGGGACGTTCAGGGTGTCCTGGGCGCGCTGGAGCAGCGTGGGGATCACGTCCCAGTTGTAGAGCCCGAGGTCGACCGGCTTGGTGTCGCCGATCAGCGTGCCGCCCGGGGAGCGGGTCGCCTTGCCGTCCCGGATGGTGATGTCGTCGTAGAGCTTTCCGCCGGCCGCGGCGGCGACCTCGGCGGTGGCGTACTCGGGGTAGACGACGAGCTTGTACACCTTGCCGCCGGCGGCGTAGGGCTGCAGCGCGGCGACCGTCCGGCGCACGCCGTCCGGGGTCAGCAGGTTGACCTTGCCCGAGGGCTGGGCGGCCGGGGTCGCGGCGGTGGGGGCCGGGGCCGTCTGGTCCGGCGCCGCCCCGGGGGCCGTCGTCGAGGCGGGCGCCGCGGAGGCGGGCGGGGCCGCGGCGGTGGCCGAGGGGGTGGTCCCGGCGGTCGGGGTCCGGCCGGTGGACGCGTCGCCCTGGCTGAGGTAGAGCGCGCTGCCGCCGCCGGCGAGCAGCACTGCGGCGGCCGTGAGGGCGAGCACCCTCCGCCGGGCCTTCCGGGTGCCCGCCGGCTCGGGGTGGCCGGGGCCGGTCGGGAGCGTCGCGGGGGCCTGGAAGCCGGTCGGCACCCGGTCCGCCGGCGGCGCGAACGGACCGCCGGCGAACGACCCGCTGTCGGAGGGACCTCCGGCGAACGACCCCGTGGCGAAGGACCCGCCGGCGGACGGCCCGGTGATCGGACCGGTGGCGAACGGGCCGGTGGCGGGGGGCGCGGGCTGCCCGGCGCCGAGCCGCACGGTGCCGGTCGGGTACGGCGCGCCCTCCCCCGCCCCGTGGGCCGCCTCGTACTCGGCCGCCGCGAGGGCCCGGTCGAGCTGCTCGGCGTCCGGCCGCAGCGCCGGGTCCTTGCCCAGCAGCGCGGACAGCAGCGGCCCGAGCCGCCCGGCCCGGACCGGCGGCGGCAGCGGCTCGTCCAGGACGGCGGCCAGGGTGGCCAGGGTGGTCGCCCGGCGCAGCGGGTGGCTCCCCTCGACCGCGACGTACAGCAGCATGCCGAGGGACCACAGGTCGGAGGACGGGTTGCCCTCCTGGCCGCGGATGCGCTCCGGCGCGATGTACTCGGGCGAGCCGATCAGCGCACCCGTCGCGGTGAGGGCGGTGGCGTCCTGGATCGCGGCGATGCCGAAGTCCGCGAGCACCGGGGTGCCGTCCGGGCGCAGCAGCACGTTGGCGGGCTTGACGTCCCGGTGCTGGATGCCGACGGCGTGGGCGGCCCGCAGCGCGGACAGCACGCCGCGCCCGATCCGGGCCGCCTCCGCGGTGCCGAGCGGGCCGTGCGCCAGCCGGTCGGCGAGGCTGCCGCCGCTGACCAGCTCCATCACCAGCCAGGGGTGCGGGTGTTCCGGGGTGTCGACGATGTGGTGGATGACCACCACGTTCGGGTGCTGGAGGCGGGCGAGCGCCCGCGCCTCGCGCAGCACCCGCTCGCGCAGCTCGCGGGCGGCGTCCGGGTCGGCGGCGGCCATCGCCGGGTCGGGCGGGCGGACCTCCTTGAGCACCACCTCGCGG
The DNA here is from genome assembly GCF_042873275.1 of Kitasatospora sp. NPDC004745. Lineage (NCBI taxonomy): Bacteria > Bacillati > Actinomycetota > Actinomycetes > Kitasatosporales > Streptomycetaceae > Kitasatospora > Kitasatospora sp. NPDC004745. The sequence continues at coordinate 68,439 of NZ_JBIALK010000024.1, read as the reverse complement.
TGCAGCGCGTTGTCGCGGGCCCGCCAGACCACGCCCATGCCGCCGCCACCGAGCTGCTGGAGCAGTTCGAAGCGGCCGTCGACGAGGCGCTGTTCCGCCCCAGCTGTGTTCATGGCGGCCATCGTAGGAGGCGCCACCGACCGCGCGGACGGCGGCGGGGTCCAGCGACGCGGCCGGGTACGCACGATGCCGTCGCCGCACCGGTGCGGCCGTCGGCGCCGCAGCTGCGGACGGGCCCTGGCCCCGGGTGCGGACGGGCGGCGGTCACCGGACCGGTCGTACACCGTCCGGTCCGGGCCGGGGTGCCCCGGCGCCGCTCACCACACCTGCCAGAGGGCGGCCGCGAAGACCGCCGTCACCCACGTCCAGAGCACGGACAGCGCGACGTGCGCGGCGGTGCGCAGGGCGTCGCCGCGCCACAGCTTCGGGGAGAACACCACGAACTCGAAGAGCCAGCGCAGCCCCCAGAACACGGTCTGACCGGCCAGCAGCACGGTGCCCAGCCGGCCGCCGGCCAGCAGGTCGGGGGCGAGGCAGAGCGGCAGCAGGCCGAACAGGGCGCAGACCAGGCCGATGAAGAAGACGTGGACGTAGGAGACCTGGCGGGTCAGCAGGGTGGTGCCGGCCAGGTCGGCGGGCCAGCCGACCGCCCAGGGCAGCACCGCGTGGCCCACCCCGAGCCCGACCAGGACCAGCCCGACCAGGCGCAACTGGCCTTCCACGGTCAGGAGTTCGCTCATCCCTCGGCGCTCCGGAAGGCGACGGCGGCGACCAGCCCGGCGATCCGGCGTTCGGCGGCGGGCCGCAGCCCGGCCTCGGCGGCGTGCCCCAGCCACACCGACCGGGGCAGGAAGTGCCAGGCCCCGGGGCCGTAGGCGGCGATGTTGGCGGCGTCGCGCAGGTGCTCGACCAGCAACAGCGTGCCGCCCGGCCGCAGCGCCCTGGCGACCTCGGCGAACAGCGCGCGGCGGTCCGCGGGGCGGCGCAGCTCGTGGGCGGCGAAGACGGCGAACACGGTGTCCAGCGAGTCGGTCGCGGCGGGCAGCTCGCCCGGGCGGGCGGGCACGGTGCCGGGGGCGGGCGGCACGTGCCGGCGGGCCCGCCGGATCGAGCCCTCGGTGGTCAGCGCCGGGTCGTAGAGGTCGGCGACGCGCTGGTGCGCGGCGGGGTGGCGGGCGGCGATCGGGCGGCTCACCTCGTCGAGCCCGGCGGAGACCACCAGGTGGGTGCCGGGGCCGTCGGGCAGCAGCGCGGGCAGCCAGTCGTAGGTGTGCAGCTCGGAGCGGTCGTAGACGCACCAGGTGGCGAGGGTGCTGACGAGGAGGTGGGCCGCCGCGGTGGCGGCACCGGCCCGGGCGAGCGCGGCGGCCGGCCCCGGCAGGCGGCGGGCCGCCGCCCAGCCGCCGGCCGCGGTCAGGACGCCGGCCGTGTACAGCGGCCAGTTGTAGCGGATCACCTCGCGGACGCCGGAGGGGCGCCGCGCCGGCGGGGCGGCGGTCACCGGGCCGCCCCCTCGAGGGTGCGGCGGCTGCCGCGCTCCCAGCCGTAGTCGAGGTCGGCGACGTGGAAGGCGTTGGCGAGCACCGGGCGGCTCCCGGCCAGCGGACCGTGGTCGAAGAAGGTCAGCCGCGGCACCTCGACGCTCACCGGGACGGGCTGCCAGGCGGTGCGGGTGGCCTTGACCACGATCACCGACCGGGTCTGCGGCTCGTACTCGAAGGTGTAGGGCAACGGGCCGGCGAACCGGCGGGCGGCCCGGGCGTCCGCGAAGGGGCTGCCCGGCGGCAGGGCGGCCGGGGCGCCGCCCAGGTCGGCGCGCACGTGCAGGTCGGCGTGGCCGTCGCCGCTGAGGACCTTGAACTCCAGGGTGTCGCCGACCACCCGGGTGCCGATCCGGGCGTGGCGGTAGTGGTAGCGGGTGAGGAGGTTGCCGCCGACGGTCATCAGCCGGCTGTCGGTGTCGGAGCGCAGGATCCGCAGGCCCCGCATGGTCCGCCCGCCGGGGGTGGGGAAGCGGGTGAAGACCCGGTAGCCGGTGAGGATGAAGTCGCGGCCGAACCGGGCCGGCAGCCCGGCCGGGCGCAGCGCGCGGGTGTCGACCACGGCGGCCGCGACGAAGCCGTGCTCGGTGCCGGCCGGGTCGGTGTAGGTGTCCAGGGCGAGCCCGGGCGGCACCAGCGGGGCCAGCAGCCGGGGCGGCAGCGCGTAGGTGAGGACGAGGGAGTGCGCGAAGCGGGTGCGGATCGGCACGGGATGGCGCTGGAGGAGGTGTCGCATGGTCGACTCCGTTGGTCGGTCGCGGTGTTCGGGCGGGCTGCACCGGTGTCGGGGTGGGCTACGCCGGTGTCGGGCCGGGATCGGCCGGTGTCGGGCTGGGCTGCGCCGGAACCTCAGAGGCGGACGACCCGGACGACGCCCCACAGCGGGCAGCGGTCCTCGGCGGCGGCGCCGGGGCCGGCGGGGCCCGGTTCGCGGATGCTGCGCAGCACCGCGACGCCGCCGGGCCGGACGGCGTGCCGCACGGCGGCGCGCAGCCGGCGGGCGAAGGCCTGGTCGGGGCCGTCCAGGACGTTGGAGAGCGTCACCGCGTCGTAGCTCCCGGCCGGGGAGCGTTCGAGGTGGCCGAGGACGTCGCCCCGGAGCAGCCGGACGGGCGGTGCGCCGCCGCCCTGGTCGTGGCCGGGCGGTGCGCCGACGGGCAGCTCGCCGGCGGGCGGTCCGGCGACGAGCGGTCCGCCGACGGGCAGTTCGCGGCCGAGCAGGAGCCGCCAGGCCCACGGGTTGTCGGCGTTGGGGTGGCGGGCGAAGCCGCGGGCCAGTCGGGCCCGCAGCACCGTGTCGAAGCGGCGCGGCAGTACGGCCCGGAACGCCGGGTGCAGGCCGCCCGCGAGCGCGCCGGCCGGGCGGAGCGCGGCGCCGAGCAGCAGCCGCAGGCCCGGGCCGTCGAGGTGGCGGTGCCAGTGGCGGGCCTGCGCCGCCGGGTCGTCGAGGCGCAGGAACCGTTCCAGTGCCGCCGGGCGCCAGGCCGGCAGGGCGGTCGCGGCGGCGGCCCTGCCGAGGGCGAGCAGGCGTTCCGCGGCGCCGGTGGCGGCGGGCGCACCGGCGGTCAGCCGGGCCCGGGCGTAGGCGAGTTGGGCGGGGTTGAGGTCCACCGCGGTGACCCGGTGCCCGGCGGCGGCCAGCGCGGCGGCGGTGTCCCCGGCGGAGGCGATGCACAGGACGCGGGCGCCGGGCGCCGGGAAGGCGGCGAGTTCGACGCCGGGGTCCTCGTACATCCGGCCGAACAGCAGGCCGGGCCGGCGGGGTTGCAGACTGAGCAGCCGGCCGTCGGCCCAGGGGGTCCGGGCGCTCACGCGGTCACCGCCGCGCGGGGGGCGGGGTGGCGCCGGGTGGCGGCGACGGTCCAGATCAGCGCGAGGAAGGCGAGGTCCTGGACGATCAGCCGGCCGGGTTCGGGGATCTCGTCGGAGCCGAAGAGCAGGCCGCCGGTGTTGAAGGCGACCACCAGGGCGGTCTGCACGAGGGCCGCGAGGCGGGCCCGGCGGCCGGTCAGCACCCAGAGGCCGAGGGCGAGTTCGGCCGCCCCGATGGCCAGCAGCAGGGGTGTCACCGCCCACCCCGGGAGCAGCGGCACGGACTCCACGATGGCCCGCTGGTCCGCCCGGCCCGGCCAGATCTTGCACCAGAGCCCTTCGTAGGCCCACATCAGCGCCACCGCCCCGGCGGCGAACCTGTTCTGCCACGGTGTCACGGCTCCCCCTTCCTCCTGCTGCCTCGCCGGGGCGCGACGGCGCCGGGGTGCGGCGGGGCAGCACGGGACGGCCCCGCACCGCCGGTCACGGCCGGGAGCGTCCGCTCGGCATCATCATGGCGCACGCCTTTGAACGCGTTCAACTCGGGGTTCTCCCCCTGAGCCCGGTCGCCGCCCGTCACCCTCCCAGCAGCGGCGGGCCGGGCACCGGCCGGTGCCCGGCGGGTCGCCGGGGCCTCACCCCATCGGACCAACCCCCGGGCCGGCCCGCCGCCCGGCACGCCCCCGACCGGGCCGGGGCGCTCACCCCTCCCGGCTGCCGGCCGGCCCGGATCCGGGATCGGCGCCGCGCGGCAGCAGCAGGGCGGCGCCGAGCCCGACCAGGCCCAGCAGCGCGAGCGCCAGCATGGCCGCGCCGTAGCTGTCGCGGGTGAGTTCGGCGACCAGGATGGTGCCGGCGACGGCGGTGCCGAGCGAGGAGCCGAGGTTGGAGATGCTCCGGGAGAGCCCGGAGATCGCGCCCTGCTGACTGTCAGGGAAGCTCGACTGCACCACGTTGACGGAGGCCGTCAGCATCAGGCCCAGCCCCAGGCCGATCAGCAGCAGTCCGGGGGTGAACGCCCACACCCCGTCGAAGGACCGCACGAGCAGGAGCAGCAGCAGGATGCCGGCGACGGTGACGACGAACCCCGTGACGATGAGCGTGCGCTGGCTCCAGCGCCGGGCCAGCCGCTCGGCGCTGAGGGAGGTGGCGAGCAGCCCGACCGTCGCCGCGGTGAAGACGGCGCCGGAGGCGATCGCGCTGTAGCCGCGGACCACCTGGAGGTAGGCGCCGACGGTGAACGACGCGCCCATCAGGACCAGCCACTGGGCGTTCTGGGTGACCAGGCCCAAGTTGGCGGTGCGGTCGCGGAAGAGGGCGAGCGGGAGCAGCGGTTCGCGGCCGGCCCGTTCCCGGCCGCGGATCCAGAGGAAGAACCCGGCCAGCACGGCGGCACCGGCGACCAGCAGGGCGATCATCAGCCAGGCGTTGGTGTCGGCGGCGAGGATGCCGGTGACCACGAGGACCAGGCCCACCGCGGACAGCACCGCCCCGACGACGTCGAAGCGGACGGACGGATCGGGCGGCCGCGGGTCCTTCAGCTTCCGGCTGAGCCACATGATCACCACGATGACCAGGACCTGGAAGCCGAAGTTGGCGCGCCAGCTGATCCAGGTGGTCAGCAGTCCGCCGATGAGCGGCCCGGCGGCCGCGCCGATCCCGCCGAGGGCCATGATCGCGCCGAAGGCCCGGGCCCGGACGGCCGTCCCGGTGAACAGCAGGGTCGTCAGGATGTAGACGGGCGGGATGAGCAGGGCGGTGCCGACGCCCTCCAGGATCGAGTTGCCGACGATCAGGCCCGCCAGGCCCGGGGTGAGCGCGCTGATCAGCGCGCCGATCCCGTAGACGCCGAGCCCGGTCATCAGGCAGCGCTTGCGGCCGTAGCGGTCGGCGAGCTTGCCGCCGGGGATCATCAGCGCGGCCATCACCAGCAGGAACACCGTGATGGCGACCTGGATGCCCTGGACCGTCGTGTCGAGGTCCTCGCTCATGTCGTTGATCATCACGTTCATGCTGGACCCGGCGAAGCTGCAGATGAACTGGGCCAGGGCCAGCGGCACCAGGACCGCGCGGGCCGCCCCGGCGGGCGCGGCGGGTACGGATGCAGGTGCGGATGCGGGTGCCACGGCGGCCTCAGGCCGAGTGCCGGCGGTCGAGCTCCTCGTCGAGCGCCATGGCGGCGTCGATGAGGGCGAGGTGGGTGAACGCCTGCGGGAAGTTGCCCAGTTGCTCGCCGGACGGGCCGATCTCCTCGGCGAAGAGGCCGACGTGGTTGGCGTAGGTGAGCATCTTGTCGAAGGCGTAGCGGGCCTGCTGCAGCCGCCCGGCCCGGGCGAGGGCCTCGACGTACAGGAAGCTGCACAGGTTGAAGGTGCCCTCCGAGCCGCGCAGGCCGTCGGGCGATGCGGCCGGGTCGTAGCGGTAGACGAGGCTGTCGCTGACGAGCTCGCGGTCCATCGCGTCGAGCGTGGAGAGCCAGGCCGGGTCGTTCGGGGCGAGGAAGCCCACCTTGGGCATGAGCAGCAGGGAGGCGTCCAGGACGTCGGTGGCGTAGTGCTGGGTGAAGGCCGCCCGGTCGGCGTTCCAGCCGCGGTCGACGATCTGGTCCAGGACGGCGTCGCGGGTCTCCTCCCAGCGGTCCAGGTCGGCGGGGCGGGAGAACGTGCGGGCGGTCCGGACGGCCCGGTCGAAGGCGACCCAGCACATCAGCCGGCTGTAGGTGAAGTCCTGACGGCCGCCGCGGGTCTCCCAGATGCCCTCGTCGGGGCGGTCCCAGTGCTCGGTGAGCCAGTCGACCAGGCCGCGGAAGGCGCGCCAGCCCTCCAGGGTGCCCATGGTGCCGTCGGTGGCGAAGGCGTAGGCGGCCTCCCCGTAGATGTCGAGCTGGAGCTGGTCGGAGGCGGCGTTCCCGGCCCGGACCGGCGCCGAGCCGCGGTAGCCCTCCCAGTGGCCGAGGACCTCCTCCGTGAGGTGGGGGTCGCCGTCGATCCGGTACATGATCTGCAGCGGTTCGCCGGCGCGGCCGGCCGAGGCCTCGACCCGCTCGCGGACCCAGCGGCGGAAGGCGAGCGCCTCCTCCTCGAAACCCAGGCCGGTCAGCGCGTGCAGGGACAGCGAGGCGTCGCGGATCCAGGTGTAGCGGTAGTCCCAGTTGCGTTCGCCGCCGACCTGCTCCGGCAGGCCCATGGTGAGGGCGGCGATCGGCGCACCGGTGGGGTGGTAGGTCAGGAGCTTGAGGGTGACCGCGGACCGGTCCACCATCTGGTGCCAGCGCCCCTGGTAGCGGGACCGCGCCAGCCAGCCGTACCAGAAGTCGCGGCAGCGGTCGAAGTCGGCGGTGGTGGGCTCGTCGCCGGGCGGCGGGGGCGCGGCGTCGCCCGCGGGCGCGGCGGTGAGGGCCACGATCGCCGTCCCGCCGGCGTCCAGGGTGAACCGGGCGGTGACGTCCTCGCCGTCCGGCTGCAGCACGACCGGGGCGGTGGTCTGGAGGAAGAGGTCCTGGTCCGGGCCGTGCAGCACCGCGTTGCGCTCGTCCGTCAGGGTGAGCCGGTGCCGGGCCCGGCCGTAGTCGAAGCGCGGCCGGCACTCCAGCACGAAGGGCACGCTGCCGCGGATGACCCGGGCGACCCGGACGATCCGGTGCCGCGGGCTCGGCGTGCGCGAGGTGTCGGGGACCATGAAGTCGACGACCTCGGCGACGCCGCCGGCCGACAGGAACCTGGTCACCAGGATCGCCGTCCCGGGCAGGTAGAGCTGCTTCACCGCGGCGTCGGTGATCACGCCCCGGTCGACGGCCAGCCGGCAGCGCCCGCCCCCGGCGTGGTCCAGCAGGGAGGCGAACAGGCTGGGCGAGTCGAAGCGCGGCGCGCACCACCAGTCGATGTCGCCGTCGGTGGACACCAGGGCGGCCGTCTGGAGGTCGCCCACCATGCCGTGCTCCGCGATCGGGGGGTAGTGGCTCATGGGACCTCCCTGGCCGGGGCCGTGGACCTGCCTGCCCGGTCACGGTAGGAGCGGCGCGCGGGTGCCCGGATCACCCCCGGGGGGTGACCGGCGGGGGCGGCGGGCGGACGGGCCCGCCGCCCGGCCGGGCCGGGGCCTCGGTCACCTCGGGGGGGTGATGCGGGGCCCGGGCCGGGCGGCGCAGGCTGGGTCCGACGGTCGAAGGACGACCGCGGGGTCCGGCCGGAGGGAGGAGAGGCCCGGTGCGTTACGAGATCCGTGTCGCCGGACTGCTGCAGGACATCACCGTGCGCGAGGGGTTCCCCGAGCTGGACAGCACGGTCGTCGCCGGCCAGACGGTGCTCTTCGGCGACGTGGTCGACGAGGCCCACCTGTACGGGCTGCTGAACCGCTGCCAGGCCCTCGGACTGACGGTGACGGAGTTCCGCCGGCTGCAGGAGTGACCGGCGGCGGGAACGACCGACCGCGGGAGCGAGCAGCTGCAGGAGTGACCGCCGGCGGGAACGACCGACCGCAGGAGCGAGCGGCCGTCACTCCTCGTCGAGCAGGTGCATCCGGGCGGCCGTCCGCAGGGCTTCCCGGCGGGTGGTGGTCGCCAGCTTGCGGTTGATGCTCTTCAGGTGCGTCTTGACGGTGTTCGGGGACAGGAAGAGGTCGTCGGCGATCTCCTGGGTGGACATCATCCGCCCGACCCGGGCCAGGACGTCGCGCTCCCGCTCGGTCAGCGGGTCGACGGGCCCGGCGGGGCCCGGCGCCGCCTCGCCGACGGCCTGCCGGCGCGTGCGGGCCGGCCCCGCGGGCGGCAGCAGGTCGTCGGGGAGCCAGGGGTGCGCCTCGGCGAGGCCCGGGTGGCGCAGCAGCTGGTGGCGGACCCAGGGGCCGCATTCGCGGAAGGGCCGGCGGAGCCGCTCGGGTTCGGCGGCCCGGAGCGCCTGGGCCAGCAGCTGCGGCCCGGCGGCGTCCGCGTGGGCGGCGCCGGCCCGGGCGAGCAGCAGCAGGGCCCTGGTCCTGGTGGTGCTGCCGATCGCCGCGTCGGTGCGCAGCAGGTCGAGCCGGGAGAGCGCGTCGTCCGCGTCGTGGCCGGCCGCCAGCCGGGCGCTGCAGGACGCGAGGACGGAGTCCGGGGCGCCCCCGGGCACCTCGGCGACCGCGTCCACCGCGGCCTCGACGCGTCCGGCGGCGAGGTGCGCGGCGCAGGCGGCGACGGCGATCCGCTCGGCGCACCAGGGCGAGGGGTGCTCGGCGAGGTCGAGCCGCCTGGTCCGCTCCAGCTCGCTCAGCGCCGCGTCCGGGTCCCCCTGGGCGAGCCGCAGGTCGGCGTGGACCAGGCCGAGGCCGACGGCGAGCACCGGGTCGCCGGACGGCTCCGCGTGCCGCAGCGCGTCACGGGCCGCCGCGACGTCGTCGTGCTCGAGCGCCGCGCCCGCCAGCACCACGTCGCCGAGGTCGGTGCGGGCCTCCGCGGGCAGGCCGCACCGGTCCGCCTCCTCGTCCGCCCGGCGGACCCGGCGCTCCGCCCGGCCGGGCCGGCCCCGCAGGTAGTCGATGAGGGCGAGGCGGGACTGGCTGTCGTGGCGCAGCCGCGCGGTGGTGGCGGTGGCCGGGGCGGCCGCCGCCGCGGCGAGCGCCTCCCCCGCCTCGTCGAACCGGCCCTCCCAGAGCAGGGCCGAGCCGAGGTCGGCGTCGGCCTGGCCGAGCAGTTCGGGGTGCCGGTGCAGCGGCCCGGCCGGGGCCGAGCGCCCGAGCCGGTGGGCCCGCCGGGCGGCGCCGCCGGCCAGCTCGGCCGAGCCGAGCAGCCGGCCCGCCCCGGCCCGCAGGCCGGCGGCCGTGATCCGGGCGGTGGTGTCCTCGGGCGACAGCCGCGGTTCGGCGCGGTCCAGCGCCCGGACACCGGCGGCCACGTCCTCGTCGGAGAGCCGGACGGCCGCCCGGACCAGCTCGGCGTCCGGGGTGTGCGCGGTGGGCGGCATCCGGGAGAACAGCGCGCGCAGTCGGCCCGCGGAGGGGCCGGCGGAGAGTTCGCCGACGGCCAGCTGGTCGATGAGCAGCCGGGCGGCGAAGTCCCAGGCCCCGCCCGCGACGGCGTGTTCCAGGGCGGCGCGCTGCTGCCCGTCCTCGTCGAACCAGTGGGCCGCGCGCCGGTGCAGCTCCTCCGGCAGGCCCGGGTCGGCGGCGTGCAGGTGCAGCCGGAGCGTCTCGGCGAACAGCGGGTGCAACCGGTACCAGCCGCCGGGAAGCAGGTCGACGAAGGCGTTGGCCCGGTGCAGGCCGGCCAGGATGCGGCCGCCGTCCTGCCGGCCGGTGAGCGCGTCGGCGAGCCCGGGGTGCAGCCGCGGGAAGAGGCTGGTGCGCAGCAGCAGGTCCTGGGTGTGCGCCGGCTGGGTGCGCAGCACCTCGGCGAGCAGGAAGTCCGGCACGCCGGTGTGTTCGGCCCCGATCTGCTTCAGGTAGGTGTCGGGGTCGTCGGCGTGCTGGGCGGCCAGGGCCAGCAGGCGCAGTCCGGCGCTCCAGCCCGCCACCCGCTCGTGGACCGCAGCGACGGTGTCCGGGCCGAGGTCCAGCCCGTGGCGGCGCAGGACGCCCTCGGCCTCGGGCAGCCGCATCGCGAGGTCGGCGGCGCGGATCTCGCCGAGCCGGCCCTCGGCGCGGTAGCGGTGCAGCGGCAGCAGCGGCTCGGTGCGACCGACCAGGACGAGGCGCAGGCGGCCGCGGGTGTGGCGGACCAGTTCGTGCAGCTGCTCGGCCGGCCGCGGGTCGGTGATCTGCTCGAACTCGTCCAGGACGAGCACGACCGGTTCGTCGCGGCCGCCGATCCAGTCGGCGAGGCGGAGCAGCAGGGAGGGTTCGACCCGGTCGGCGTCGGCCGGTGCGCCGATGCGCGCGGGCAGCGGCTGCCCCGCGTGGCGCAGGGCCGCGAGCACGTACGACCAGAAGCAGCCGGGGCTGTCGTCGGAGGCCTCCACCGTCAGCCAGGCGGGCCGCCCGGGGGGCTGGCCGTGCTCGGTCCAGTCCGCGACCAGCAGGGTCTTGCCGGCGCCCGCCGGTCCGTTGACCAGCGTGACCGGGAACCGCACGGCCTCGTCGAGCCGCCGGACGAGGCGGTCCCGGCGGAGGAAGGCGGCCGGGGCCAGCGGGGGCTCCAGCCGGGTGACGAGCACCGGGTCGCCGTTGGGGAGCTCCACCGGCGGGAGCGGGGTCCTGCGCATGTGAACCATCGGGAGCCACCGCCTGACGGCCTCGGCACGGGGGTTCCGCGGCCGGGGGCGGGTGTCGGGGAACGGACGGGGCGGGGGCCGCCCGGGGTGGAACCGCCGCCGGCCCGGCGAAGATCCACCCGAACCACGGTAGCCCCGGCGGGCCGCCGACCGCCATCGCAGTCGGTGACGGCCGCTGGGGCGGCGGCCTCACCTGATCCGGGTGAAGCCGCCCGCCCGGCGGCGGCGCATGATCGCGGGAGAGGGCCCGTCGCACCGGTGCCCGAACGGGTGGCCGCGGGCGGGGTGACCGGCCGGCCGGTGGGCCGGGCCGAAAAACCAGCCGGCCGGTGACCCGGGCCGGGAGAACCGACCACCGGCGGACCATCGGCACCGCGCCGGCGCCCGTCCGGCCCTCCGGAGCACCCGCCGGAACAGGAGAGCGACCTTGACCCACTCGGAACGGTCACCGGCCCGCGCGCCCGCCCGGGACCGGGCCCGGGGCCCGCAGCGCACCGACTACGCCGGTGCCGTGTACGGCTCCCTGCTCGCCGCCTCGGTGATCGCCGCCTCCGGCGTGAACGCGTCGATGCCGCGGCTCTCGCTGATCGTGCTGCTGGTGGTCACCGGTGTCGTGTTCTGGCTGGCCCACGTGTACGCCCGCCTCGCCGGGGACCGCGAGGCCGGGCGCACGGTGGGCTGGCGGGACGCCCGCGAGGTGGGCCGGCACGAGTGGTCCATCGTGGAGGCGGCCGCGCTGCCGGCCCTCGCGGTGCTGGTCAGCCCCTGGCTCGGCTCCGGCGACAGCGCCTGGCTGGCGCTCGGCGTCGCGGTGGCCCAGCAGGTGGCCTGGGCCACCCTGGGCGCGCACCGGGCCGGTGCGTCCCGGCGCCAGGTCGTCGCCGAAGGCTTCGTCAACCTCCTCCTCGGTCTGCTCATCGTCGCCGCGAAGGTGGCGGTCGGGCACTGACCGACCCACCGGACTCCGGCCTGGACGGCGGAGACCGGTCGCACAACCGAAAACCGGCAGGCACCCCCCCTCGACACCCGGAGGAACCCATGGCCGCCACCGCCCCGAAGTGGGGACCCCGTCCCCCGATCAGCTACTCCGAGTCCGACCTGGCCGGCTCCGGCCTGGTGGTCTTCGCCGGCGTGCTGCTGTCGCTGCTGGCCCTGTTCAACGGTCTGGACGGCATCGCCGCCATCGCCAACTCGCACGTCTTCATCGGCGACGCCCACTACGTCTTCGGCGACCTGCGGATCTGGGGCTGGGTCGTCCTGGCCGTGGCAGCCGTCCAGGCCGCCGCCGCGGTGGGCATCCTCGTCCAGCGGGCGCAGTGGGCGCGCTGGACCGGCGTGGTGGCCCTGGTCGTCAACGCCTTCGTCCAGATGGCCTTCCTGCCGTCCTACCCGCTGTGGTCGCTGACGATCATCGCCGTGGACGTCGTGGGCATCTACGGCCTGACCGCCCACGGCGCACCGGTCGCACCGCCCGTGGCCGACCCCGGGCCGCCGCCGCCCGTCGCGGGCGCCCCGCGCGGAGACGGCGGAGGCGTCTGAGGTTCCGCGGGTTCCGCGTCCCGTGCGGATGACCGCCCCCGGCCGGACGGGCCGGGGGCGGTCATCCGCCGTTCGACGGCTCAGCCCGCGAGCACCCGCTGCTTCTGCGCCGCGAACTCCTCGTCGGTCAGCACCCCCTGTTCGTGCAGCTGCGCCAGCTGCTGCAGCTGGCCGATCTTGTCGTCCATCCCCGGCTGGGGCGCAGCCGCGGGCGGCGGCGGCGCGGCGGGCGCGGGCTCCGGCGGCGCCTCCTGGGCGGCCCACCGGCCGGCCTGGCGACGCGACACCCGGTTGGACACGGCGGTCGCCGTCCCGGCGACGACCGCGGTACGCGCGACTCCGCGCAACAGTCCCGGCATGACCGAGCTCCTTCCTCGTACGTGTGCGTGCTCCGCGTCCGCGTGCGTCCTGCTCGTACGCGGGCGTGGCGGTGTCAGCCGCCGGACGGCTCCCGGGCCTCCAGGGCCTCCAGCGACTGCAGCAGCTGCGGGACCGGGATCCGGCCGCTGGCGACGACCTGCGCCTCGGACCGGCGCAGGGCGGCGGCGAGCGGTCCCGCCCAGGCGTTCTCGTACACCAGCACCCCGGCGGAGTTGCCGGGCGCCAGCAGGGCCGCGGCCTCGTCGAGGTCCTCGGCGTCCAGGATCCCGGACGACACGCCCTCGAACACGGCCAGGTCGAAGGTCCCGTCGCCGTCCAGGTCGGTGAGCTCCATCGCCAGGACGCTGCCGTCCTCGTCCCTGCGGACGAACGCGAAGTCGAGGATCCGGATGATGCCCCGGTCCACGAGGTCGACCAGCAGCGGAAGCCCTTCGCCCGTCATGCGGTTGCCCGGGAACTCCACGACCAGATAGTCGATGGGCCCGATCTCCCTGAGTTCCTCGTCCTGCTCCTCGGACATCGCACCGCTCCCTCCGCGGTCGTCACCCGGCCCGCTCCGCTGCCGGACCGGTTCTCTGCTGTCGACGCTACGGCTCCCGGCGCCGCCGGGGATCACCTGCACCGGGTGACGCGGAGGCCCCGGCCGGGCGCCGCGGCCCTTACCGCGCGGGTGCCGCCGCGGCCCGCCCGACCCCCGTGACGGGCGGGCCGCGGCACGGTGCGGGTCAGCCCAGGTCCGCCGGCGACTCGACGACCACCCCGTAGAGGTCGCCGATCGTCGCCAGCGCGGCGCGGTGGACCTGCTCGGCGCTCAGCCCGGTGCCGCCCGAGCTCAGCGGCCGGGTGGCGCAGGCCCGGGCGACGACGGTGGGCCGGTTGCCGCGCAGGAAGGCACCCGCGGTGGTGAAGGCCACGCACATGTGCGTCATGAAGCCGGCCACCACGACGTCCCGGTGCCCGGCGGCGTCGACCAGCTCGCCCAGCCCGGTGCCGACGAAGGCGTCCGGGGCCTTCTTGACCACGACCCGCTCGCCCTGCGCCGGCGCCACGCCGGGGTGGATCCGGCCGATCTCGGCGCGGACGTCGTACGGGGTGCCCTCCCCGCCGTCGTTGACCACGTGGATCACGGTGGCCCCCGCGGCCCGCGCCCGGGCGAGCAGCGCGGCGGCCTCGTCCAGCGCCTCGCGCCAGCCGTCGAGCTCCATCACCCCGCCGACGTAGGTGTTCTGGTAGTCGATCAGGATCAGGGTGGCGTCGGCGAGCGCGGCGGGCGTCTCGTCGAGGCCGTTGAGGGTGCGCAGGGTGGTCGTGGGCATGGGGTACCGCCTCGGGTCGGGTGTCTGGAGGATGGGCGGCCACGGCTGCGGTGGCCCGCACCGGAACGCTATGGCCGGCCCTCCGGTGTCGGCAATGTCGCCTAACATGCAGATTCCGACATCGCGTGTGAGCGGCCGAACCGGCCGGGGCAGGACCGGAGATGACCACCGTGACGCAGCAACGACTGATCGTCGTCGTCCTCTTCGAGGGCGTCGACCTGCTCGACGTCACCGGACCGCCGGAGGTGTTCTCGCTGGTCCGGCGGGAGACCGACGACGCGACGGGCTACCGCGTCGTCCTCGCCGCCGAGACCACGGCCCCGGTGACCACCGCCGCGGGCGTGCGGATCCTGCCCGACCTCACCTTCGACGAGGCCGCCGCCGCGGGCCCCATCGACACCCTGCTGGTGCCCGGGTCGGTCGAGGTCGACGAACTGCGCCGGGTCCACCCGCTCACCGACCCGGCCGTGGTGGACCGGGTGCGCACGCTCGCCGGGCGCTCGCGCCGGGTCGCCTCGGTGTGCGTCGGCGCGCACATCCTCGCCGCCGCGGGGCTTCTCGACGGCCGGCGCGCCACCACCCACTGGTCGACGGCCGCGCGGCTCGCCGCCGAGTACCCGCAGATCGAGGTGGACGCCGATCCGATCTTCATCCGCGAGGGCGAGGTCTGGACCGGCGCCGGCATCAGCGCCTGCCTCGACCTCGCCCTCGCCCTGGTCGCCGACGACTTCGGCGAGGCCCTCGCGCTGCGGGTCGCCCGCCAGCTCGTGATGTACCTCAAGCGCCCCGGCGGGCAGAGCCAGTTCAGCGTCCCGCTGGAGCCGGTGTCCACCACCCGGCGGGTCGAGGAGCTGCGCCACCACATCCTGCGCAACCTGCCCGGCCGGCTCACCGTGCCCGACCTCGCCGCCCACGCGCACATCGGCGAACGGCAGCTGACGAGGATCTTCAAGACCGAACTCGGCACCACCCCGAGCGCCTACGTGGAGTCCGCCCGGCTCGAACTCGCCCGCCGGCACCTCGAGTCCACCGACGCCACGCTCGACCGGATCGCCACCGACTGCGGGTTCGGCACCACCGACACCCTGGTCCGCGCCTTCCGCCGGCGCCTGGACACCACCCCGACCGAGTACCGGCAGCGCTTCCGCACCGGAGCCGCTACGGAGGGGCCGGCAGCCGCACGGTGAACGCGGTGCGCCCCGGGCCGCTGGCCGCGTCCACCGTGCCGCCGTGCGCCCGGACCACCGCGCGCACGATCGACAGGCCCAGCCCGGTCGAGCCGGTCGACCGCGAGCGGGCCCGGTCGCCCCGGACGAAACGCTCGAACATCCGCTCCGCCAGCTCGGGGGCGATCCCCGGCCCGTCGTCGACGACCGCCAGCCGCACCTCGGCCCCGGCGCGCTCCAGGCTCAGCTCGACCCCCGTCCCGGCCGGGGTGTGGGCCCGGGCGTTCGCCAGCAGGTTGACCACCACCTGGCTCAGCCGGTGCTCGTCCCCGCGCACCAGCACCGGCTCCACCGGCAGCGCCAGCCGCCAGCGGTGCCCCGGCCCGGCCGCCCGCGCGTCCGCCAGCGCGTTCAGCGCCACCCGGGTGAGGTCCACCTCGGCGTCGGCCAGCGGCCGGCCCGCGTCCAGGCGCGCGAGCAGCAGCAGGTCCTCGACGATCGCGCCCATCCGCACCGCCTCGGCGTCGATCCGCTCCAGCGAGTGCCGCACCGGCCCCGGCACCGCACCGGGGTGGCGCAGCGCGAGCTCGGCGTGCCCGCGGACCGCCGCCACCGGGGTGCGCAGCTCGTGGCTGGCGTCGGCGGCGAAGGCCCGCAGCCGCTCCTCCACCGCGTGCCGGCTGGCCAGGGCGTCCCCCACGTGCCCGAGCATCCGGTTGAGCGCCGTGCCGACCCGGCCGACCTCGGTGCGCGGGTCGTCGTCCGGCACCCGCTCCGCCAGGGTGACGGCGCCGCTGGCCAGCGGCAGGCCGGCGACCCGTTCGGCGGTGCCCACCACCCGGTCCAGCGGGCGCAGCGACCAGCGCACCCAGACCGCTCCGGCGGCGCCCGCCCCGGCCACGGCGAGCGCGAAGACCGTCAGCTCCAGGGTCGCCAGCCGGTCCACGGTGTCCTCCGCCGGGCGCAGCGGCAGCCCGCTGACCAGCACGTCGCCGTCCCGGCCGGCGACCGCGCGGACCCGGTAGCGCCCCTGCGCCCCGCCCAGGTCGACGGTGCCCGCCGACCCGCCGACCGGGAGTGCGGCCAGCGCCCGCTGCTCGGCGGGCGAGAGCGCCACCCTGTCGTCGTCGCCCAGGCCGTCCGCGTCGTCGGCGTCGCCGTCGACCACGCCGGCCGCGGTGACCCGGCCGTCCAGCAGCCGCACGCCCAGGGTGCCCGGGGTCTGCGCCCGGGTGTCGGTGCCGCCGCCGCCCTGGCCGGCGTGTTCGAGGCTGGCGGCGTAGCGACCGCCCGAGTCGGTGAGCTGCTGGTCCAGCCGGTCCACCAGGAAGTGCCGCAGGGCGGCCGTGGTGGCCAGGCCCACCGCCGCGCAGGTCACCACCAGCAGCACCAGCAGGCCGGCGATCAGCCGGGCCCGCAGCGTCCGCGGCACCAGCCGGGCGGCCCGGCGGCGCAGACCGCGGCGCCGGCGACCGGCGGGCCCGCCGCTCACGGCGCGGCCTTGATCAGGTACCCGGCACCGCGCACGGTGTGGATCATCGGGGGCCGGCCGGCGTCCAGCTTCTTGCGCAGGTAGCTGATGTACAGCTCGACGACGTGCGCCTGCCCGCCGAAGTCGTAGGACCAGACGGCGTCCAGGATCTGCGCCTTGCTCAGCACCTGGCGGGGGTGGCGCATCAGGTGGACGAGCAGCGCGTACTCGGTCGGGCTGAGGTCGACCGCCTCCCCGCCGCGGGTGACCTCGCGGGCCCGCTCGTCGAGCACCAGGTCGCCGAGCACCAGGGCGTGCGCGGGCGGCGGACCGGCCGCACCCGGCGGGGCCGCCCGGCGCAGCAGCCCGCGCAGCCGCACGACCACCTCGGCCAGGCTGAACGGCTTGGTCACGTAGTCGTCGCCGCCCGCCGCGATCCCGGCGATCCGGTCCTCGACGGCGTCCCGGGCGGTCAGGAAGAGTACGCGCACCTCGGGCCGCTCGGCGTGCAGCCGGCGCAGCACCTCCATGCCGTCGAGGTCGGGCAGCATCATGTCCAGGACCACGGCGTGCGGGCGCCAGAGCGCCGCGGCGCGCACGGCCGCCCCGCCGGTGGTCGCGCCGCGCGCCTGCCAGCCCTCGTAGCGGACGGCGCCGCAGACCACCTCGACCAGGTCCGGCTCGTCGTCGACGACGAGGACCCTCCACTCCTGCCGCTCGGCGGTGTCGTCCACGGTGCTCCCTCGGTACGCGGTCGGCGGCGTTCATTCTGACCGCCCGCGATGAGAAAGTCCTGAGACCGCGGGGCCCGGTGGGCACCCTGTCGCACCGGCTCCGACCTGCGGGAACGCGGCCCGGGCGGCCGCCGGGAGCGGCCCCGGTTCAGAGGCGGCTCAGAGGTTGCGGTGCGATCGTGGTGCGCCCCGGCGGTGCTCGCCGCCGGGACGGAAGGAGTGATCCCCGATGGCCACCGCAGCACCACCGCGACCCGCCGGCCCGGCCCACCGGGCGGCGCGCCGCCCACCCGTGGCCGCCCCGCCCCGCCTGGTGCTCGCCCTGGTCGCCGCCGGCGCGCTCGGCGTCCTCGCGCTCTGGTGGTCAGACACTCCGGTGGTGGCAGGCCCGGCCGGGTGGCTGACCGGAGCGGGCCGGATCACCGGCCTGCTCGCCGGCTACGCGGCCCCGGTGCTGCTCCTGCTGATGGCCCGACTGCCGCCGCTGGAACGCGGGGTCGGTGCCGACCGGCTGGCCCGCTGGCACGCCTTCGGCGGTCGCTGGCTGGTGGCCGCGGTGTCCGTGCACGTGCTGTCCGTCGTCTGGGGCTACGCGCTGACCGACGGGCGCGGCCCGCTCGCCGAGGGCGTGGAGATCGTCCTCCACTTCCCCGAGATGCTCAAGGCCGCCCTGGCCACCCTGCTGATGCTGGGCACCGGCGCGGTGTCCGCCCGCGCCGCCCGCCGCCGGCTCTCCTACGAGACCTGGTACTACCTGCACCTGGCGACCTATCTCGCCGTCGCCCTGGCCTTCGGCCACCAGTTGGCCACCGGGGCCGACCTCGGCGACGGCCCGGCCCGCGCCGCCTGGTACGCCCTCTACCTCGGCACCGCCGCCCTGATCGGCTGGTACCGGCTGGCCGGACCGTGGCTGCTCGACCGCCGCCACCGGCTGCGGGTGGCCGAGGTCCGGCCGGAGGGCCCCGGCGTGGTGTCGCTCTTCGTCACCGGTCGGCGGCTGGACCTCCTGCGGGCCGAGCCCGGCCAGTTCTTCCGGCTGCAGTTCCAGGCGCCCGGGCTGCGCTGGGCCGCCAACCCGTACTCGCTGTCCGCACCGCCGCACCCGGACTTCCTGCGCTTCACCGTCAAGGACCTCGGCGGGCACAGCGCCGCGGTGGCCGCGCTGCGCCCCGGCACCCCGGTGCGCGCCGAGGGCCCGTACGGGGCGTTCACCGGGCGGCTGCAGCGGCGCGAGCGGGTGCTGCTGTTCGGGGCGGGGGTGGGCATCACCCCGCTGCGGGCACTGTTCGAGACGCTGCCGGGGGAGCTCACCCTCGTCCAGCGGGCCGCCCGGCCGCAGGACCTGCTGTTCCGGGCGGAGCTGGCGCAGGTCGCCCGGCGGCGCGGCGGCACGGTGCACGAACTGGTCGGCCCGCGGGAACGGGTCGGCGACCTGGGCGCCGCGCTCGCCCGGCTCGTCCCCGACCTCGCCGAGCACGAGGTCTACCTGTGCGGGCCGGAGGCGCTGACCGGGGAGGCGGTGCGGGCGCTGCGGGCCGCCGGGGTGCGGGCGGGGCGGATCCACCACGAGTCCTTCGCCCTCTGAGCCCGCCCCCACCGGCCCGGCCCGGCCACGCCGCCGTCCCGCCCGTCGCCGTCCTGCCCGTCGTCGTCCCGGCCGTCGCGTCCCGGCCGTCGTCGTCCCGGCGAACCACTGAACCGCCGAACCACCGAACCCCGAGGAGGCCCGCCCATGCGCCGAGCCGTCGTCAGCACCGCCGCCACCGCCGCCGGAGTGGTCCTGCTGCTCTCCCTCAAACCGCACGGCGCCGCCGGGCCCGCCCCGGTGATCAGCTCGGGCGGGGCCGCCGGCTCCGACGGCTCCGCGTCCGGCTCGGCCGGGTCCGCCGCCGGGGCCTCCGACGCCACCCCGGCCCCGTCCACCTCCCCCACCGGGGCCGGCGGGACGGGCGGCGCGGGTACCGTCCGGAAGGTCACCGGAGACGCCGTGAACACCCGCTACGGGCCGGTCCAGGTCGCGGTCACCCTCAGCGGGAGCAGGATCACCGCCGTCGACGTGGTCGAGTACCCCACCGAGGACCGCCGCGACCGGGAGATCAACAGCTCCGCGCTGCCGCTGCTCAACCAGGAGGCGCTGGCCGCCCAGAGCGCGCACGTCGACGTGGTCAGCGGCGCCACCTTCACCAGCGACGGCTACGCCCGCTCCCTGCAGAGCGCGCTCGACCGCGCCGGGCGGTGAGGCCGCCGTGCTCCGCCACGCCGAGCCCGTCATGGGCACCGTCTTCTCCT
Organism: Kitasatospora sp. NPDC004745; assembly: GCF_042873275.1. NCBI lineage: Bacteria > Bacillati > Actinomycetota > Actinomycetes > Kitasatosporales > Streptomycetaceae > Kitasatospora > Kitasatospora sp. NPDC004745. The sequence continues at coordinate 49,012 of NZ_JBIALK010000024.1, read as the reverse complement.
TCGCCGTCCGCGACCCGGGCCCGGACACCGCCGACGTGCTGCGCCGGATCGCCCGGCGGCTGCACCGGATCGACGCGGTCTTCTCGCCCTACCGGACGGACAGCCAGATCAGCCGCCTCGACCGGGGCGAGCTCGGCGTCGACGACTGCGACCCCGAGGTCCGTGCCGCCCTGGCGGCCTGCCGCGAGGTCGCCGACGAGACCGACGGCTACTTCACCGAACGCCCCGGCGGCCGGCTCGACCCGAGCGGCTGGGTCAAGGGCCGGGCCGTCGAGGAGGCCGCCGGGATGCTGGGCGACGCCGGGGCCCGGCAGTACTGCGTCAGCGGCGGCGGGGACGTGCAGACGGCCGGCGGGCCCTGGCGGATCGGCGTCGCCCACCCGCTGCGCACCGGCCGGCTCGCCGCCGTCCTGGCCGGCGACGGCCTGGCCGTGGCCACCTCCGGCACCGCCGAACGCGGCGCGCACGTCCTCGACCCGCACACCGGCCGCCCCGCGACCGGCCTCGCCTCGCTGACCCTGGTCGGCTCCCCCGGCACCGGCATCGCCCGCGTCGACGCCTGGGCCACCGCCGCGTTCGCGATGGGCCCCGACCGCGCCCTCGCCTGGGCCGGGCGACGCCCCGGCGTCGAAGCCCTGGCCGTGCTGCCCGACGGCACCAAGCGCTGGACGCCCGGCCTGCCCCGGCACCTCCCGGCCGTCGGCCCCGCCGACTTCCGGCCGGTCTGAGCCGCCCGGGCCTGCGTTCGAGGAGGAACCCGGGCCGCGGCCGCGCTCAGCGGACCGACGCGGCCCGCCACGCCTCCCGGGCGACCAACGGCGCCAGGTAGGACCACCGCCGCGAGCCGTCCGGGCACTCGCCGCCCTCCACCAGCGCCGACACGGCCTTGCGGGTGAACGGCACCCAGGCCGCCATGTCGTGCTCGAAGGTGCTGTGGCAGGCCTCGCGGCGCAGGTCGATCTCGGCGGCGTCGAGCCCGGAGCGGACGGTGGCGACCAGGGTGAAGCAGGACGCCGGCGCGCTCCAGCCCAGCCAGCTGATCACCGGCGGCCCGACGTCCTCCGGGCGCAGCCCCAGCTCCTCCTCCAGCCCGCGGTGCACCAGGCCGTAGAAGTCCTCCGCCGCACCGGGCTCGTCCCGGTACTTCATCGTCTCGTTGATGCCGACCGTCCACTGCGCCGGGAAGGTGTTCACCGCCAGCGAGCGCCGCAGCAGCAGCAACCGGCCCGCGCGGTCCCGCACCGCGACGCAGGCGCTGACCATGGTCGGCGGGGCGACGGCCACGAACCCGGTCAGGCCGAGCTCCAGGGCCTCCCGCACCCGCCGCGCCGAGTCCGCGTCCTCCCGGCCGAGCCGGGTCGTGGCCATGCACTCCGCGTAGTCGCTCTCCGCGATCCGCACCTCGCACACCCGGGCCCGGCTGTGCTCGCCGTGATCGACCGTCAGCCGCGAGACGTACGCCGTCCGCCCGGCCGCCCCGGCGGCGCGCTGCCGGTCCACCTCGTCCCGCCAGGCTGGGGTGGACAGCGCGTGCGGGCGCTCCACCCGGCCGCCGTAGTCCGTCACCAGCGTCGCGGGCGACAGCGGCCGCGTCGCCGACCAGGTGATCAGCGGCACCAGCCCGTCGGCCTCCGGGTCGTGCGCCCGCGCCCCCGGTGTCAGGCTCGCCCGCCGCACCCGGGCCAGCGGCACCCGCGAGCCCCCGTACTTGGCGAAGTCGTAGACCAGGTTGGTCACCACCCCGAGCAGCAGTGCCCCGCCCATCCCCAACCACCACTCCACAGAGGTCCCCCCGCCTCGAAGCCGACTCCCATTCTGGAGTTCCGGCGCCCCGGGCGACACCCGTTTCCGACGCCGGCCGACGGAGCGTCGGGCGGCCCCGGCAGCACGGCGCTCCGGGAGCACAGGCCGTTCCCTCAGGGGCAAACCGCCCGGCCCGCCCGCTCCTAGCGTGGAGCGCGTCACCACCCCACCCCGTCCCCGAGGGAGCACGCACCATGCCGTTCATCACCGTCGGCCAGGAGAACACCGCCGCCATCGAGCTCTACTACGAGGACCACGGCTCCGGTCAGCCGGTCGTCCTCATCCACGGCTTCCCCCTCGACGGGCACTCCTGGGAGCGGCAGAGCGCCGCCCTGCTCGACGCCGGGTACCGGGTCGTCACCTACGACCGCCGCGGGTTCGGGCGGTCCTCCCAGCCGACCACCGGCTACGACTACGACACCTTCGCCGCCGACCTGCACACCGTGCTGGAGACGCTGGACCTGCGGGACGCCGTGCTGGTCGGCTTCTCGATGGGCACCGGCGAGGTCGCCCGGTACGTGTCCGCCCACGGCTCGGACCGGATCGCCAAGGTCGCCTTCCTGGCCTCCCTGGAGCCCTGCCTGCTCAAGACCGACGACAACCCGGACGGCGCCGCCCCGAAGGAGTTCTTCGACGGCGTCGTCGCAGCGGTGAAGGCCGACCGCTACGCCTACTACCGCGACTTCTTCCAGGACTTCTTCAACCTCGACGAGAACCTCGGCAGCCGGATCAGCGAGGAGGCCGTCCGCAACAGCTGGAACACCGCGGCGAGCGGCGGCTCCTTCGCGGCCTCGGCCGCGCCCTCGACCTGGTACACCGACTTCCGGGCGGACATCCCGCGCGTCGACGTGCCCGCCCTGATCCTGCACGGCACCGGCGACCGAATCCTGCCGGTCGAGAACACCGGCCGCCCGTTCCACCGGGCGCTCCCCTCCGCCGAGTACGTGGAGATCGAGGGCGCGCCGCACGGCCTGCTCTGGACCCACGCCGAGGAGGTCAACGCGGCGCTGCTGGCCTTCCTGGCGAAGTGACCGCCGCGGCGGGGTGACTCCCCCGCGGGCCCGTCACCGCACGGGCGGGCCCGCCGACCGCCCCCACCGCACCCCGACCGGCCGAGCCCCGAGCCCCGTACCGGACGTCCCCCCGAGGACGCCCGGTACGGGGCTCCGTCGCGTTCCCGGGGCTCCCGCGGGCCGGCCCGCGCACCCCGGCCGGGACCGGTGCGCTCCGGGGACGGGGGCGGTGCACGGAGCGCCAACTCCGTTGTGCGGAGGCGACTTAACGTCGTGTCAGGCGGTCGGACGGGCCGCCCCCGTACATCCCGGCCCGTCCGGCCGCCACCACCGCCGCCCGCGCCGGGCCGGCGGTCCGGAGCCACCACAGGAGGTAGTCGAGGTGCCTGCAATGCCGGTCGGCGGGCTGGTCCCGCGCGCCGTCGAGGCCGCCGCGGACGTCGTCGTCCGCAACGCGCGGATCCACACCGGGGACGCCCGCCGCCCGCAGGCCGGCGCCCTGGCCGTCCGCGACGGGCTGATCACCGTCGTGGGCGAGGACGCCGACGTCGCCGCCGTGGTCGGGCCGTCCACCGTCGTGGTGGACGCGCTGGGCCGCCGGATGGTGCCCGGCCTCAACGACGCCCACCTGCACGTGATCCGGGGCGGCCTCAACTACGTCCTGGAACTGCGCTGGGACGGCGTGCCCTCGCTGCGCCTGGCCCTGGCGATGCTCCGCGAGCAGGCCGCCCGCACGCCCGCGGGCCAGTGGGTGCGGGTCGTCGGCGGCTGGTCGGCCGAGCAGTTCGCCGAGAAGCGGCTGCCCACGCCCGCCGAACTGAACGAGGCCGCGCCGGACACCCCGGTGTTCGTGCTGCACCTCTACCAGTCGGCGATCCTCAACCGCGCGGCGCTGCGGGCCGTCGGGTACACCCGTGACACGCCCGACCCCAGGGGCGGCCAGATCGTCCGCGGCCGGGGCGGCGAGCCCAACGGCGTGCTGCTGGCGGCGCCGAGCGCGCTCGTCCTCTACTCCACCCTGGCCAAGGCCCCGGCCCTGGAGGGCGAGGACCGCCGCACCTCCACCCGGCACTTCCTGCGCGAGCTGAACCGGTTCGGGCTGACCTCGGCGATCGACGCGGCCGGGGGCTTCCAGAACTTCCCCGAGAACTACGGCACGGTGACCGAACTGGCCCGGGACGGCCTGCTGTCGCTGCGCATCGCCTACCACCTGTTCCCGCAGACCCCCGGCCAGGAGCTCGACGACCTGGCCCGCTGGGTCGCGACCGTGCGCCCCGGCGAGGGCGACGCCTGGCTGCGGCTGAACGGGGCCGGCGAGAACCTCACCTGGGCCGCCGCGGACTTCGAGAACTTCGCCGAGCCGCGGCCCGAACTCGGCCCCTACGAAGCCGAGTTCGAGAAGGCCGTCCGCCTGCTCATGGAGCACGGCTGGGGCTTCCGGCTGCACGCCACCTACGACGAGACGATCCGGCGCGACCTCGCGGTGTTCGAACGGCTCGCCGCGGAGGGGCTCTTCCCCGCCGGCAACCGGTGGCTCTTCGACCACGCCGAGACCGTCTCCCCGGACAGCCTCGACCGCATCGCGGCGCTCGGCGGCTCGCTCTCCGTGCAGAACCGGCTGTCCTTCCAGGGCGGGGCGTTCGCCCGCCGGTACGGCGCCGACGCCGCCGCCGGGGCCCCGCCGCTGCGAGCCATGCTGGAGCGCGGCCTGACCGTGGCCGCCGGGACGGACGCCACCCGGGTGTCCTCCTACAACCCCTGGGTCGCCCTGCACTGGCTGGTCTCCGGGCGCACCGTCGGCGGGCAGGCGACGCGCCCGCCGCGGAACCGGGTGGACCGTGCGACCGCGCTCGCCCTGTACACCAGGGCCGGCGCCGAACTGACCGGCGAGCAGGACGTCAAGGGCGTGCTCCGGGAGGGCTGCTACGCCGACCTCGCGGTGCTCTCCGCGGACTACTTCACCGTCCCCGAGCCGGACATCCCGCACATCGAGTCCGTGCTGACCGTCGTCGGCGGCCGGATCGTCCACGCCGCCGCCGAGTACGAGGGCATGGCGGAGGAGCTCCCGCCGGTCAGCCCCGACTGGAGCCCGGTCGCCCGCTTCGGCGGCTACCAGGCCCACCACCCGGGCACCGGCGGCGCGGGCGCCCGCCAGGCGGAGCTGCTCGGACAGGTCGTCGCCGAGTCGGAGCTGCAGCGCCGGTGGCGCGCGGACCGCGGCGACCTGACGGAGCACGCCCAGCCGTTCGACCCCTGCTTCCTGCTCTGACGCCGTCCGGCTCCCCGGACCGCCCCACCCCGACCTCCTCCACCCCACCGGCGTGGAGGCTCCCCCGACCGAAGGGAAACCCCCATGTTCGACGCGAACCAGGTCAGCGCCACCCCGAGCCCGGACCTGCTGACCCCCGACAACGCCGTCGTCCTCTTCGTGGACCACCAGCCGCAGATGTTCTTCGGCACCGGCAGCGGCGACCGGACCGCGATCATCAACGCCACGGTCGGCCTCGCCAAGGCCGCCAGGGCCTTCGACGTGCCGGTGGTGCTGACCACCGTCGCCGCCGAGTCCTTCTCCGGCCCGCTGCTGCCGCAGCTGGCCGCCGTCTTCCCCGACGCGGAGGTCCTCGACCGCACCTCGATGAACGCCTGGGAGGACCGGGCCGTCGTCGACGCCGTCAAGGCCACCGGCCGCGGGAAGGTCGTCATCGCCGGCCTGTGGACCGAGGTCTGCCTGGTGCTGCCGGTGCTCTCCATGCTCGCCCAGGGCTACGAGGTGTACGTCGTCACCGACGCCTCGGGCGGCGTCTCCCCGCAGGCCCACGAGCACGCCGTGCAGCGCATGACGCAGGGCGGCGCCGTCCCGGTGACCTGGGTGCAGGTGCTGCTGGAACTGCAGCGCGACTGGGCCCGGGCGGAGACGTACGGCGCCGTCATGGAGGTCGTCAAGGAGCACGCCGGCGCGTACGGCCTGGGCGTCGTCTACGCGCAGACCGTCATCGGGGCGCACGCGGCGGGCTGAGCCCCGCCGGCGCGCGACACCCGATCAGGAACCAGGGACAGGAACAGGAAGCGGACACGATGGATACCGGACTGCTGGTCCTCCGGCTGGTGGTGGGCCTGCTCATCGCCGGGCACGGGGTACAGAAGGTGAGCCACCGCCTCGGCGGCCACGGCCTGGCGGGCGGGACGGAGGAGTTCCGGCACGACGGCTTCCTCGGCGGCCCGCTCACCGCGCTCGCCGCGGGGGCCGGCCAGATCGGCTCGGGCCTGTTCCTGGCCCTGGGGGCGCTCACGCCCCTGGCGGCCATGGTCGCCATCGGCGTGATGACGGTGGCGATCACCGTCAAGCGCCCGAACGGGCTCTGGGTGCAGGACGACGGCTACGAGTACCCGCTGGTGCTGGTCGTGGTCACGGGCTCGCTGGCGCTCACCGGCCCGGGCCGGTGGTCCGCCGACCACGCGCTCGGCCTGCCCGGGTGGCCGCTCTGGCTGTCCGCCCTGGCCGTCGCCCTCGGCCTCGCCAGCGGCCTGCTGACCCGGGCGGTGCTGCACCGCCCCCCGACCGGGGAGGAGGCGGCCGCCGGTGCGCGCCCTGCTGGCTGACGCGCTGCGGACGGTGCGGCCGCCCCGGGCGGACCGGCACGGCCCGCTGCCGCCGCTGATGCTGCTGCTGACGGTGGCCACCGGTCTGGTCGACGCGGTGAGCTACCTCGGCCTCGGGCACGTCTTCGTGGCGAACATGACGGGCAACGTGGTCTTCCTGGGGTTCGCCCTGGCGGGGGCCTCCGGGCTGTCCGTCCCGGCCTCGCTGGTCTCGCTGGCGGCGTTCCTGACCGGTGCGCTCACCGGCGGCCGGCTCGGCACCCGGCTGGCGGCGCACCGCGGGCGCCTGCTGGCCCGGGCCGCCGCCGTCCAGGCCGTCCTGACCGCCGCCGCCACCGCCACGGCGGCCGCCTCCGGCACCGGGGCCACCGCGTCCGGCGGCGCCGGGTACGCACTGATCGTGCTGCTGGGGCTGGGCATGGGGCTGCAGAACGCGGTGGCCCGGCGGCTGGGCGTGCCCGACCTGACGACCACGGTGCTCACCCTGACGCTGACCGGGCTCGCCGCCGACTCGGCTCCGGCCGGGGGCGGTGCGCCCCGCCCGGGCCGGCGGATCCTCTCCGCGCTGGCGATGATGCTCGGCGGCGTCGCGGGCGGGGTCCTCGTCCTGCACGGGCTGCTGGTGGCGGCCCTCGGGCTCGCCTCGGCGCTGCTGCTGGCCACCGCCGTGACGGCCCACCGGGTCTCGGCCCCCGACGCCCCGTGGGCGCCGCCGGTGGCCTGAGCCGCGGGCCGGGACCGCTGAAGGGCCGCCGTCCGGCGGCCCTTCAGCCGTGTGCCCCCGTCGTCGCCGCGGCGGCACAACCGCCCATACCCCTCTGTATGATGATCTTTCAACAGTTGGGGGGTTCATGGACCAGCAGGCGCCGCAGGCCCTGGGGCCGCTGCTGCGCGCCCACCGGCACGCCGCCACGCTGACCCTGGAGGAGCTCTCGGAGCGCTCCGGCGTCAGCGCGCGAGCCATCGGCGACATGGAACGCGGCCACAGCCGGGGCCCCCAGCCCCGCACCGTCGACGCCCTCGCCACCGCCCTCGGCCTCCCCCCGGACGACGCCGCGGCCCTGCTCGCCGCCGCCCGATCCGGCCGCCGGCGGCAGCCGGCCGTCACCGCCCGGCCCTGCGAACTCCCTCCCGCCGTACCCGACTTCACCGGACGTGCGACCGAGACCGACTGGCTCGCCCGGACCACCACCGACCCCCGGGCGCACCGGGTGTCGATCGTCTCCGGCGCCCCCGGCCTCGGCAAGACCGCACTCGTCCTGCACGCCGGCCGGGCCCTCGGCGAGCGCTTCGCCGACGGCTGCCTCTTCCTCGACCTGCGCGGACTGGACACCGACCCGGTCCCCCCGCACGACGCCCTGGCGAGCCTGCTCCGGGCCCTGGGGGTGCGCGAACGCGACCTCCCGGTCGACACCGCCGAACGCCAGACGCTCTACCGCGGCCTGCTGCGGGAGCGGGACGCCCTCGTCGTCCTGGACAACGCCGCGCACGAGGGCCAGCTGCGCGCCCTGCTGCCCGGGCCCGGCCGGGGCACCGTCTGGGTCACCAGCCGCCGCTCGCTCACCGGCATCGAACACGCCCGGCGCCTCGTCCTGGAGCCGCTGCCCGCCGAGTCCGCCACCACCCTGCTCGGCGCGATCCTCGCCCAACGCGACGACCACCCGGCCCGGGACGACCGGCCGGCCGGCGGCGGCCACCCGGCCGACCCCGCCGCCCTGGCCCGGGTCGCCGACCTGTGCGGACACCTGCCGCTGGCCCTGCGCATCGCCGGCAACCGGCTGCTCAGCCGGCCCGCCTGGGACGCCCGCGACCTCGCCGACCGCCTCGACGACGAGGACCTGCGGCTCCACCGCCTCGCCGCCGGCGACCTGCGGATCCGCTCCGCCTTCCGGCTCTCCTACGAGCAGCTCGGGGAGCCCGAGCGCCGTCTGTTCCGCCGCCTGGCCCTCGTCCCCGGCCCGGACTTCGACGCCGCCGCCGGCGCCGTGCTCACCGGTCTGCGTCCCGGCCCGGTGGAGGAGATGCTGGACGAACTGCTCGAACTCGGCCTGCTCGGCACCACCGCCGGCGACCGGATGCTGTTCCACGACCTCCTCCGCCTCTACGCGCGCGAGCGGCTCGACGAGGAGGAGGGCGCGCAGGAGCGCCTGGCCGCCGACACCGCCCTGCACCGCTGGCTGCTCGACACCGCCGCCGCCGCGGGCCAGTGCTTCCAGCCCGACGGCCCCCGGCCCGGCAGCGCCTTCGCCACGCCGCGGGCCGCCCAGCTGTGGCTGGAGGCGGAGAGCGCCAACTGGCTCGCCGCACTGCGGCGGGCCGCGGTGGAGGGCCGGCACCCCGAGGTGGTGCGGACCGCCGAGTCCATGCACTGGTTCTCCGACCGCTGGACGTACTGGGGGCACTGGCCCGAGGTGTTCGGTCTCTCCCGCACCGCCGCCCGCGCGCTCGGCGACACCGCCGCGGAGGCGACCCACACCAACTACCTCGCCTGGGCGCAACTCTCCTGCCTGGGCCGCCCCCGCGAGGCGCTCGCCACCGCCGGACAGGCCGCGGACCTCGCCGACCGGGCGGGGGACACCGTCCAGCAGGCCTGGGCGCGCTTCTACGCGGCCAGCGCCGCCAACCGGCTCGGGGACCTCGACACCGCGGTCCGGCGGGCCCGGCACTCCGCCGAGCTGTTCGCCGCGGCCGGCGACCGCGAGGGCCACCCGCAGGCGCTGATGGCGCTCTCCGCCGCCCAGCACCGGCAGGGCGCGGAGGCGGACTCGCTGGCCACCGCCGACACCATCCTCGGGCTGCTGGCCGACCCCGCCACCGCGCCGGGCGCGGCGCACATCGTCGACTTCACCACGGCCAACGCGCTGATCGGCAAGGGGCGGGCGCTGCTCGGCCTCGACCGACCGGCCGAGGCCGAGGCCGCCTTCACGCAGGCCCGCCGGGTGAGCGACCGCGTCGGCGTCCCGATGCTGACCGGCATCGCCGCGGTCGGGCAGGCCCGGGCCCTGGACGCCCTCGGCGAGCGGGACCGCGCGGTCGCCGCGGCGCGCGAGGCCCGGGCGGCCGCGGACACCGCCGGCGACACCGTCCGGCAGGCCGAGGCCACGGCCCTGCTCGCCGACTGGACCGACCGTCCCTAAGCGCCGTCCCGGCGGGTGGGCGCGCCGGGCCCGGCCACCGGGCGGGGCAGCCCGGCCCGCAGGGCGGGTTCCGCCGCCGTACTCGCCGACCACTCGCTCGGCGAGACGCCGTAGGCGGCCCGGAACGCCCGGCTGAAGTGACTGGCGCTGACGAACCCCCAGCGGCCCGCGACCGCCGCCACGGTGGGCCGCCCCGCGGCCGGGCGGGCCAGGTCGCGCCGGCACATGTCGAGCCGCTGGCGCTGGATCCAGCGGACCACCGTGACGCCCTCGAAGCGGAAGAGCTTGTGCAGGTAGCGCACCGACACGTGGTGGGCGGCCGCGATCCGCTCCGGCCCGAGGTCGCGGTCCCCCAGGTGGCGCAGGATGTGGTCCTTGATCCGCGCCAGGGTGGCCAGCGCCGCCTCCGGGGCCGGCGGGGCCGACCGGCCGCGGCGTTCCTGGGCCAGCACGGCCAGCAGGTCCAGCGCCGTGGTGGCGAGCCGGCCGGCCACCGCCGGCTCCAGCTCCCCGGCCGAGCGGGCCAGCCGTTCCAGGTAGGCGGCCACCAGCCCGGCGGTGCCGGCGGAGCCGTCGAAGGCCGTCGCGGTGAGCACCCGCAGGTCCTCGTCGGAGACGCCGACCGCCGTCCTCGGCCAGTGGAAGGCGGTGAACTCGAAGTGCTCCGGGAGCTCCTTGACGAACGGCCGGCCGGCGTCGGAGATCGCGAAGGTGCCCGGGTCCAGCGGCACCTGGCGGTCGTTCTGGAGCAGCCGGGCCCGGCCGCGGTGCTGCAGGGCCAGCGTGATGTGGTCCTCACCGCCCCGGGCGATCAGGCCGGCGCTGCGCACCACCCGCTGCGGGCCGCCCCGCACCCGGGAGACCTGCAGTGCGCCCAGCCGCCGGCTGGTGATGGTCGCGGCCGCGGGCTCGGCCTCGAGCAGGGACACGTCCAGCGGGATGAAGGTGCGGGAGACCGCCTCGTGCCAGTACTCGGCGCGTTCGGCGGGCGGGATCGGGGCGGTGTCGAGGACGACAGTCATCAACGCTCCTACGACGGCTGTCGGGCACGTCGGACCAGCCGGTCCGGCGGCACGGGCGGGGAGGGCGGCGGGCGCGGGGACGGCGCCCGCCGGCTCCTCCATCACACCCCGCAGCGGTGCCCCGGACCAGGAGGAACAACAGGAGGAACTTCGCCCGCCGCCCGGACCGGAACGCCCCCGCCGGCCCGGCGGGTCGTCACCAGGAGTGCCGGTGCAGGGCGACGTGTACCGTGTCGACGGCCTGGATCAGCGCCGCGCGGGCCGTCCCGGTGGGGCAGTGGCCGGCGAGCAGCAGGAAGCCGTGCACCGCGCCCTGGTAGCGGGTCGCCACCACCGGGACGCCCGCCGCGCGCAGCCTGGCCGCGTACGCCTCCCCCTCGTCCCGCAGGACGTCGGCCTCGGCGGTGAGCACCAGCGCCGGGGGCAGCCCGGCGAGCTGGTCCAGCCCGGCCCGCAGCGGGGCGGCGGTGGGCTCCAGCCGCCGCTCCGGCTCCGGGACGTAGGCGTCCCAGAAGCGGCGCATGTGGTCGCGGTGCAGGAAGTAGCCCGTCGCGTAGCGGTGGTAGGACGGGGTGTCCAGGTCGGCGTCGGTCACCGGGCAGACCAGCACCTGGTGCAGCAGCGGGGCGTCGCCGTGCCGGCGGGCGAGCAGGGTCAGCGCCGCCACCAGGTTGGCGCCGGCCGAGTCCCCCACCGCGGCGATCCGCCGCCCGTCCAGGCCGAGCAGGTCGCCGTGCGCGTGGATCCAGCGGACGACGGCGTGGCACTGCTCGACGGCCACCGGGTAGCGGGCGAGCGGGGCGGCGGCGTAGTCGACGTAGACCACCGCGGCGTCGGCGCCCAGGGCGAACTCGGTGATCAGCCGGCGGTAGGAGGCGGCGTCCCCGAGCGCCCAGCCGAGGCCGGGCAGGAGGAGCACCACCGGGCTCGGTTCGACGGTGCCGGCCGGTCTGGTGACCTGGACGCGCACCCGCCCGGTCGGCCCGCAGGGCAGCTCGAACCAGCGGGTGGTGGTGCCGTACGGGTCGTCCGCTCCGCCGTCCCCCGGCAGCCGCCCGGCCGGCTCCCCCGGCCATGACGCCGGCCCCGCCGTCGGACCGGGCGTCGGGGCCGGGCCGTCCTCCGCGGCCAGGAAGCCGAGGTCCGGGAGCTCCGCCGCCGGGCTCCCGGCCCGGGCGTCCAGGAACTCCTGGAGCGCCCGGTCGAGCACCGGTCGGCCGCCGTGCGAGGGGGTGGTGGTGTCGGACAACGCTGATCTCCTGGCGTGGACGGATGGACGCCGCCGCGCCCGACGGGCGCCACGGCCGGAGCCCGGTGCGCACCGGGCGGGGCGTCGGCCCGCGGCCCCCGCCGCCGACGCGCCGCTCGACCGTACTGCGGGCGGGCCGCCCCGCCTGGTCTGTCCGCGCACGGATTTCCCGCCGGGGCGGACCGGGGGGCGGCCGTCGGCGTGCGACCGGTCAGCCGGCCGTGCCGCCCCCGGTCGCCCGCCACTCGCGCGGCGACACCCCGTAGGCGGCGCGGAAGGCCCGGCTGAAGTGCGCCGGGTTGACGAAGCCCCAGCGCTGGGCCACGGAGGAGACGGTCGGCGCGGTGCGCCCGCGGCGGGCCAGCTCCTCGGCACAGGCCTCCAGCCGGCGCCGCTGGACGAACCGGCTCACCGTCAGCCCCTCGCCCTCGAAGAGCCGGTGCAGGTAGCGCACCGAGATGTGGTGGGCGCCCGCGACGCTCTCCGGCGACAGCCCCGGGTCCTGCAGGTGGCGGTCGATGTGCGCGCGGATCCGGCGGACCAGGTGGTCGTTCGGGGCTTCCGGCTCCTCCACCGCCCGGCCGGTCAGCTGCCCGACGAGCGTGCTGAGCAGGTCCGCCACGCTGCCGGCCAGCCGGTCGCCGATCGGCGCGGGGTAGGAGTGGGCGGACGCCGCCAGCGTGCCCAGGAAGGGCAGCAGGACGGAGCCGCACCCCTCGCCGGGCGTGACGGCCGTGCCCGCCACCTGCCGCAGCTCCCCCTCCGACACCCCCAGCAGCCGGCGCGGCAGGTGGAACAGGTGGGTGCGGAAGCGTTCCGGATAGTCGAGCGAGTAGGGCCGCGCGGTGTCGTACAGCACCAGCCCGCCCCCGGCCACCTCGGCCCGTCGGCCGTCCTGTTCCAGCACGGCCCGCCCGGACACCTGCACCCCGACGCCCACCTGCGGTTCGGTCCGCGACCGGGCGATCAGGCCGGCGGTCCGGGACACCCGCGCCGCGTCCGCCTCCAGCGTGGAGACCCGGACGTACCCGAGCCGGTGCGACGCCAGACGGCCGTCGAACGGCCGCGCGGCGAGCGGGACCACCTCCACCGGCACCACCGTCCGTGACACCGCCTCGCCCCAGAACGCCGCCTTCTCACCGTCCGCCACCGACGCGGTCGTCACCTGCCAGCCCACCCGGCCGCCCTTTCCCCGAAGCCCTGCGCGGCCAGCCTGCTCCGCGGGTCGGACGCCGGGTTAGGTCATCTGACTGCCCCGTCGCGGCGGTGCGCCCCGGGGCCGGGCACGGTGCACGGGGAGGACAGGACCGGGCCGGTCAGCCGGGGCCGAGGGCGTGCGCGAGCGCGGCCCGCGAGGTGATGCCGAGCTTCGGGAAGACCTTGTAGAGGTGCGCGGCGACGGTGCGCGGCGACAGCTGCAGCAGCCCGCCGATCTCCTTGTTGGTCAGGCCGGTCGCCGCCAGCCGGGCGATCCGCAGCTCCTGCCCGGTCAGGGCCGCGGGGCCTGCGCCCTCCTCGGCGGCCGCGGCGGGGCCGCCCGGCTCGGGCGCCACCTGCTCGCCCGCGGCCCGGAGCTCCTCCTGGCAGCGCCGCGCCCAGGGGTCGGCCCGCAGCCGGCGGAAGGCGTGGTACGCCGCGCGCAGCACCTCGCGGGCGCCCGGCCGGTGCCGCCGGCGCAGCCAGGAGCCGTGCGCGAGCCGCAGCCGGGCGGCGTCGAACACCCACCGCTCGGCGTCGGGTACGGCGAAGGCCGCCCGGTACGCCTCGTCGGCACCGGCGTCGTCGGCGGCCACCGCGGCGGCGGCCGCGACCAGGAAGGCGTGGTGGCCGGAGATCCCGGCCGCGCCGACGGCCCGCGCGGCCGCCAGGTGCGCCCGCGCCTGGGCGTGGCGGCCGGTGTGCACGGCGGCCGTCACCAGGTCGAGGACCAGCGCGTGCCGCCAGGGCGGCCCGACGGGCGGCCGCTCGGCCGGAGCCGCCGGGGGGACTGCGGAGCCCGGGGCGACCGGGGCGAGCTGCGCGTACGCCTCCTCGTACCGCCCGTGGGCGAGGGCGGCGAGGCCCCGCAGGTGGGCGAGCCGGTCGAGGACGAAACGCATCCTGGCCCGGGTGGCGGTCGGCCCGATCGCCCGCTCGACCTCTCGCAGCCCCTCTTCGTCACCGCGGCCGGCCAGGAACTGGGCGTGGTAGTAGCGGAACATCAGCGCGTTGGCGTGGTAGCCGAGTTCGTCCGCGACCGCCGCCTCGCGCAGGCAGACGGCGGCCTGCTCCCAGCGGCCGAGCAGGAAGTCCTCGTGGCACTTGGCCTTCGCCACCGAGCCCTGGGTGGCGAAGCCGTGCAGGCCGGTGAGCCGCTGCCAGAGGTCGCCGCCGGGGCAGTCGAGCGCCGACGCGGTCCACAGCAGCAGCCAGGAGGCGCCCGCCTCCTGCTCCTCGGTCATCCCGTCGGCGACGGCGCGCAGTTCCCCGGCCACCGCCGGGTCCGGGTCGGTCCAGGCCCGCAGGCAGAGCCGGCCCGCCTCGGAGACGCTCCCCCGGTGGCGTTCCAGGGCCCGCCAGGCGCAGGGGTCGTCGGTGTGGGTGGCGGACAGCAGCAGCTTGAAGTAGACCTGCTCGACCAGCCCGCCGAAGGTGTCGGCGCCCGGCGCGGTCATCGCGTCGAGGGCTGCGGGCAGCAGCGCCGCGGAGGACGCGAAGTCGACCCGGTGGCTCTGGTCGACGTACACCCGGGCGTAGGCGAACAGCGGGGCGACGTCCGCCGGGACGGGTGCGCCGGACAGCCCGGCGACCAGCTCGGCGCTGTGCCGCAGCTGCCCGCCGCGGGCCGCCATCACGGCGGCCCAGGTGAGCCTGCGGGCGCGGTCGGCCGGGTCCGGGCTGAGGGCCGCGGCGCGCTCCAGCAGCAGCGCGCCCTCCGCGTCGCCGCCGCGGCGGGCCAGCCGGCGGCCGACCTCCTGGAGGCGGTCGGCGAGGGCGGCGTCCGGGAACAGGGCCGCCGAGGCCTCGTGGACCAGCCGACGCGGGTCGTCCGGGGCGAGGGCGGCGGCGAGCGTGCGGTGGGCCGCGCGCCGGTCGGCGTCGGAGGCGCCCGCGACCACCGCGCTGCGCACCAGCGGGTGGCGGAACACCAGCCGGCCGGCCGGGTCGAGCCGGGCGAGCCCGTCGGCCTCGATCCGCTCCAGGCTGCGGCGGGCGTCCTCGTCCGCGAGGGCGCTCAGCCACCCACTACCGGCGTCCGCGCCGGTGGCCAGCGCGCCGAGCAGCAGCAGGCGGCCGGCCTCCGGGGTCGTCCCGCCGAGCCGCTCGGCGAACATCCGCTCCAGCGTGCGCCCGAGCGGCAGGTGGTCCGGCAGCGGGGCGGCGCCGCGCTGCTGGGCGCCGGCCAGCTGCCGGGGCAGTTCGACCAGTGCCAGCGGGTTGCCGACGGCCTCGGCCAGCACCCGGTCGGCCGTGGTCGCGGCCAGCCCCGGGTGCCGGTCGGCCAGCAGTGCCGCCGCGTCGGCCCGGTCGAGCGCGCGCACGTCGACCGGCTCGTCCGACCAGCTCGAGGCCGCCGAACCCGCCGGGCGGCCGGCCCCGACGATCACCAGGGGCAGTTCGGCGCAGCGGCGGCGCAGGAAGGCGAAGACGGCCGCGCTGGAGGAGTCCACCCAGTGCAGGTCGTCCAGGAGGAGCAGGACCGGGGCGGTGCGCGCCGCGTCGCCCAGCAGCGCGAGGGTGGCGGCGCCGACGGCGAAGCCGCTCGGGGTGCCGGCGCGGACGCCGAGCGCGCTCTCCAGGGTGTCCCGCTGGTGGGGTGACAGGCCGTCCGAGCGCCGCAGGAGGGCCCAGACGGCCTGGTGCAGCGCGCCGAACGCGAAGTCGGTCTCCGCTTCGGCGCCGACGGCCCGCAGGACGGTGAAGCCGCGTCCGCGCGCCTGCCGCTCGGTCCAGGCCAGCAGGGTGCTCTTGCCGACCCCGGCCTCGCCGCGCAGCAGCACGGCGGTGCCGCCGGCGCCGCCGGCCGCCCGGACCAGGGCGGCCTCCAGGAGCCCGGTCTCCCGCCGCCGGCCGATCAGGGCGGGGCCCCGCGTCTCGTCCACCACTCTCGTTCCTCCCGGGTCGGCCGGCCTGCTCGCTGCCCCGGCCTCCCCAGGTTATCGCTCGTCAGCGGGCCTGGCGGACGTGCGCGACGGGCCCTCACCACCCCTTCTCGTCATCTTGACGAGATGCACCCGGGACCTTTATCGTCCTCATGACGAGAAGAGGTGCTCCTCCCCATGGCCGACATCACCAGACGCTTCGGACTGCGCCACCTGCGCGCCGTCCCCACCGCCCACATCCGCCACCTGAACCGCGGCAAGGTCGTCCACGACGGCACCGGCCTGGCGTTCTGGTTCCGGCCGCTCACCGCCGCCCTCTCCGAGGTGCCCGTGGACGACCGCGAGCTCGCCATGCTCTTCCACGCCCGCACCTCCGACTTCCAGGACGTCACCGTGCAGGCCACGCTGACCTACCGGATCACCGAACCCGCCGTCGCCGCGAGCCGCGTCGACTTCGGCATCGACCCGGACACCGGCGCCTGGCGCGCCGCCCCGCTCGACCAGCTCGCCACCCTGCTCACCGAGACCGCCCAGCAGCACGCGCTCGGACTGCTCGCCCGCACCACCCTCGCCGCCGCCCTGGTCGACGGCGTCAGCGCCGTGCGGGACCGGATGGCCGAGGGGCTCGCCGCCGAACCCCGGATCGCCGAGACCGGCCTCGCCGTGATCGCCGTCCGGGTCGTCGCCCTGCGCCCCGAACCCGAGGTGGAGCGGGCCCTGCGCACGCCCGCCCGGGAGCTGGTCCAGCAGGAGGCCGACCGGGCCACCTTCGAACGGCGCGCCGTCGCCGTCGAGCACGAGCGCGGCATCGCCGAGAACGAGCTCGCCAACCGGATCGAACTCGCCCGCCGGGAGGAACAGCTGCTCGCCCAGCAGGGCGCCAACAGCCGGCTCCAGGCCGAGGAGGAGGCCGTCGCCGGGCGGGTCCGCACCGACGCCGAGGCCGAACGCCGTATCCGGCTCGCCGGCGCCGAGGCGGACGCCGCCCGCGCCCTCGGCGACGCCCGCGCCGCCGCCGAGGCGGCCTGGCTCACCGCCCACCAGCAGGCCGACCCGGCCGTGCTGCGGGCCCTCGCCCTGATGCGGCTGGCCGAGCACCTGCCGCAGATCGACAGCATCACGCTCACCCCCGACGTGCTGACCGGGCTGCTGGCCAAGCTCGGCGGCCCCGCGGGCGGGACGGACCGGTGAGCCTCGCCCCCCGGGCGGTGCTGGTGCACCGCCGGACGGAGTACGAGGAGCTGCTCGCCCACCACGGCACGCCCGGGCAGGCCGCCTTCTTCCTCTCCTCCCGCGGCCGCTCGGTCGAGGAGGTGGAGCAGCGCCACCACCGGCAGGCCGCCGCGCTGGCCCGGGCCGCCGCCGCCGTCCCGCTGGACTGGCGGCGCACCCGGGTCGAGCGCGCCGACCTGCCGCGCTTCCTGTTCGAACCGGGGGACGTGGTGGTCGTGGTCGGCCAGGACGGGCTGGTCGCCAACGCCGCCAAGTACCTCGACGGGCAGCCGGTGATCGGGGTCGACGCCGATCCCGGCCGCAACCCCGGCATCCTGGTCCGCCACCGCGCCTCCGCACTGCCCGTCCTGCTGGCGGCCGCCGTCGCCCGCGGCGGCGACCGGCACGTCGAGGAGCGCACCATGGTCGAGGCCGTCGCGGACGACACCCAGCGGCTGCTCGCGCTCAACGAGGTGTACCTCGGTCAGCCCGGCCACCAGACCGCGCGGTACCGGCTGGCGGTGGACGGGGAGGAGGCCGAGCCGCAGGCCTCCTCGGGCGTCCTGATCGGCACCGGGACCGGGGCCACCGGCTGGTGCCGCTCCGCCTGGCTGGAGCGCGGCGGCCCCGTGCCGCTGCCGGAGGCGGTGGCGCCGTCGCTCGCCTGGTTCGTCCGCGAGGCCTGGCCCTCGCCCACCACCGGCACCAGCCGGGTGCACGGCGTGCTCGACGACGGCCGCGGGCTGGTGCTGACCGTCGAGTCGGACCGGCTGGTGGCCTTCGGCGACGGCGTCGAGTCGGACGCCCTGGAGCTGACCTGGGGGCAGAGCGTCCGGGTCGGCGTGGCGGAGAACCGGCTGCGGCTGGTGGTCTGACGGACCGTCGGCGGATCCCGGCCCACGGGCGGGTGCCGGCGGTCCGCAGGGCCTACGGCGCGTCGGAGGCGCCCGACGGGCCGGGCGCCTCGCCGGGGTCGGACGGGCCGGACGGGCCGGACGAGCCGGACGCGTCCGCGAGGCCGGACGGGCCGGGCGGGAGCACCCCGTCGAGCAGGGCCCGGACGGTCGCCCTCGCGAACTCCTCGGCCCCGGCCGGCCGGAGCGCCTCGGCGGGGGCCTCGGCGGCGTAGAAGAGCTCCAGGAAGGCCCGGTGGAAGCAGGCCCCGATCAGCAGCATGGCGGCGGCGTCCGGGTCGACGGCGGAGGAGACCCGGCCCAGCCGCTGTTCGGCGCGCAGGTAGTCGGCGAGCCGGGCACTGACGTTGTGCGGGCCGGCGTCGCCCAGCTTGCCGCGGTGGGCGGCGAGCAGCTCGGGGCTCGCGAACAGCGATCCGGCCATCGGGAAGGACTGCCGGTAGAACGGGACGGCGACCCGGACCACCTCCTCCAGGTGCTCGCCGACCGAGCCCAGGCCGGCCCGGCCCGGCAGGTCGGCCACCGCGTCGGCGAGGCGCGGGGCGCGCTCGCGCAGCACCCGGACGAAGATCTCCTCCTTGTCGCGGAAGTGCTTGTACAGCGCCGCCTCGGAGCAGCCGGCGGCCCGGGCGATCTCCTTGGTGGTGGTGCGGGTGAGCCCCACGGTGGCGATCAGGCGGGCCGCGGCGTCGAGCACCCGCGCCCGGGTGAGGGCCCCGCCGGTCAGCGGCGCGGCGGCCGCCGGCCCGCCCGGGCCCCCGTCGCCCCGGCCCGCGCCGTCCCGGCCCCCGTCGCCCCGCTTGCCGTCGTCTCGATCCGCACCGTCTCGGTTCACGGGCGCCAGCCTACCTTGACAGGTGGGTGAGCACTCACCCACCATCGAAGTAAGCATTCACTCACCCCCTGGGAGCAGTCATGCGACTCACTGTTCTCGGCGCCACCGGAGGCGTCGGACGCCATCTGGTCGGCCACGCCCTGGCCGACGGGCACCAGGTCGTGGCGGCGGTCCGCGATCCGGCGCGACTGCCGCTCCGCCACGAGCGGCTGACCGTCGTCCGGGCGGACGCCCTCGACCCCGCGTCCCTGAAGCCCGTGGTCGAGGGGGCCGACGCGGTGCTCTCCGGCATCGGCGCGAACGGCCGCTCGGACCCGCTGAAGCCCGCCTCGACCTCCGCCCGGGCGGTGGTGGCGGCGATGACCGAGGCCGGGGTGCGCCGGATCCTCACGGTGAGCGCGGCGCCGCTCAACCGCACCGGGGCCGGCCAGTCCGTGCTCGCCGGCCGGATCCTCTCGCCGCTGCTCCGGGCGTTCCTGCGGGACGTCTACACCGACCTGGAGGCGATGGAGCGCGTCCTGCGGGCGAGCGGTCTGGACTGGACGGCCGTCCGGCCGCCGCGACTGACCGACGGACCCGGCCGGGGCCACTACCGCCGGAGCGTCGACTCCGGCCCGCCCACCAGCTCCGTCAGCCGGTCCGACGTCGCGCGGGCGATGCTCGACCTCGTCGCCGCCCCGGAGACCTTCGGCCACACCGTGGGCGTGAGCGCCTGACGGACCCGCCCGGCCCCGGACGCCGTCCGCCGACCCCGGTCAGACCCGGGGCCGACGGGCGGCGCCGCCATTGACATGTCCCGGCGATAGCTGTGAAGCTGCTTGAAACTGCCTACTTTCAAGCAACTTCGCGCAGCAAGTGAACATCTCTTGCGCAATCGACGGGAGAACCCACCGTGCGCCAGGTTCGCCAGCGCTTACGCCGGGCCGCCCTCGGCGTGGCCCTGACCAGCATCGCCGCCGTGGCCGGGCCCGCCCTGCCGGCCCGCGCCGCGACCCCCGGCTCCGCCGTCCTCGACCAGGACCACCAGAGCGTCACCTGGCAGAGCGCCCAGTACGCCAAGGGGACGCTCGGCGGCCCGGGCACCTGCCCGCCCGCCGCCCAGGACCCGGGCGGGGCCGTCTGCGACCGCTTCGACCTGACCGTGACCGTCCCCGCCGGCTACTGGGACGACAACCCGGAGGGCGGCGTCCCGGTCTCCGTGCAGTGGCAGAACCCCACCGACGACTTCGACCTGTACGTCTACGACGACGCCGGCAAGGAGGTCGCCCAGAGCGCCGGCACCGCCGACCCCGAGGCCACCGTCATCCCGAAGGCCGCCGGCACCTACCACGTCCTGGTCGTCCCCTACGACGTGCACGGCGGCTCCTTCACCGGCCGGGCCTACCTGCCGCAGACCGCCGACGCCGGCGACCTCACCTCCCTCACCGGCTCCCAGGGCGGCTACGACATCGCCGCCGGCGCGCTCAGGGCCCGGGTGGACTTCCTCGCCGACGACCAGCTCCGGCTGCAGGCCGCCCCCGACGGCGTCCTCACCGACCCGGCCGGCCGCACCATCGTCCGCACCCAGCCCGCACCCCAGCGGAACACGAGCACCTTCGACGCCGGCGCGTACTACGGCATCCGCTCCCCCGGCCTGGTGCTGCGGGTCTACAAGCACCCGCTGCGCTTCGGCCTGTACAAGGCCGACGACCGCACCGCCCTCTGGCAGGAGGCCGCCCCGCTGCGCTGGAGCACCGGCGGGCTGCGGCAGAGCCTCGTCCGCGGCCCCGACGAGCAGTTCTTCGGCGGCGGCGAGCAGAACGGCTCCTTCTCCCACCGCGACCGGACGATCCACGTCGCCAACAGCTCGAACTGGAACGAGGGCGGCTACAACAACTCCCAGCCGTTCTACGTCTCCACCGCCGGCTACGGCGTCTTCCGCAACACCTTCGCCCCCGGCACCTACGACTTCGGCTCCCCCGTGCACACCGGGCAGCAGGAACGCCGCCTGGACGCCTACTACTTCACCGGTGACGTCAAGTCGGTGATCGGCCGCTACACCGCCCTCGTCGGCAAGCCCTTCATGCCGCCCGTCTACGGCCTGGAACCCGGCGACTCCGACTGCTACCTGCACAACGCCAACCGCGGCGAGCGCCACACCCTGGACGCGCTCAAGGTCGCCGACGGCTACGTCCAGCACGGCATGCCGCTCGGCTGGATGCTCGTCAACGACGGCTACGGCTGCGGCTACGAGGACCTCGCCAGAACCGGCGAGGGCCTGCGCAAGGACCACGCCCAGCTCGGCCTCTGGACCCAGAACGGCCTTCCCGACCAGGCCGCCGAGGTCAAGGCCGGCGTCCGGGTGCGCAAGCTCGACGTCGCCTGGGTCGGCAACGGCTACGACTTCGCCCTGAACGCCTGCGACCAGGCCAAGGCCGGCATCGAGGACAGCAGCGACGCCCGGGGCTTCGTCTGGCTGCCGGTCTCCTGGGCCGGCGCCCAGCGCTGCGGGGTGCTCTGGAGCGGCGACCAAAGCCTGTCCTGGGACTACATCCGCTGGCAGATCCCCACCTACGCCGGCGCCACCATGTCCGGCATCGCCTACAACACCGGCGACATCGGCTCCATCTTCCGGCGCGACCCGCAGATGTACACCCGCGACCTGCAGTGGAAGGCCTTCCTGCCCACCGTCATGACCATGGACGGCTGGGCCCGCGACATGACCGGCAAGGAGCAGCGCGACCAGCAGCCCTGGCTGGACGGCGAGCCCTACACCTCGATCAACCGCAAGTACCTGCAGCTGAAGGAGCGGCTGCTGCCCTACATGTACACCCTGTCCGCGGAGGCCACCCGGACCGGCGTCGGCGCCGTGCGCCCGCTCGCCCTCGAGTACCCGCACGACCCGGCCGCCCTCGGCCCGAACGCCACCTACGAGTTCCTCGCCGGGCCGGACTTCCTGGTCGCCCCGGTCTACTCCGACACCTCGGTGCGCAACGGCATCTACCTGCCCGAGGGCACCTGGACCGACTACTGGACCGGACGCACCTACCAGGGCCCCACCACGATCGACGGCTACGCCGCCCCGCTGGACACCCTGCCGCTGTTCGTCCGCGGGGGCGCCATCGTCCCGATGTGGCCCAAGGGCACGCTCTCCTGGCAGGACCGCGACCGCGGCGAGCTCGACTACGACCTCTACCCGAAGGGCGACTCCTCGTACACGCTGTACGAGGACGACGGCGTCACCCGGCAGTTCGCCGCCGGCTCCTCGGCGACGCAGCGGGTCGACGTGCACGCCGACCGCGCCGTCACCAGCGTCCGGGTCGGCGCCAGCACGGGGACGTACGCCGGCAAGCCGGCCGCCCGCTCCTACCGCTTCACCGTGCACGGCCAGGACGCCCCGCGCCTGGTCGTCACCCGGGGCGGCCCGCTGCCCCGGCTGGACTCGGCGGCCGCGCTCGACGCCGCCCCCTCGGGCTGGTACCACGACCCGGCGACCGGGGTGACGCACATCCGCACGCCCTCCCTGCCCACCGACCGCGGGTTCTCGGTGGAGATCGTCCGCGGCGGCCGCTGACCGGCCGGCCCGCACCGGGCTCCCCCCGCCGACCGGGCTCCCCCGCGCACCTCCGCGGGGGAGCCCGGTCGCGTCGCCGGGCACCCTGTCCGCGGCCGCCGGGGTGGCGTAGCGTGGCCGGATGAACACGAACGCGTCACCCCGGTACGACGTCGTGATCGTCGGCGGTGGGCACAACGGACTGGTCTCGGCGGCCTACCTGGCCCGCGCCGGGCTGCGGGTGCTCGTGCTGGAACGGCTGCCGCGGGTGGGCGGGGCTGCGGTCTCCACCCGCGCCTTCGCGGGCGTGGACGCCCGCTTGTCGCGCTACTCGTACCTGGTGAGCCTGCTGCCCCGGAAGGTGGTCACCGACCTGGGGCTGCGGCTGGAGCTGCGGCGGCGGCGGATCTCCTCGTACACGCCCGCCGTCCGGGACGGCAAGCCCACCGGGCTGCTGGTGGACGCGTCCGACCCCGGGCGCACCCGGGACTCGTTCCGGGCCCTGACCGGCACGGACCGGGAGTGGGAGGCCTGGCAGCGCTTCCAGGAGACGACCGGGCGGCTCGCCCGGCGGGTGTTCCCCACCCTCACCGAGCCGCTGCCCACCCGCGCCGAACTGCGCCGGCGGGTCGCCGACGAGGACGCCTGGACCTCCGTGTTCGAACGGCCGCTCGGCGAGACGATCGAGCGGACCTTCGCCGACGACCTGGTGCGCGGCGTCGTCCTCACCGACGCACTGATCGGCACCTTCACCCACGCCCACGACCCGTCACTGCGCCAGAACCGGTGCTTCCTCTACCACGTGATCGGCAACGGGACCGGCGACTGGGACGTCCCGGTCGGCGGGATGGGCGCCGTCACCGGGGCGCTGGCCGGGGCGGCGCTGGCGGCCGGCGCCACGATCCGCACCGGCTGCGAGGTCACCGGCATCGCCACCGACGGCCGCGGCGACGCCGAGGTCGGCTACCGCCACCAGGGCGGCGAGGCGGTCGCGGTGGGCCGCCGGGTGCTGGTCAACGCCGCCCCGGCGACGCTCGCCCGGCTGCTCGGCGAACACCCCGGGCCCGCCCCCGAGGGTGCCCAGCTGAAGGTCAACATGGTGCTCCGCCGGCTGCCCCGGCTGCGCGACCCCGCCGCGGACCCCCGGGAGGCCTTCGCGGGCACCTTCCACATCGCCGAGGGCTACCGGCAGTTGGAGACCGCCCACACCGAGGCGGCGGCCGGCCGGATGCCCGGCGCACCGCCCTCGGAGATCTACTGCCACACCCTGACCGACCCCTCCGTCCTCGGCCCCGAGGCGCTCCGCCAGGGCCTGCACACCCTGACCCTGTTCGGCCTGCACCTGCCCGCCCGGCTGTTCACCGACCCGGCCGCCAAGGACCGTGCCCTGGCCGCCGCGCTGGCCCAGGTGGACGAGGTGCTCGCCGAACCGCTCGCCGACTGCCTGGCCACCGACTCCGCCGGCCGCCCCTGCCTGGAGGCCAGGACGCCGCCCGAGCTGGAGCGGGAGCTCGGCCTGCCCGGCGGCCACATCTTCCACCGGGACCTCGCCTTCCCGTACCGCACCGAGACCGCCGACACCGCCGGCACCGCCGCCGCCCGCTGGGGCGTGGCGACCGCCCGCCCCGACGTGCTGCTCTGCGGGGCGGGGGCGGTGCGCGGCGGGGGCGTCAGCGGCATCCCGGGCCACAACGCGGCCCGGGCCGTCCTGGAGGACCTGGCCGGCGGCGGCCGCCCCTCGCGGTGACGGCGGGCCCTACGACCGCACCTCCCGGCGGTCCGCGTACTCCACCAGCTCGACCAGCAGGCCGGTGGCCGGGCCGAGGTGGACGAAGGCGATGCGCAGCCCGGGCCGGCCGCCCGGGCGGGGCTCGTCGTCGACCAGCACCGCGCCGCGGGCGCTCAGCGCGGCCAGTTCGGCGGTGATGTCGTCGACCTCGAAGGCCACGTGGTGCAGGCCCGGCCCGCTACGGGCCAGGTGGCCGGTGACCTGGCTGGCCGGGCCGGACGGGGTGACGATCTCGATCGCGGTCGGGTCGCCCGCGCGGCGCCAGAACTGGCAGGTGACGTCGTAGGTGGCGACCGCGTCGGTGGCGTCCGGGCTCATGGTGAGCATCCGCAGGCCGGTGGCCGCGGACCCGAGGTCCGCCGCCACCATCCCGACGTGGTCGATGCGGCGGATCACCGGTCCGCCAGCGCGGCGGTCACGAGGCCCCCGAGTCCGGCGACGTCGGCGACCGCGAAGTAGGTGCGCAGGTCGAGCTGGACCCCGAAGGCGTCCTCGACGTCGGTGAGCAGCCGCAGTGCGGCCAGGCTGGTCCAGTTCTCGAGCTGCTGGAAGCGCGAGGCCGGGGAGAGGCCGGGCAGCCCGGTGACCCGTTCGACGAGGCCGACGAGCGCGCCGGTGACGTCGGTGGTGCGGGTGGTGCCGGCGGTGCTGCCGGCCGTGCCGGTGGTTCCGGTGGTTCCGGTGGTTCCGGTGGTTTCAGACATGGGAGGGCTCCCTTCCGTCCAGGACGATCCAGTCGGGTGCGGCCACGTCGGCCGCGGTGAGGTCGAGCGCGTAGCGGGTCGCGTCACCGGGGGCCGCGGGGCCGCCGATCGGGGTGAAGGACTCCAGCAGCGAGGCGGCCGGTCCGTTCCGGTCGCCGCGGCGGTAGTCGGCGTGCAGGGTGGTGGCGCCGCCGGCCCGGGCGAGGCCGGCCAGGTGGGCGAGGACGGCGTGCTCGACCCCGCGGGAGAAGACCCGGCAGCTCATCACGAAGTTCTCGACGAGCCAGGCGTCCGGCCCCGTGGCGATCCAGGCCGCGCCGACCAGCCCCTCGCGGCCGAACCGGTCCGCGACCTCGAAGCCGAGCAGCAGGTGGTCGGGCGAGGCGGCCGCCGCCCGGGTGCCGCGCTCGCCGTGCGCTCCCGGGTTGAGGTTGAACTGGTTTGTCCGGGCGGCGAGTTGGATGATCCTGGGCAGGTCGAACTCGTCGGCCGGGGTGACGGTGACCCGCAGTCCGAGGCCGGCCAGGTAGTCGTGGGCGGAGGCGAAGGACTCCGCGAACTCCTCCCGCTCGGCACGGGCCCGGTACAGGCCGGTGCGCTCCCGGTCGGTCGCGGTCGTCGTCAGCGCGCCGAAGAACTGCGGCTCCAGGACGGCCGCGAGGTGCCCCGCCGGATCCCCGCCCAGCCGGACCACCCGGGCCTCCGGGATCTCCCGGGCGACGAGGTCGCACTCGAACGGGCTGTCGTCGACGAAGACGACGCTGTCCAGGCCCAGGTTGAGGGTCTGCACGATCTGCCGGATGTTGTGGTCCTTGCGGCCCCAGTTGGCGGCCCTGGCCACGAAGTCGTCCGGCCGCAGCAGGAGTTCGGGGTGCGTGGCGAGCACCTCGTCCACCGCGGACCGCTCGTTCTTGCTGCACACGGCGAGCAGCACGCCCTGGCGCCGCAGCGCCAGCAGGCCGCGCTGCAGCTCGGTGTAGCAGTTCCCGGGGTAGCCGCCGCCGATCTGCAGGCCCTCGGGGCCGTCGTCCCCCAGGACCCCGCCCCACAGCGTGTTGTCGAGGTCGACCACGAGCAGCTTGCGGCCGAGGCCGGCCGCCGCCCGGCACAGCGCGGCGGCCTCCCGGGCGTACTCCGCCTCCACCCCGAAGGTCCAGGCCATGCCGGCGAAGCGGTGCAGCCGCTCGTCCCGCACCGGGCCGGGGTGGTCGACCAGCAGCGCCTCGAAGTCCAGGACGTGGACGGCCGGGTGGCGCCCGGCCAGCTCCAGCAGGCGGCGGTTGACGTCCCGCCAGGCCGCGCCCAGTCCGGCCCGGGCGGAGTAGCCGATCACGCGCCGCTGCCGGGAGCGGGCGAGCGGCACGGTGTGCAGCACCACGGCGCCGCCGGAGGACTCGGCGAAGCCGGTCACCGCCTGTTCCAGCATGGCCAGCCGCTCGCCGGCCGGACCGGTCAGCGTGGCGAGGTCGGACGGGTCCCAGTCGGCGGGAAGCAGCGCCTCGTCGTGCAGCAGGCACAGGGTGACGTCGGGGGCGAAGCGGGCCAGCTCGGAGCCCGGGTCGGTGAGCTGGACGAGCAGTTGGTCGTAGCCGCTGACGTGGATCTCCGGCGCGATGCCGGCCCGCAGCAGTTCGACCCGCAGCAGCGGTTCGACGTTCTCGGCGGTGAAGGTGGCGGCGATCGCGATCCGCAGCGGCCGTGGCGCCCGGCCGGGCGGCACGACCCGTTCCGGGGCGACACCGGCCAGCAGGCGGCCGGCGTCGCGCAGTGCCGTGGGCGCGCTCAGCGCGGCCAGGGCGGCGGGCAGCCCGGGGTCGGGCGGCGCGTCCTCGTCCCGGAGCGCGCGGATCCGGGCCAGGACGGTCTCGTCGGTGTCCATGTCGTCTCCGTCTCTCACACCTGGAGCAGCGTGCACACCCA
The DNA here is from genome assembly GCF_042873275.1 of Kitasatospora sp. NPDC004745. Lineage (NCBI taxonomy): Bacteria > Bacillati > Actinomycetota > Actinomycetes > Kitasatosporales > Streptomycetaceae > Kitasatospora > Kitasatospora sp. NPDC004745. The sequence continues at coordinate 22,200 of NZ_JBIALK010000024.1, read as the reverse complement.
GTGCATGCCGCTGCTCGTGCTGGTCAGGGCCACCAGGTCCCCGGTGGCGAGTTCGCCCGCGGCGAGCAGCCGGCGCAGCGTCACCAGCTGGTCGGCGCAGCCGATGTGGCCGTGGTCCAGGGCGGAGTCCACGTTGGTCCGCTCGACGGGGACGCCGAGGTCCCTGGCGAGGTCGGCGAGCTGCCGGCCGTTGTCGTTGAAGTGGATCACTCGGCGCAGGTCCCGGCGGTCGACGCCGGCCCTCGCGCAGGCCCGGTCGACGACCTCGCGGCCGCGGCTGCGGATCATCGACACGAACCGGTACATGGCGCGCACGTCGCCCCGGAAGAAGTCGTCCAGCCGGTCCTGCGGGTTGCGCACGCCCGGCTGCTCGGCGGCCCCCGCGCGGAACGGCTCGGCCGCGCCGCCGACGTCCATCCGCATGAAGTCCGCGTAGTCGCCGTCGGTGATGGTCTCGGTGGCCAGCCAGCGGCAGCCGCCGTGGTCGCGGCGGAGCACGGCCGCGGCCGCGCCGTCGGAGTAGACGCTGGTGTTGATCTCCATCCGGTTCCAGTACGGCTCGCAGACCCGGTTGGCGCCGATCAGCAGGGCCGTCCGGTAGTCCGGGTGGACGGCGAACCGGCCGGCGACCAGGTCGAAGGCGGCGACGCCGCCGCCGCAGGCCTGGTTGACCAGCACCGCCTCGGCCCGGCGCGCGCCGAGCCGGGCCTGGGTGGCGGCCGCCGGGTCCCAGTACAGGTACTCGGCGAGGTCGGCGACGGCCAGCACGACCAGGTCGACCTCCTCGGCGGCGACCCCGGCCTCGGCCAGGGCGCGTTCGCCGGCCTCGACGGCGAGGTCGGTGAGGCCGGTCCCGTCGGGCGCGCGGTGGAAGGAGCGGTAGCCCCAGCCGCGGATCCGGTCCAGGTCGGCGGTGTACGAGGGCGCCAGCTCGGCGACGGAGCAGGCCTCGGGCAGCGACTCGCCGAGGGCGACGACGCCGAAGCGCACGCCGGCCGCCGCCGGTCCGGCCGCCGGTGCGGGGGCGTCCCAGGTCAGGGCGTGCAGCCGGGCCGACTGCCCGGCGCCGGTGCCGCCGGTCCCGGGCAGCGCCCGCAGGAAGGCCACCGCGGCGCCGTTGTGCCCGGTCTCCCGGTAGCGGAACACCACGTCGGCGCCCTCGGCCCGGCGGACCACCTCGCCCAGCACCTCGTCCTCGACGCGCCGGCCGAGCACCGGGCAGGAGAGCGAGAACAGGTCGACCGTGCACACGCCGTCGGCGCGGCGCAGCCCGACGGCGCCGCTGAGGCCGTAGTCGCCGAACCGGTCGCGCACCGACACGGCCAGCAGCTCCCCGGCGTACCCGGCGAGGTCCTCCGCGTCCTGCTCGTTGCCGAGGGTGAAGTCCTTGGCGCGGGCGACCACTTCGGCCACCGCGTCCAGCTGCCCGGCCACCGGCCGGACGTCCACGACCACCTGGAGGCCGGCCACGAACCCCTCCAGCGACACGGCCGCGGACCCGGCCCCCGAGGCCGCCACCGACCCGGCCGCCGAGCCCGCCACCGGCTCCTCCGGCCCCAGCGGCTCCGGGACCGGCGGCACGGCCGGCGGTGCCGGGCGGTCGAACAGCCCGGCCGCGGCCAGCGTGCCGGCCCAGCCGTCGGGCTGCTCGCCGAGCAGCACCGACGCCCCCGGGCGCAGGCCGGCGTCCGTCGTCACCAGCGCCACCGCCCGCACCGGCAGGTCGAGGGCCGCGGCGACCCCGGCCAGCCGCTCGTCGATCGGCCCGGGGCCGATCACGGCCGCGTCCACCGCGGCGACGAGCTCCGGGCACTCCTTGGCGAGCGCCGGCCAGACGGCCTCGTCGGTGGCGCACAGGCCCACCCGGGTGCCGGCGCGGCGCAGCGCCCGCAGCGGGCCGCGCAGGGCCGCGGCCGCCCCGCCGGACAGCCCGTCCGCGTCGAGCGCGACGGCGCGCACGCCGGCACCGAAGCGGCCGATCAGCAGCCGGGCGATCCGGGCGCCGAGCCGGGCGAACAGCTCCTCCGTGTAGGGCACCTTCGCGAGCCGGAACATCGTGGGGTGGTGCGCCTGCCCGGCCCCGACCTCCCGGACGGCGTCCTCGGCGTCGGCGACCAGCACGCCGGGCAGGGCAGCCAGCCGGGCCCGGACGGCCTCCCTGGCCCGGGTGGCCAGGGCGGTGCTCCCGGTCGGCGAGCCGGCGTCGCCGATCCCGAGGTCCGGTTCGTCCGGCAGCGCGGGCAGCACCAGGACGACGGTGCCCGCCCAGCGCTCGGCGGCGGTGCGGGCGGCGTCGGCGACGGCCAGCAGGTCCGTCGTCCACCGCGGTCCGGCCGGGCCGAGCTCCTCGAAGCGGGGCGCCAGGATCAGCACGTCCGGTTCGCCGGCGGCCGTCTCCCCCCGGTCGTCCAGGCACTGGCGGACGATCTGGTCGAACGGGCCGACCCGGAACCGGGCCGGCAGCCCCGCCTCGTGCAGCGGCACGCCGAGGTAGGGCAGCAGCTGGTCGACGGTGTAGCTGGCGAGCAGGCCGATCCGCAGCACCGGGGCCGGGCCGGTGCGGGACAGCTCCCGCCAGGCGGTGCGGATGCGGTACGGGGTGGGCGCGGTCATGCCGGCACCCCTTTGGCGCGCAGCACCGTGCGCAGCCGGCCGATGGTCGGCACGTTTCTCACTTCCTCGTAGGCGAAGGAGACCCGGTAGACCTCCTCGAGCGTCACCACCAGCTGGAGGTGGCGCAGGCTGGTCCACTCGGGCAGGGTGGCGGGGCCGTCCTCGTCGGTGACGGCCGCCGGGTCGAGGTCGAGGACCTCGGCGACGAGCGCGTGCAGGCGGGCGGGTTCGGCGGCGGCGGTCACGGCGCCACCGCCAGGTCCGCGCCGTCCCCGGCCGGGCCGCCGGCCGGTTCGAGCGCGGGCTCCGCCGCGGCGTCCGGCAGGACGCTCTCGATGCGCCGGATGCTGGGCATCAGGAACGCCCCGAGCGCGAGCACGGTGCCGGCCACGCCGATGCCGACGAAGACCAGGCCGATGCCGCCGGCCTGCCCGGTGCCGACCAGGCCGCCGAAGATCCGCGCGCCCTGCGCCCCCGGCTCCATCCACGGGCCGAGGACGTGGTCGACGAGCGGTCCGGCCACCAGGGTGGCGATCGGGATGGACAGCTCCTCGACGAACTGCCGGGCCGCGAACACCCGGCCCTGGACGTGCGGTTCGACCTTCTCCTGCCAGACCGTGTTGGTGTAGCCGTCGATGATCGGGATGCACAGGTGCACGACGATCAGGGCGACGCCGAGGAACAGCACCAGGTCGGTGATGCCGTACAGGATCCGGCCGACGACGCTGAACGCGACGGTGGCCCAGAGCACGAACATCATCTTGTCCCGCGGGGACTTCAGCGCCGCCACCAGGACGGTGCCCGCGATGCCGCCGATGGCCCCGGTGGACAGCACCAGCGCCAGCGAGTCCGCGCTGTCCCCGGTCCTGGCCAGCACCATGGGCCGCAGCAGCAGGTAGCCGGTCGAGGCGAGCACGTTGATGACGACCAGGAAGGCCTCCAGGTTGCGCAGCGGTCTGCTGCGCAGGATGTAGCGGAAGCCGAACTGGCAGTCCTGCCAGAAGGTCGACGCGGCGCCGTCGGGCCGGTCCGGGGTGGCCGGGAGGGCCACCAGCAGCACGGTGCCGATGGCGAAGGCGTAGGAGAGGGTGTCCACCAGCAGGATCGTGCTGATGCTGGTGACGGTGAGCAGCAGGGCGGCCAGCAGCGGGGCGAACAGCTCGGGGGTCGAACGCACCGCGAACATCATCGCGTTGGCCCGGGCGTAGTTCCCGCGCTCCATCATCAGGGTGATGGTGGCCTGGAACACCGGCACCTGGAACGCGACGAACGCGCCGGTGACGAAGTTGACCAGGTAGAGCGGCCACATGCTGGTCGACCCGCTCAGGAACAGGATCAGCAGCGCCCCGGTGGCGACCGCCGAGCCGAGCTCGGAGATCATCATCGTCACCCGGCGGTTCCAGCGGTCGATGAACGCGCCGGCGACCGGGCTGAAGAGCACCGTCGAGGCGAAGGCGAAGAAGAGGCTCAGGGTGAACTGGGTGGTGCTGCCGGTTCGGTCCCAGATCCAGACGCTGACCGCGAAGTTGGTCATCCGCGTGCCGACGACGGACAGGAACTGACCGCACCACAGCACGGCGAATGCCGCGAATCCGGTTGGACGTCGCATGGTCGTGCAGGTCCTTCCACTGGTGTTGGTCGGAGGGCTCAGCCGGTCGGGCCGATCAGGCCGACCAGGCGGGCGCGGAGCTCGTCGAGGAACTCCCGTGCCGTCCCGGCCGCGTAGACGGTGGTGGCGTAGCCGACGTCGAGCCGGAGCCGGCCGCCGACGATCACGCCGCCGACGTCCAGGTCGTAGGGCCAGCGGCCGACGCCGTCGTCGGTCTCGCCGTAGGGGGCGTCACAGACCTCGAACAGGTCGTCGGCCCGGGCGACCTCGTCGAACCCGAAGTTGCCCATGTAGTTGACGGCGATCCGGGGCTGGACGAGTGCGGCCAGCCGCGCGCGGACCTCCCGGTCCGGCCCGGCGAAGCGCAGGACGCCGTAGCCGATGCCGTTGTTGGGCACCCGCGCCAGCTGCCGGGCGACGGCCGCCGCCCGGGCTCCCGGGTCGGCGGTCTCCGGCAGCCGCAGGAGCGCGGGGTACATCACCTGGAACCACCCGGTGGTCCGGTTCAGGTCGACGTCGGCGAAGAGGTGCTCGCGCCCGTGCCCGGTGGTGGCGAGCAGGCACTCGTCCGTCCCGGCGCGGGCGGCGGCCGCCTCGGCGACGCTCCACACGAGCAGGTCGCGGACGTTGACCCGCAGCCGGCGGACCGCCTCGTGCAGGCCGTCGGTCTGCTCGGTGGTCAGGGTGGTGCTGGTCATCGCGCCGGCGGCGAGCGTGGTGACGCCGTCGGGGTGGTCCGGCGGCGGCAGGGTGGCCGCCGCCGAGGTCTGCGCCAGCCAGTGCGGCAGTTCGCCGCTCAGGTCGTGCGCGGACAGCCGGCGGGCCCAGGTGCTGTACGCGGTGGTCCGGGCGGGCAGCCGCGGCGGCTCGCCGTTCGCGAGCCGGGTGCACAGGGTCCGCAGGTCGCCGAGCAGCAGGTCGCGGGAGATCGCGTCCACGACCAGGTGGTGGGCGATGATCAGCAGGCGGTCCGGGCGGTCCGGGCCGGTCGCGAAGTGCAGCACCCGGCAGGTCGGCCCTTCGGTGAGGTCGAGGGTGCGCTGCGCCGCGGCGGCCAGCGCGAGCATCGCCTCGTCCTGCTCCGAGGGGGCGGCCGCGGACAGGTCGTGGCTCGCGAAGGGGACGGCGTCGGCCGGATCGGCGTGGTGCTGGCGCAGCGTGCCGTCCTCCGTGCGGCGGAACCGCAGCCGCAGCGAACCGTGGTGGTCGGCGAGCAGCCGCACCGCCTCCCGCAGGTGCTCCACCGCGACCGGCCGCAGCAGGTCGAGGTAGTACGGGTGGTTGAACCAGGAGGGCTCGGCCATCGTGGTGGCGACCGACTCGAACCACCAGAGCTGGGCCGGCGTCAGCGGCACCTCGCCCTCGGCGACCTCGTGCCCGGTGGTGGGCGCCGCGGCGTCCAGGTCCAGTTCGGCGATGGTGCGGCGCTCGGTGAGCTGCCGGGCGGACAGCCGGATGCCGGCCTCCGCCGCGTGGAAGGCCACGGTGATGGCCAGCAGGGAGTCCCCGCCGAGCTCGTAGAAGTCGTCGTGGATGCCGACCTCGCCCAGGTGCAGGACCTCGGCCCAGATCGCGGCCAGGGCCCGCTCCCGTTCGGTGCGCGGGGCGGCCGCGGTGCGCCGGGCCGGGCGGCGCGCTCCCGTGCGGACGGCGTCGGCGACGTCCTCGGCCGTGGCCAGCCCGGTGGCGATGTCGGCGAGCAGCTCGGGCGGCAGGGGCGGGAGCGGCGACGGGCCTCCCGACGGGCCCTGCGCCAGGCCCGGTGTCAGGCCCTGCGACGGGCCCTGGGTCACGCCCTGCGACGAGCCCTGCCCCAAGCCCGGCGACAGCCGTTGCGACGGCCGCCCCGAGGGGCCGGGGAAGGGTGCGTCGAGCGGCCACAGGTGCGCCGGGGCCACCGCCGGGTCCAGCAGCACGGCGCCCTCCGGGGCCCCGCCCACCCGTACGGCGCCGACGGCGACCAGCGCGTCCAGCTCCGGCAGCGACGGCGGCGCCGTCAGCACCACCTCCCGGCCGTGGCCGAGCTGTTCGCGCAGCAGCGGGACGAGCTCCGGCCCGAAGGCGCAGGGGTCGGCCGCCACCGTGTCCACCGGCCGGTGCCGCTGCCGGCCGGCCAGCCGGGCGACGACCGTGCCGAGCACCGTCTCGAAGGCTGCGGAGTAGGGCAGGCCGTCCCGTCCCGGGTGGGGTGCGCCGAGGCCGTAGCGGCGGGCCCAGCGGTCCATCGTCAGCACGTGCACGCCCGGCAGGGTCGCGGCGAAGGCGGTGAGCCGGTCGGACAGGCCGCCGAACACCCCGGCCCAGCGGTCGTCGGCGTAGGCCGCCGAGGCGGGGCAGAGGCCGAGCACCAGCTCGCCGTCCGTCCGGTCCCGGTGGGCGCCGACCGCCGCCGCGAGCTCCGCCAGCGCCCGTTCCAGGGCGGCGACGCCGGCCGGCAGGGCCGGGGCGCCGTCGGGCCGGGCGGGGGTGCCGGGCAGCAGGTCCTCCCAGCGCAGCAGCAGCACGTCCAGCCCGTTCGCCCGGAACGGCCCGTCGGGGTCGAGCAGCGGCCGGCGCACCTGGCCCGGCGGCGCCGCGGACACCTCCAGGGCGGGTTCGCCGAGCAGCCCGGACCAGAAGCCGAGGGTCGCCCCGAGCTCCCCGGTGGGGAAGGAGGAGGCCACGCCGATCCGCTGGACGGGCCGGTCGGCGGCCGGCGGGCGGTCCGTGACGATCACCGTGTCCGGCGCGGCGACCAGGTCGGCCAGCAGCTCGCCGAACCGGGCGACCACCGCCTCCGCGCGCCCGTGGCTGAACAGCTCGGCCGAGTAGGTGAAGTCGGCCTCCAGCCGGTCGCCCTGCCAGTCCACGGTGAACAGCACGTCGAAGTCCGCACCGGCCGGGCCGGCCGGCAGCGGCTCCACGGTGAGGCCGGGCAGCGTCGGCGGCTCGTCCGGGGCGTCGGCGTAGTTGAGCACGCAGCGCAGGGGGTGCCGGGAGGAGTCGCGGGGCAGCCGCAGCGCCTCCATGATCTTCGGGAAGGGCAGGCGCTGGTGCGCCTGGGCGTCCTTGACGCCCGCGTGCAGACGGCGGACCAGCCGGCGGAACGCCGGGTCGCCGGAGAGGTCCAGGCGCAGCGGCAGGAGGTCGGCGAAGCAGCCGACCACGCCCTGCAGTTCGGCCCGGTCCCGGCCGGTCGTCGGCATCCCGATGACCAGGTCGCTCCGGCCGGACTCGCGCTGCAGGAGCACCGCGAACACCGTGAGCAGCACGCTGTACGGGGTGACGCCCTCGGCCCTGGCCAGGTCGCGCACGGCCGTGCCGAGCTCGGCCGGGAACAGCCGCCCGGCCCGCCCGGCGACGCCCTCCTCCGTGCCGTCCGCTCCGGCGGCCCCGGTGCCCGCGGACCCGGGCGGGACGTCGCCGGGCAGTTCCACCGGGGCCGGCGCGCCGCGCAGCCGCTCCCGCCAGAACGCCGTGTGGGTCTCGACCTCCGGCCCGGCCAGCCACCGCTGCTGGTCGTGGGCGAAGTCGCCGAACTGCAGCACGGGCTCCGGCAGCGGGGACGGCCGCCCCGCGGTGTACGCGCCGTAGAGCACCGACAGCTCGTCCAGCAGGATCCCCCAGGAGGTGCTGTCGCAGACGATGTGGTGCATCCCGATCAGCAGCCGGTGCTCCTCCGGCGCGGTGCGCAGCAGCTCGACCCGCACCAGGGGGCCGTCGGCGAGCGAGTACGGGTGCGCCGCGAGCCGCTCGATCCGCTCGGCGACGGCCCGCTCCCGGTCGCCGCCGGCCGGGCCGGTCAGGTCGACCGGCTCGCACCAGACCGGCAGCCGGGGGTGGACCACCGGCACCGGCAGGCCGCGGTGCTCGGTGAACGTGGTGCGCAGCGCCTCGTGCCGGCGCACCACCTCCTCGACCGCCCGCTCCAGCGCCGCGACGTCCAGCGGGCCGTGCAGCGTCATCGCGGACATCGTGTTGTGCCGGGCGTCCTCGCTGTCCAGCCGGCTGGTCGCCCAGAGGCGCTGCTGGATCGAGGAGGCGACGGGCTGCGCCCCGGGCGGCGCGGGCTCCAGCGCCTCCGCCGCCGCGCCCTCGGCGGCGTCGAGCACCGCGCCCAGCCCGGCCAGGGTCGGGTGGGTGAACAGGGAGTACAGCGACACCTCCCGGCCGAACTCGCGGCGCAGCCGGGAGAGCAATTGGGTGGCCAGCAGGGAGTGCCCGCCGAGCGCGAAGAAGTCCGAGTCGGCGCCGACCTCGGCGACCCGCAGGACCTCCCGCCAGATCTGCGCCAGCCTGACCTCGGTGGGCGTGCCCGGCTCACGGCCGGGCGCCGCGCCGTCGCCGGCCCGCACCGCGCGCGGGGCCACCCGGGCGGCCGCCTCGGCCGGGTCGTCCAGCAGGGCGGCCGCGCAGGCGGCCCGCTCGGGCTCGGGCTCCGGGGCCGGCAGCCGCCGCGCGACCAGCCCGGCCAGCGCGGCGAAGTACTCGGGCGGGTAGGGGATGTGGCCGATCCGGTCGGTCACCGGGTCGTGCGGCACCGGGTACGGGTGCTCCTCGGCCCAGTCGACGGACACCCCGGGCACCGCGTGCCGCAGTGCGGCCAGCCGGTCGTCCAGCCGGGCGAACAGGCCGCTCCAGCCGCGTTCGGCGGCGGCCGGGGAGGCGGGGCAGCGCAGCAGGACCAGCGGTGCGCCGGTGCGGCGGCGGTAGCCCGCGACGGCGGCCTCGAAGTCCCGCATGGCCGCGTCCAGCACCGCGGCCGGATCGGCGTCCCCGGCGGACCGGCGCAGCCAGTCCTCCCAGCGCAGCAGACCGACGGTGGCGGCCGCGTCGTCCGGGGTCAGCAGGTGCTGGACGAGCTGGCCGTAGGGCGCGAGCCGGACGTCGGCGGGGGCCTGCCGCAGGTCCAGCCAGAGCCGCAGCGGGTCGGCGATCAGGTCGGCGGTGAAGGTGGCGCCGACGGCGACGGTGGCGCGGGCCGTCGAGGGCAGGGCGTGCAGCGGCTCGTCGGCCGCCCGCACCATGTCCGCCAGCACGGCGGCCACCCGTTCGGCGAGGCGCTCGACGGTGCCGGCGAGGTAGAGGTCGGCGTTGTAGTCGACGACCAGTTCGTCCCGGCCCGCCCGCCGGGACAGCGTCACGAACAGGTCGAAGTCGGTGAGCCGGTTGTCCACCGGCAGCGGGGAGAACCGCACGCCCGCCGCGGAGAGCTCGGCGGCGCCGGCGTCGGTGACGGTGAACAGCACCTGGAACAGCGGGTTGATGCCGGGGTCGCGGGGCGGCGCGACCTCCTCGACCACCCGCGCGTAGGGCACGTCCTGGTGCCGGTAGGCCTCGCCGGTCGTCCGGTGGGCGCGGCGGACGGCCTCGCGCACGGAGGGATCGCCGGACAGGTCGATCCGCAGCACCAGCATGTTGGCGAAGGAGCCGATCAGCGGCTCCAGTTCGACCCGCGGCCGCCCGGCGGCGGGGGTGCCGAGGACGAGGTCGCGGTGGCCGGTGTGCTGCGACAGCGCAGCGCCGAACCCGGCGAGGGCGACGGCGTTGAAGGTGACCCCGGCCTCCCGGGCCAGTGCGGTCATCGCCGCGGTCAGCTCGGCCGGGAAGGCCCGGACGTGCCGGCCGCCGCGGTGCGTCTGCACCGGCGGGCGGCGGCGGTCCGGGCGCGGCGTGCTGGTGAGCGGGGCGTCGGCCAGCCGCTCCCGCCAGTACGCCAGGTGCTCCTCCAGGGCGGCGAGCGCGGCCGGTTCGCGCTGGCCGCGGGCGTGGTCGGCGAAGCCGGTGCGCAGCACCGGCAGGTCCACCGGCGTGCCCTCGGCGAACCGGCGGTAGTGCTCGACCAGTTCGGTGGCGAAGACGTCGCCGGACCACGCGTCGTAGACGATGTGGTGGACGGTCACCAGCAGCCGGTGCCGGTCGTCGGCCAGGGCCAGCAGGCAGGCGGCGAGCTGGGGGCCGCGGGTCAGGTCGAAGGCGACCAGGCCGTGTTCGGCGGCGGTCCGGTCGGCCCGCGCCGCGCGCTCCTCGGCGGGCAGCCCCCGCAGGTCCACCACCGGCAGCGGGACCTCGGCCGCGGGCAGGACGTACTGGTGGGGCCCGTCGTCGTCCTCGGCGAAGACCAGGCGCAGCGCCTCCTGCCGGGCCACCACGGCGTTCAGGGCGGCGGCGAGCGCGTCCCGGTCCAGCGGCCCGTCCAGCTCCAGGGCGAACGGCACGTTGTAGACGGCGGTGCCCGGGTCCATCCGGTCGAGGAACCAGAGCTGTTCCTGGGTGAACGACAGCGGCAACCGCTCCGGGCGCCGTTCGCGCCCGGCCAGCCGCAACCGCAGCAGCTCCCGCTGGTCCGGTGTCAGGTCGGCGAGTTGCGCCGACACGTCCTGTGCCATCGGTCCGTACCCCTTCCTCTTCCCTGTCGTGTCAGCGGGCGCCGAGCGGGCGCATGTCGGTCCAGACGCGTTCGACGTGCTCCAGGCAGTCCGCCCGGGTGCCGCGGTACCCGGCGTCGCGCCAGCCCGGCGCGTCCTCCCGGTCGGCGGGCCAGATCGAGTACTGCTCCTCGTCGTTGACGACGACCCGGTAGTGCTGGTCCCCGGTCACGGCCGGTCCTCCCTCGGTGTCCCGCCCGGGGCCTGGCCGCCGAGCTCCTGTCTGACCTGTGCGGGCGTCATCGCCCGGATCTCGGCGAGCAGCCCGGCCAGGCCGTCCGGCTGCTCCGGCGCTGCGGGCTCCTGCACGGCGGGCTCCTGCGGCCCGTCCCGCCCGGCCAGGAGCGTGGTGACGGTGGCCGTCAGGCCGCCGAGGGTGGGTGTGTCGAACAGCGCGCCGACCGGCAGGTCGACGCCGAGCGCCTCACGGATCCGGGCGACCACCTTGGTGCCCAGCAGCGAGTGCCCGCCGAGACCGAAGAAGTCCTGGTCCGGGCCGATCTCGGGGATGCCGAGCAGGTCGCTCCAGATCCGCCGGACGACCTCCTCCGGGGTCCCGGCCGGCCCGGGTGCGGCGGCCGGCTCCGCGGTCCGCGGCGCGGCCGCGCCGGGCTGCTCGACCCAGTGCCGCTCCCGCTCGAAGGGGTAGGTCGGCAGCGGCACCCGGCGGCGGCGCTCGGCCGGCCCGCCCCCGTGCAGGTCGACGTCGACCCCGGCCAGCCACAGCCGGCCGGTCGCGGCGGCCATCGCCAGCCGTTCGCCGCCCCGTTCCCTGGGCCCGGGCAGCGAGGGCGTGCTCCGCCCCCCGCCGGCCCGGTGCTGACGCACCAGGGTGGTCAGGGCGGCGCCGGGGCCGACCTCCAGCAGCGCGGACGGCCCGGCGAGCAGCCGCCGGACGCAGGCGTCGAACCGGACGGGCTCGCGCAACTGCCTCGCCCAGTAGGCCGGATCGGCGGCGTCGGCGGCGGACAGCGGCTCCCCGTCGAGGCCGGAGAGCACCGGGAAGCGCGGGGCCCGCGCCTCGAACCGGCCGACGAACTCCGCGAACTCGCCCAGCACCGGCTCCATCATCGCCGAGTGGAAGGCGTGCGAGGTGCGCAGCTCCCGGCAGTCGAGGCCCTCGGCGCGCAGCTTCGCGGCGAGTTCGGCGACCGGCCCCGGTGCACCCGAGGCGACGGAGAGGGCCGGCGCGTTGGCCGCGGCCAGCTCCACCCCCTGCGGCAGCCGGGCCGCCAACTCGGCGGCCGGCAGCGGCACGGAGAGCATCGCGCCGGGCGGCAGCGACTGCATCAGCCGCCCCCGGGCGGCCACGATCGCCAGCGCGTCCGGCAGCCGGAACACCCCGGCCAGGCAGGCCGCCGCGTACTCGCCGACGCTGTGGCCGGCGGCCGCCGCGGGCCGCACACCGCGGTGCTCCCAGAGCCTGGCCAGCGCGTATTCGACGGCGAACAGCGCCGGCTGGGTGATCCGGGTCTGCCGCAGCAGGTCGTCGTCGGGGGCCCGGTGGAGGACGTCGCGCAGGTCGAGGCCGAGCAGCGGGGCGAGCGTGTCGGCGCACCGGTCCAGCTCTTCGCGGAAGACCGGCTCCGTCCGGTAGAGCTCCTCGCCCATGCCCGCGTGCTGCGCGCCCTGGCCCGGGAAGAGGAAGGCGACCGTGCCGTCCGTGTCCTCGCCGTCGGCCGTGTCCAGGGCCGCCGGGCGGGAGAGCGCGTCGACGGCCTCCCCGGTGCTCCGGCAGGCCAGCGCGAGCCGGTGCTCGAACCGGCGCCGGGTGCGGCTCAGGGTGTGCGCCACGTCGGCGAGTTCGAGGTCCGCCCCGGCCCCGGCCAGGTGGGCGCGCAGCTCCTCCCGGGCCCGGTCCAGCGCCGGCGCCGTCCTGGCCGACAGCACCAGCACGTGCTCGGTGCGGGCCGTGGGGAGCACCGCGGGCTCCGGCGGCTGCTCGACGACGACGTGGGCGTTGGTGCCGCCGATCCCGAAGGAGCTGACGCCGGCCCGCCGGGGCGGTCCCACCACCGGCCACGGCGCCGGCGCGGTGCCGACGAGGAAGGAGGCGTCCCCGGCCAGGTCGGGGTGGGCGGTGGCGAAGTACGGGCTGGGCGGGACGACGCCGTGCCGCACGGCGAGGCAGGCCTTGATCAGGCCGGTGACCCCGGCCGCGACGTCCAGGTGCCCGGTGACGGCCTTGACCGAGCCGAGCGCGCGCCGCCCCCCGGAGGAGCCGAACACCTCGCGCAGGGCCGCGAGTTCGACCTGGTCGCCGAGGGCGGTGCCGGTGCCGTGCGCCTCGACGTACCCGATCGTCGCCGGGTCCACGGCGGCCGCCAGATGGGCGGTGCGCACCACGTCCACCTGGCCCTCGACGCTCGGCGCGGTGTAGCCGACCTTGGCGCGGCCGTCGTTGTTCACCGCGGAGCCCTTCAGCACGGCGTGGACGGTGTCGCCGTCGGCGAGCGCGTCCGCGAGGCGCCGCAGCACGACCACCGCGACCCCGCTGCCGCCGACCGTCCCGGTGGCCGACGCGTCGAACGGGCGGCACACCCCGTCGCGGGCCATGATGCCGCCGGCCTCGTACCGGTAGCCGGCCCGCAGCGGCAGCCGCACGTGCGCGGCCCCCGCCAGCGCCACGTCGCACTCCCCCGCGAGCAGGGCCTGCGCGGCCAGGTGCACCGCGACCAGCGAGGAGGAGCACGCCGTCTGGACGGCCATCGCCGGGCCGCGCAGACCGAGGTGGTAGGCGGCCCGGGTGGCCACCGCGTCCTTGTCGTTGGCCACCGACATCTCGTACTCCGAGCCGACGGCCTCCCCCGCGGGCAGCAGGTGGTGGAGCAGGTAGCCGCTCATCCCGGTGGCCCCGTAGACCCCGACGGCGAGCTCGTCGACGTCGGCGACGTGCCCGGCCGACTCCAGCGCCTGCCACGCGCACTCCAGGAACACCCGCTGCTGCGGGTCGATCAGCCGGGCGTCGTGCGGTGAGTAGCCGAAGAAGCCCGCATCGAAGCGGTCCGCGCCGTCCAGGACGCCGAACACCGGCACGTAGTCCGGGCGCCCGTACTCCGCGGCGGGCACCGAGCCGGCCAGCTCCTCCGGCGTGAACCGGCTGGTCGTCGGGCGGCCGTCCAGCAGCGCCCGCCACAGGGCCGTCACGTCCTCGGCGCCGGGGAAGCGGCCGGCCAGCCCGACGACGGCGATGTCCAGTCCACCGTCCTCGGTCATGACTGCCCCTCCCCCGCGTGCAGCCGCCGGGTGCGGGCCGCCAGGGCCCGCCGTCCGGGGGCGGTGGTCGTGGCGGTGGCGGCAGTGCTGGCAGTGGCGGCCGCGGCCGGACGGGCGGGCGCGGCGGTGTCCCGCCCGGTGCCCCCGTCGGCGTCGAGGAAGCGGGCCAGCCGCGCGACGGACGGGTAGCGGAACAGGTCGACCGCGGCGAGCCGCACGCCGAGCGCCTCCCGCAGCCCGGTGTGGACCTTCACCACCAGCATCGAGTTCCCTCCCAGGTCGAAGAAGTTGTCGTCGGCGCCGACCCGGTCCAGGCCGAGCACGGCCCGCCAGACCGCGGCCACGGCCGTCTCGGTGGCCCCCCGCGGCGCCCGGTACGGGGTGCCGAGCCGGGGCCGGGCGGTCGTCGGCACGGGCAGTGCGCGGTGGTCGAGCTTGCCGTTCGGGGTCGTCGGCAGGTCCGGGACGACCACGAACGCCTCCGGCACCAGGTAGTCCGGCAGGCTGCGCAGCAGGGTTTCGCGCAGGGAGTCGGCGCCGGGCGCACCGGCGCCGTCCGGCACCAGGTAGCCGACCAGCCGTCGGCGCCCCGGCTCGTCCTCCCGGACCACCACCGCGCACCGGGCGACCCCGGGGCACTCCCGCAACCGCGCCTCGGCCTCGCCGGGCTCGACCCGGTTGCCGCGGATCTTCACCTGTCCGTCGCGGCGGCCGAGGATGTCCAGGGTGCCGTCGTCACGCCAGCGGGCGAGGTCCCCGGAGCGGTAGAGCCGGGCACCGCCGCCCGCGAACGGGTCCGGCAGGAAGGCCGCGGCGGTGAGCCCCGGGCGCCCGAGGTAGCCGCGCCCGACCCCGGCCCCGCCGAGGTACAGCTCCCCGACCACGCCGATCGGCACCGGTCGCAGCGCGTCGTCCAGCACGTGGATCCGGGTGCCGGTCAGCGGCCGGCCGATCGGCACCGTCGGACCGCCCCGGTAGCGGCCGCCGGTGACCATCACCGAGGCCTCGGTCGGGCCGTAGGTGTTGTGGAAGGCGCGTCCGGCGCGCCACACCTCGGCGACGTCCACCGGGCAGGCCTCGCCGCCGACGGTCAGCACCCGCAGGTCGGGCAGCTCCGCCGGGTCCATCGCCTGCAGGGCGATCGGCGGGACGTCGACCATCGTGATGCGCCGCTCCCGCAGGGTGCGGGCGAGGTCGGGGCCCGGCATCCGCTCCGCGCGCGGCGCGAGGTGCAGTTCGGCGCCGGCGCACAGGGCGGTGAGCAGGTCGGAGACGGCCGCGTCGAAGCCGGGCGCGTGGAAGGCGAGCACCCGGTCGTCCGGTCCGATCGCCAGCAGGTCGTGGATCGCGTCGGCCAGGTTGGTCAGTCCGCGGTGCGTGCTGACCACGCCCTTGGGGCGGCCGGTCGACCCGGAGGTGTAGATCAGGTAGGCGGCCTGGTCCGGGCGCAGGGTGACGGCGGGTCGGGACGCGGCGGGCTGCGGGTCGCGCGCACCGTCGCGGGCCGGGCCGGACTCCGGGCCGGATGTCAGCACGGTCGGTCCTTCGGGCAGCAGCGCGAACGTGCCGGGCTCGGCGAGGACCAGCGCGGTGCCGGAGTCCTCGACCAGGTACCGGAGCCGCTCGGCCGGCAGGTCGGGATCGAGCGGGACGTACACCGCGCCCGCCGCCAGGATCCCCAGGAACGCCGCCACGGCGTCCGGCCCGGGCCGCAGGCACACCCCGACCGGCGTCTCGTCGACGGCTCCGGCGGCGCGCACCGCGGCGGCGATCCGCTCGGCCCGGGCGCGGAGTTCGCCGTAGCTGAGCCGCTCGCGGGTGCCGTTGAGCCGCTCCCCGGTACCGTGGCGGTCGGTGCCCTCCCGGCCGGGTCCGTCGCCGCCCGGAGTGCCGGGCCCCGGGCGGCCGCCGTGGACCACGGCGATCCGCTCCGCCGGGACGGCGGCGATCAGCTCGGTGACCGGACGCCAGGGCGCCACCGGCGGCCGGGTCCCGCTCCAGGCGTCGACGGTCCGCCGCTCCTGCGCCGTCAGCAGCGGGAGGTCCTCGATCCTGCGGTCCGGGTCGGCGAGCGCCGCCGTCAGCAGGGTGCGCACGTGCCCGACGATCCGGGCCGCGGTGGCGGCGGTGAACAGCGAGGTGCGGTACTCCAGCCGGCCCGCGATGCCGTCCGGCCCCGGCGTCAGGGTCAGGGTGAGGTCGAACATCGCCGTGCCGGTGGGCAGTTCGACGCCGTGCACGGTGACGCCGGGCAGCCGCAGGCGTTCCGCCCAGCCGCTCTCCATCGCGAACATCACCTGCGCGAGCGGTGTGCTGCCCGGGTCCCGCTCCACCCGCAGCCTGTCCACCAGGGAGTCGAACGGCAGCTCCTGGTGGGCGAGCGCGGCGAGCGTGGTCCCGCGGACCCGCTCCAGCAGGCCGCGGAAGGTGAGCGTGCCCGGCACCGCGGCCCGGAGCGCGACGGTGTTGGCGAACAGCCCGACGGCACCCTCGGCCGCCAGCGTCGTCCGCCCGGCGACGGGCGTCGCCACCACGAAGTCCGGTCCGCCGTAGCGCGACAGGACGGCCTGCCAGGCCGCGAGCAGCACCATGTACGGCGTGCCGGCCACCTCGGCGGCCAACCCGGTCGTACCGTGGGCGAGTTCGGCTGGCCAGTCGAAGGACAGTTCGGCGCCGGACTCGTCCAGCACCGGCGGCCGCGGCAGGTCCGTCGGGAGGCCGATCGCGGCGGGCGCCCCGTCGAGGTGCCGGCGCCAGAACTCCACCAGCTCCTCGGCCTCCGACTCGGCCGCCACGTCGACGTGCCGTGGCGCCGGCCCCGGGAGCGCGCCGCCGTAGGCGCGGGAGAGGTCGTCGAAGAGCAGGCCCATGCTCCAGCCGTCGCAGACGATGTGGTGCAGCTCCAGGTGCAGCACCCGGCGCTCCGCTCCGTCCTGGACCAGCGTCGCCCGCACCGGCGGTGCGGCGGCCAGGTCGAACGGCCCACCCTCGTGGTCGGCGCCGAGCCGCAGCCGTGCGCCCTCCGGCGCCCGCGGGAGCACCCACTGCCACGGTTCGCCGTCGATCTCCAGGAACACCGTGCGCAGCGCCTGGTGACGGGCCAGCACCCGGTCGAAGGCCTCGACCAGGGCGGCCTCGTCGAGCGGGCCCGCCAGCTCGAAGCGGAAGTGCACCTGGCACATCGGGCTGCCCGGCCAGAGCCGGTCGTGCAGCCACATCCGGCGCTGGGCGGCGGTCAGCGGGTGCAGGTCGTACTGTGCGCGCTCCTGCCGCAGCCTGCGCAGGAAGGCGGTCCTGCGGTCGTCCGGCAGCGCGCGCAGCCGGTCGAGCGGGTCGGGCGCGGTCATCGGATCGTCTCCTCGGCTCGCGGGCGGCCGGCACGCACGGACACGGGGGCCGCCGCGGCCTCCGGGCCCGCGGGCTCGGGGCCGACGGGATCCAGGCCCTCGAACTCCGCCAGGAGGTCGGCCACGTCGCGCTGCGCTCCCTCCACCGCGGGGGTGGCCTCGGCTGCGGCCTCGGCGGCGACCGGGCCCGCGGGGCCCCGCGGCGGCGTCAGCGCGGCCACGGCCGCGGCGAGCGAGGCGACCGTGGGGTGGTCGAAGACCAGGTGCAGCGGCACCTCCACCCCGGTGGCGGCGGACAGCCGGGAGCGCACCCGGGCCGCGGCCAGCGAGTTGCCGCCCAGGTCGAAGAAGTCGGCGTCCACCCCGTGGACCGGGACCCCGAGCGACTCGCGCCAGATGGCCAGCAGCTCCCGCTCGGCCGGCGTCGCCCCGGTGTCCGGGTCCGCGTCGGACCTCCCGTCGTCGCCCCCGTCGGCGGACGGGACCCGCAGAGCGGCCAGGTCGACCTTGCCGTTGGCGTTCAACGGCAGGCGCGGCAGCACCACGAACACCGCGGGCACCAGGTACCCGGGCAGCCGCCCGGCCAGTCCGGCCCGCACGTCCGCCGGGCCGACGCCGTCCAGGACGACGTGGGCGACCAGCCTCAGGCCACCGTGCGGGTCCCGGTCGGCCGACACCACGACCTCGACCACACCGGGCAGCCCCCGCAGCACCTCCTCGACCTCCGCCGGCTCCACCCGGTGCCCGCGCACCTTCACCTGCCGGTCCACCCGCCCCAGGAACTCCAGGGCGCCGTCCGCCCGCCTCCGGGCCAGGTCGCCCGTGCGGTACATGCGCGCGCCGGGCTCCGCCGCGAACGGGTCCGGCAGGAACCGCCGGGCCGTCAGCCCCGGCCGCCCGAGGTAGCCGCGGGCCACACCGTCCCCGCCGAGGAACAGCTCCCCCGGGGTTCCGGCGGGCACCGGCCGCAGGTCCTCGTCCAGCAGGTACGCGGCGCTGTTGGCGGCCGGCCGGCCGATCGGCACCGTCCGGTCCGCGCCGGTCACGTCCCCGCAGCGGTGGGCCGTGGCGTAGGTGGTGATCTCGGTGGGGCCGTAGAGGTTGACCAGTTCGGTGTCCGGGCAGTGCGCGGCCACCCTCGCCAGGGTGCGGGCGTCGGCCTGTTCCCCGCCGAAGGAGAGGCTGCGCAGCCCGCGGAACACCGCCGGGTCCTCCGCCGCCACCTGCCGCAGCAGCGCGGTGGGCAGGAAGAGCACGTCCACGCCGTGCGCGGCCAGCGCGCCGCGCAGCCGTTCGGCCACCAGCACGTCGTCCCTGGACAGCCCGACCAGCCGGGCCCCGTTGAGCAGGGCGCCCCAGGTCTCCAGCGTGGCCGCGTCGAACGAGATGGTGGCCGCCTGCGCCGCGGTGTCCGTGCGCCGGACCTCGATCGAGTCCGCGCTGCGCACCAGCCGGACGATGTTCCGGTGGGTGACGGCGACGCCCTTCGGCCCGCCCGTCGAGCCGGAGGTGTACATGATGTACGCGAGGGACTGCGGGCCGACCCGGGCGTCCGGCCGGGTGGCGGGTTCGGCCGCCAGGTCCGGCGCGTCGACGTCGATCCGCCGCCCGGGCAGGTCGACGTCGTGCCGGCGGGTGCTCAGCACGACGTCGACCCCCGCGTCCCGCGCCATGTACGCCAGCCGCTCGGCCGGGTACTCCGGGTCCAGCGGCACGTAGCAGGCGCCGGCCTTCAGCGCGGCCAGCGCGCCGACGACCCAGTTCTCGTCGCGGACGGCCAGACCGACCCTCGCCTCGGCACCGGCCCCGTTGCGGAGCAGGTGGTGCGCGAGGCGGTTCGCCCGCTCGTCCAGCTGCCGGTACGTCAGCGCCGCCTCGCCGTAGCGCAGCGCCGGCGCGTCCGGCGTCCCGTCCGCCCAGTCCTCCAGCAGTCCGTGCACGGTGCGGTCGCCCGGGTAGGGCGACACGCTCGCCGTGGTCCGGTCGGACCGCTCCTGATCACGCCGGTCGCTCACCGTCGTTCCTCCCTGTCGAGGTGGTGCGCGGCCAGTCTCGCCAGGGGGCTTTCCGGTTTTCTTCAGGGGCGGTTCAGGCAGTCTTCGAGCGGCCTTCGAGTGGCCTTCGAGTCTTCTTCGAGTCGCCTTCCGGCGGGCCTGGAACGGCTGGTCACGGCCCTGACGGCCGACCGCGGGACGCCGGGGAGAACGGTGGGGAGAACGGTGGGGAGAGGTACCGGGAGAGGGTGGGGAGAGGGGTGGGAGCGGTACCGGGGGGCGGGTTTCGAGGGCCCGCCGGCCGGCCCGGGGAGAGCTCCGCGTCAGGCGGGTTCCGGCGCCCACTCGTGCGGTGCGGCCGGGGCGACGCCGATCTCCTGCATGCAGCGGGCGTAGAAGCGGTAGCGCCGCCGCGCCTCCCCGTGCCGGCCGGCACCCCGCAGGACCCTGACAAGCTCCATGTGCGCCTCCTCGTCGTAGGAGTCGCAGCGCAGGATCCGCAGCAGGCACGAGACCCGCTGGTCGACGTCGGAGGAGCGCGTCACCCGGGCGCGCAGGACGCTGACGTAGGCCGTCTGGGCCTCGTCGCGCAGCTCCTGCGTCCAGTCGGTGTACGGGTCGTCGGGCATGAACTCACCGACGTACAGGGCCTCGGCCGCCACCAGCAGCTCGTCGGCGGCGGCGTCACCGTGCCGGTGCGCCGCGCACGCGTCGGAGGCGGCGATCAGGAAGCGCTCCACGTCCACGTGCACCAGGTCGAGGTTGACCGCGACCGCCGAGCGGTCGGCGTCGATCAGGCTGGCGTGCTGGATCCGCCGGTCCGGGTCCAGCACCCTTCGCAGCGTGGAGAGTTGGACCGACAGACGGCTGCCGCCCGCGGCCGGGGACTGGCCGGGCCAGAGCAGTTCCATCAGCCTCGAACGCGGCACCGGGCGGCCGCGGGCCGAGACCAGGATCTTCAGCAGGTCGCGGGCCTTCTTCGACTGCCACTCGTTCGGGGCGATGCCGGATCCGGCCCGCAGTACCCGGAACCCGCCGAGGCAGAGCACGGCGATCAGCGGCGTCCGCCGGGCCACGACCGTGAGCGCGTCCGCCACCCCGGGGGCCAGCGACACCCCCCGGTGACGCAGGGTCTCCTCCTCGGAGCGGGCCGTCCGGCTCCCCGTCGCGCCGCGCTCGGCCGCCGCCACCGTCCGCACCCGCGCCTCACCCGGGCGGTCCCCGACCGCGCGGTATCCCAGCCTGGCCTGCTCGAACAGGGCGGCGGCGGCCCGCGGATCCACCGCGACCAGGCCCAACAGCTCCATGGCCTCGGCGCCGGTCGCGGGCTGCTCCCGCCGCTCGGCGATCAGCCTGGCCTCCTCGCCGTCCGCCATCGCCGTGCCGGTGTCCCCGCAGACCAGCGCCACCCAGGCCCGGGCCAGCAGCGCGGCGGCCCGCCCGGCGCCGTCCGCACCGGCCACGGCCGACTGGACGTGCTGCCGGGCCAGCACCGGATCGTCGGCGACGACCACCCGGCCGAGCTCGCCGTGAATCGCGGCGTCCAGCGCCCGGGCCGCGGGCCCGGGCGGCAGCTCCTTGGCCGCCGCCTCCAGCGCCGCCCTGGCCTGCCCGAGGTCCCGTCTTCGGCGGTGCACCGCCCCGAGGACGAGCAGGCCGTAGGCCTCGTCGTGCCGGACTCCCGTGGTCTCGCGCAGTCTTGCGGCATGCACGGCGTCCACCAGCGCGTCGTCGAGCCGGCCCGCCCGGGACTTCGCGTCCGCACCGACGCTCAGTGCGAACGGTTCCAGGCCGAGGTGCCCGCCGGTCCGGCACAACCGGACCCCGACCTCCGCCTCCGTGAGGGCCACGCCGAACTCCTCGCGGTCGATGGCGTGCCGGGCGCGGTACAGACTGGTCATCAGCCCCAGCAGTGCCGGGTGGCCGGACGGCGCGAGGTCCAGTGCTAATCGACGGTGCTCGTCGCCGAGCGCCTCGTCGCCCGTGTGGCCGGCGTGCAGGGCCATCGCCCGGTGCCCGGCCGCCCGGCTCGCGGCGTCCAGACCGCGGCCCTCCGCGACCGCGCGGCGCGCGCAGGCCGCACTGCGGTCCACGTCGCCCCAGCTGCGGTACCAGACCGAAGCCAGGCAGGCCAGCTGCACCCGGTCGCGCACCGCGAGACCCTCGTCCCGGACGGTGCCCAGCACGGCGACCGCCTCGGCCAGCCCGCTGGTCGCGTAGGCGGTAAGTACCGCCCGCAGGCCGGACGGTGCCCCGTCGGGTGCGGGGACTCCCCCGATGCCGGACACTCCCTGGTCGGCCACGGGGTCACCGTTGCCGGCGAGCAGGAGTTCCGCGGCCACACGGTCGCCTGACGCGACGTATCTGCCCAGGTTCACGTCGATCCTCCGAATGAAGTCGTTCGCGGACATTTCATTCTGTGCACGCAACACCTGACCGAGGGGGCCGACGGACGGGTCGGCCTCGGCTCGCCAGGTGGATCGTTTTCCTCAAGTGCGGCGGATCAGCCGGCACGAGGGACAGGGGGATGCCGATTCGACTTCGATTTCGATGAACATCGACATGTGCAGATGCCCTCTCCGGCCCCCCGTTGCGGACACCGGCAATCCGGCAGTCCGCGACCGCACGCTTCGGCAACTCGCTCCGGGAGATTATGTGAACGTTCTGCGCACAGCCAGGGTTCGGCACTGTGACGTGGGTCATACCGCCTCGTGGCGGCGCTGTCGGCCACTGCCGTCCGGGCAGGGAGGCTGATCGTTCTCCGTCGATTCCAGCCGTCCCGACCTCCGGCCGGCAGCCCGCGCGGCTTGATCGACTTGATCGTCATGATCAGGCCGATCTGCTACGGCCCGTCCGGCGGCGCTGATCGCAGAGGGAAAAACCCGGAAACGCAAAGAACCCCTGATCCGGACCGGATCAGGGGTTCTTCGTGAATGATTGTTCGGCGGCGTCCTACTCTCCCACAGGGTCCCCCCTGCAGTACCATCGGCGCTGTGAGGCTTAGCTTCCGGGTT
>NZ_JBIALK010000023.1:0-165662 GCF_042873275.1 Kitasatospora sp. NPDC004745 | reverse complement strand
GCGCCCCCCCGGGGGGGGGGGGGGGGGGGGGGGGGCCGCCGCCCCCCCGGGGGCCCCCCCCCCCGCGGGGGGGGCCCCGGGGGGGGGGGCCGGGGCCCCGGGGGGGCCCCCCCCCGCCCCTCCCCGCCCCCGGCACCCCCGACCCACCGGAGCCAGCATGAGTGCCCCCCACGAACCCGAGCCCGGCCCGGCCGCCGCCCGATTGACCGGCAGAATCCGGAGCACGCCCAGCGCACTCCTCCACGAGGAGGTCCTGGAACCGCAGTTCACCTACGAGGCGGAGCACCTGCTGCCCTGGTACGCGGCGGTGGAGAAGGTCCTCGCGCTGGAGTACCGCCGCATGGGCCTGGTCTCGCCCGCCGAGGCCGCCGAGATCGGCCGCGTCCTGCACGGGCTGACCCGCGACGGGATCGCGGCCGACCCGGCCGGTAACATGTCGGACCTCGCCTTCGCCCTCGAACAGCACGTCGAGCGCGGCCTCGGCCACCCCGTCACCGCCTGGCACGTCGACCGCAGCCGCAACGACCTCCAGGCCACCGCCCAGCTGCTGTTCGGCCGCGGGCTGCTCCTCGACGCCGCCGCCGCCCTGCTGGACTTCGGCCTGGCCGTCCACCGGCTGGCCGAGCGCGGCACCGACCTGCCGATGGTCGGCCAGACCCACCTCCAGGCCGCCCAGACCATGACCCCGGGGTTCTACTTCGCGGCCGTCTCCGAGCAGGTCCAGCACACCCTGCGGAGGCTGCTGGCGACCTACGACGGGATGAACCTCAGCCCGCTCGGCTCCGGCGCCATGACCGGTCAGGAACTGGACTGGGACCGTGCCCTGATGGCCGAGCTGCTCGGCTTCTCGGCCCCCGGCCGGCACGCGCTGGCCGGGGTGGCCTCCCGCGCCTGGGTGCTGGAACTGGCCGCCGAGGTCTCCCTGTTCGGCTCCGCGCTGAGCCGCTTCACCAGTGACCTGATGGACTGGGGCAGCGGCCCGTACGGCTTCATCGAGCTGCCCGACGAGCTGTCCGGCATCTCCTCGGCGATGCCGCAGAAGAAGAACTACCCGATCCTGGAACGCATCCGGGGCAAGTCGGCGCACCTGAGCGCCTACTACTTCGACATGCTGCTGGCCCAGCGGGCCACCCCGTTCAGCAACATGGTCGAGGTGTCGAAGGAGGCGGGCGCCAACCTGCGGCCGATGTTCGCGACCCTCGGCACCACGCTGCGGCTGTTCACCGTCGTGGTCGAGCGGATGGGCTTCGCCGAGGAGCGGATGCGCGAGGCGGCCGAGCGGGAGTTCCTCGGCGGCCTCACCCTCGCCAACGAGCTCACCCTGCGGGAGTCGGTGCCGTGGCGCCGGGCCCAGGTCATCGCCGGCCGGTACGTGCTGGCCGCGCACGCCGCCGGACTGCGCCCCCGGCAGACCTCCCCGGACCTGCTGAGCGCGGCGGCCGGCGAACAGGGCGTCACCCTGCGGGCTCCGGCCGAGCTGCTGGCCGCGGCCTTCGACGGTGCCGGCGAGCTGTACCGCAAGACCACCGCCGGGTCGGCGAACCCCGAATCCGTCCGGGCCCTGCTCGCCGAGCAGGACACCGAGTACGAGCGGCTCGCCGGGGCCTGGACCGGGCACCGCGCGCGGGTCGACGCGGGGCTGGCCCGCATCGACGAGCTGCTGGGCCTCTCCGCTCCGGGGAGCCCCGCGTGACCCGTGCCGACGCGGCCGCCGGTACCGCGACGGCGGCCGTCCTGCACGGCACGGGCAGCGCCCCGGGCACCTTCGGCGAACTGCTCCAGGGCGTCACGGCCGAGGAGCGGCTCGACTTCCTGGTGACCCTGCCGATCGACGCCGGGGCGACCGCGACCTTCACCGCCGAACCCGGTGCCGGCACCGTCACCGTGCACCCGCCGCACAAGCACCGCGCCGCGCGGCTGGTGCGGCTGATGCTGGACGCGTACGGGTTCGCCGGCGGCGGGCGGCTGCGGCTGAGCGGCGGACTCCCGGAGGGCCGGGGCCTGGCCAGTTCCTCCGCCGACCTGGTCGCCACCGCCCGCGCGGTGGGGGAGGCCCTCGGGGTGCCGGTCGGCCCCGCCGTGATCGAGGACTTCCTGCGCCGGATCGAACCGACCGACGGAGTGATGTACGACGGGGTGGTCTCCTTCTACCACCGGCAGGTGCGGCTGCGGGAGCTCCTCGGACCGCTCTCCCCGATGGTGATCGTCGGGGTCGAGGAGGGCGGCGCGATCGACACCCTCGGGTTCAACCGGCGGCCCAAGCCCTTCACCCGCGCCCACCGGCTGGAGTACGACGAGCTGCTGGAACGCGTCTCGGAGGCCGTCCGCACCGACGACCTGCCCACCGTCGGACGGGTCGCCACCCGCAGTGCGCTGCTGAACGAGCACCTCCAGCCCAAGCGGCTGCTGCACCGGATGATCGGCCTCTCCGAGGAGTTCGACGCCCTCGGGGTGGCCGTCGCGCACAGCGGCACCGCCCTCGGGGTGCTGGTCGCCGAGTCCGACCCCGAGTGCGCGCGCAAGGTCGCCGAACTGCGGACGCGGGCGGCCGCGCTGGCCGGCCACACCACGCTCTACCGCTCCTGGCGCGGTCCGGGCCGCTGAGGCCCCGCGGCCGCCGTGCGGCCCCACCGGCCACCCCGCTGCGGCGGCCCCCTCGCCGCCCACCTCTCTCCGCCCACCCCTCTCCGAACCGGATGTGATCATGCGTTACGAGAGCGTCGTCGACGCCATCGGACACACCCCGCTGGTCAGACTCGCCCTGGACCCCGCCGCCCCGGTCGAGGTCTACGGGAAGCTGGAGCTGCAGAACCTCTACGGGATGAAGGACCGGGTCGCCCGGCAGGCCGTCCTGGAGGCCCGCCGCACCGGCGCGCTGGCCGAGGGGGCGCCCATCATCGAGAGCTCCTCCGGCACGATGGCCCTCGGCCTCGCCCTGGTCGGCGCGCACCTGGGCCACCCCGTGCACATCGTCACCGACCCGCGGATCGACCCGATCACCCTCGCCAAGCTCCGCGGCCTGGGGTGCCGGGTGCACGTCGTGGAGGCGATGAGCGGAGCGGGCTGGCAGAGCGCCCGGCTGGAACGGCTCGCCGAGCTGATCCACGACCTCCCGGGCGCCTTCTGGCCGCGCCAGTACAGCAACCCGGACAATCCCGCCGCCTACCGCGCGCTCGCCGACGAACTGCTGGCCGACCTCGGCCACATCGACGTCCTGGTGGCCGCCGTCGGCAGCGGGGGATCGCTGTCCGGGACGGCCCGGATGCTCCGCCGCGCGCTCCCGGACCTGCGGGTCGTCGGCGTGGACTGCGTGGGCAGCGTGCTCTTCGACCAGCCGGACCGCCCGACCCGGCTCCAGGGCGGGCTGGGCAACAGCCTCGTCCCGGCGAACCTGGACCGCACCCTGATCGACGAGGTGCACTGGCTCAACGACCGCGAGGCCTTCCAGTCGACCCGTGAACTCGCCCTGGAACAGGGGCTGTTCGCCGGGAACACGGCCGGCTCGGTGTACCGGGTGCTCAAGGACGTCGCCCGCCGCGCCGCCCCGGG
Source organism: Kitasatospora sp. NPDC004745 (assembly GCF_042873275.1). NCBI lineage: Bacteria > Bacillati > Actinomycetota > Actinomycetes > Kitasatosporales > Streptomycetaceae > Kitasatospora > Kitasatospora sp. NPDC004745. Next base: position 162,113 of record NZ_JBIALK010000023.1, on the reverse strand, counting down.
CGCCCGGATCGTCGGCATCTTCCCCGACCGCGGGGACCGCTACGCGGACAACGTCTACGACGACGGGTACTGGGAGCGGCACGCACTCGGCGCGATGCCCGCCGCGGACACCCCGGCCGAGGTCGCCGCCGGCGCCGAGGTCGCCACCTGGTCCTACGCCGCGCAGCACGGCGCGGTCCGGCCCCCGCGCCGGCTGCTCTTCGTCGAGGCGAACACCTCGGGCACCGGCGTGCTCGCCCTCGACCTGACCCGCCGGCTCGGCCTGGAACCCGTCCTGCTGACGGACACCCCGGAGCGCTACGCCGGGGCCGAGGAGAGCGGCTGCGAGATCGTGGTGTGCGACACCTCGACCGAGCGCGCCCTGCGCGAGGTGATCGGCGAGCGGTTCGCCCGCCAGGAGCTCGCGGGGATCACCACCACCAGCGACTTCTACGTCCCCGTGGTCGCCCGGCTGGCCGACTGGCTGGGGCTGCCGGGCAACCCCGTCCAGGCGATGGCCGACACCCGGAACAAGGCCCGGGTGCGCGAGCTGCTGGACGCCGCCGGCGTGGACCAGCCGCGGTTCGCGGCCGTCCGGACGGTGGCGCAGGCCGACGCGGCGGTGGAGCGGGTCGGGCTGCCCTGCGTGGTCAAGCCGGCCGACGACTCCGGCTCCAACGACGTCCTGCTCTGCCACACCCGGGAGCAGGTCCTGGCCCACGTCGAGCACGTGCTCTCCGTGGAGCTGAACGTGCGGGGCCTGCCCACCGCGCGCACCGCCCTGCTGGAGGAGTTCGTCGAGGGGCCCGAGTACAGCGTCGAGATGTTCGGCGAGGGCGGCCGGCAGGTCTGCGTCGGCATCACCGCCAAGACCGTCTCGGACGGGCCGTACTTCGTCGAGCGCCGGCACCTCTTCCCGGCCCCGCTCGCCGACGCGGACGCGGCGGCGCTGCGCGGGACGGTCGGCACCGCGCTGACCGCGCTGGGCGTCGAACTCGGTGCCACCCACACGGAGGTGCGGCTCTCCGCCCGCGGTCCGCTGATCGTCGAGGTCAACGCCCGGCTGGCCGGCGGCATGATCCCCGAACTTATCCGGCTCGCCACCGGCGTCGACCTGCTGGAGCAGCAGCTGCGCGCCGCCTGCGGCCGGCCCGTCGAACTCGCCGGCGAGCGGGAGGGCTTCGCCGGCATCCGGTTCCTGGCCGCGGACCGCGAGGGCGTCCTCACCGGGATCGGCGGCGTCGCGGAGGGCGAGCGCGTCCCCGGCGTCCGCCGGATCGTGCTCACCGCCGCCCCCGGGCGGGCCGTCCGCCCGCCGCGCAACGCCTACGACCGGCTGGGCTACGTGATCGCCGAGGGCGCCACCCCGGAGGCCGTCGTGAAGAGCCTGGACGAGGCCGAGCGGGCCCTGACCGTCGAACTCGGCCCCGCATGACCGCGCCGACGGACCCCGACCACCACCGCCCGAGAGAGAGGAGGAGCGCCATGCCGCCGCAGTCCCCGTCCCCCCGCACCGTCTCGGCCTCCATGGAGCAGATCCGCCAGGACTACGCGGAGCGGTTCCCCGGCTGGACCCAGCAGCTCATCACGCTGTTCTCCGGCAAGGCCGCGGCCGGGCAGCGGCCGCCGTGGTGGGTCACCCCGCCGATCGTCAACTGGTTCCTGACGCTCCTCCAGCTGGCCCTCGCCGTCCTCGGCAGCGCGTACGCGGTGCGGCTGCTCGGCTGGGCCTCCCTCGCCGTGCTGCCGCTCACCTGGCTGACGACCGTCAACGCCGTGCGCAAGCTCCAGATCACCTGGAGCCACCACGCGGTGCACAAGGAGGTCTCGGGCAACCGGCACGTGGACAAGGTGGTCCAGGTGGTCTCCAGCGCCGTCGCGCTGACCTCCAACTACGAGGACATCTTCGAGGACCACGTCCGCAAGCACCACAGCCGCAAGGTCTTCACCACGCTCACCGACCCCGACGCCGGCTACCTCGTCTACCTGGGTTTCCGCCCCGGCACCCCGGTCGAGGAGATGCGCGCGCGGCTGCGCTGGATGCCGCTGTCGCCCCGGCTCCACCTGCCCTCGCTGCTCTACCGCGTCCGGACGAACTTCGTCACCGCCACCTGGACCAGGCGGATCGCCTCGACGGTCTGGGTCGCCCTGCTGGTCGCCCTCGGCGTCCTGATGGACGGGGCCGAGTTCACCGCCGCGTTCGTCATCCCGTGGTTCGTGCTGTTCCACTGGTCGGCGCTGTTCCAGACCATCTCCGAGCACCCCTACCTGGCCTTCGACGGGCCGCCCGCCAGCCGCGCCGACTACGTGGCCCGCACCTGGGGCCGGTTCTGCCTGGAGCCGCTGCCCGAACGCGACGCGCCCGCCCTGCGGCGGCTCGGCCAGTGGGGGCGCTGGCTGCTCCGCACGGCCCTCGTCCAGACCCCGGCCCGCTTCGGCGTCCTCGCCTCCGACCTGCCGGCGCACGACCTGCACCACGTCGTCCCCGCCGACCACGCCTGGCACCTGGCCTTCTGGCACCGGCAGACGCACATCGACGACGCCCACGAGAGCCGGATGGAGAAGCGCGAGCTGACCCTCGCCGGAGCGATCCGGCACGTGCTGCACGGCATCAGCGAGTCCCCGCTGGCCCCCGCCGAACCGCCCGCCCGAGCCGCCTGATGAGCCTGCGACAGCTCATCGCCCTGATGCCCCGCACCGACCAGCCGGAGGACCACCCCATGCACGACGCCCACGCACGGCCCGAGCCCGCCCCCGCGGGGCGGCTGCTGGTGCTCGAACCGATGTCCTCCGGGCTGACCCTGCTCGCCACCGCCCGCGAACTCGGCCTCGCCACCCTGGTGTTCTCGCACGACGCCGGTGACCGGGTGGTCCCCGAGGCGGCCCGCCAGGACGTCGACCTGCTCGTCGCCGTGGACACCAACGACCCCGAGGCGCTCGCCGAGGCCGCCGCCCGGGAGCACGCGCGGTCGCCGCTGAGCGGCGTCATCTCCGGCTCGGAGTTCTACACCGACGCGGCCGCCCGGATCGCCCACCTGCTCGGCCTGCCCGGCCTTCCGCTGGACACCGCGGAGGCCGTCCGGGACAAGACCAGGATGCGGGCGATCCTGGAGAAGGCCGGACTGCGCATCCCGCGCTACGCGCCGGTGTCCGACGCCGCCGAACTCGCCGGCGCGGCCGCCGCGGTGGGCTACCCCTGCGTCCTCAAGCCGGCCGCCGGATCCGGCAGCATCCAGGTCAGCCGGGTCGACGACGACGAGCAGCTGCGCGCCGCCTACCGGGCGATCGCCGAGGACGCCCAGTACGTCTTCGACCAGCCGGAGGACGGTCGGGCCCTGCTGGAGGAGTACCTCGACGGGCCGGAGTACTCGGTCGAGGGGTACGTCCACCGCGGCGAGGTCACCGTCGTCTCGGTGACCCGTAAACTGCTCGGCGCGGAACCGTACTTCGTCGAACTCGGCCACGTCGTCCAGGCGGACCTCGCGCCCGCCGCCCGGGCCGCGGTCGTCGCCTACACGGCGGACGCCGTCACCGCCCTCGGCATCAACCTGGGCCTCTTCCACGCCGAGGTGCGGATCACCGCGGACGGGCCCGTCCTGATCGAGGTCGGCGCCCGGCTCGCCGGCGACCGGATCGCCGAACTCATCCACCTCGCCACCGGCGTGTCGATGCGGCACATCGTCGTCGCCGCGCACGCCGGCCTCGACCGGGAGCCGGCCGACGCCACCGGGCAGCCCGTCGCGCGCTACGCCGGGGTGCACTTCCTCACCGAGCCCGGCCTGGAGGTCTTCCACCGGGCCGACGGCCTGGAGGAGGTGGAACGGCACCCCCGGGTGGTCGAACTGCGGACGTACTACCAGCCCGGTACCCCCGTCCCCCCGGCCCGCGACCTCCGCTGCCGGCTGGGCCACGTGATCTTCACGGCGGACTCGCCGGAGGAGGAGGCCGAGCTGCGGTCCTGGATCGCGGCGACCGTCCGCTCCACCTGACGGACCGACGGACCGGCGCATCGACGGACGGGCCGCCCGCGTGGGCGGCCCGTCCGGGCAACGACAAGGAGGAGCAATGGAACTGGTACTGCACGAGGTGGACCTGCCGCTGCGGCATCCGTTCGGCACCGTGCACGCCACCGTCGCCGTGCAGCAGAGCCTGATCGTCGAACTGCGGGACGGCGAGCACCGCGGCTTCGGGGAGGCCGCCGGCTTCACCTTCTTCGGGTTGTCGCTGGCCGAGGTGCGGGAGCCGCTGGAGCGGGCCCGGCGGGTGATCGAGGCGGACCGGATCGACGATCCGGCGGACTTCTGGGACCGGATGTCGAAGCTGCTCGGCAACAGCTTCTCGCTCTGCGCCCTGGACCAGGCCGCCCACGACCTGTGGGGCAAGCGCCTCGGCGAGCCGGTCTGGCGCCTCTGGGGACTGACCGCGGACCGGCTCCCGACCAGCGACTACTCGATAGGCATCGACACCGTCGAGCGCATGATCGCCAAGATGGAGGAGTTCTCCGGCTGGCCGATCTACAAGATCAAGCTCGGGACGCCCGACGACATCGAGGTGGTCCGAGCCCTGCGCCGCCACTCCGACGCGGTCTTCCGGGTCGACGCCAACACCGGCTGGACGGCCGACCAGGCCATCCGGAACGCGGCACAACTCGGCCCTCTGGGAGTGGAGTTCATCGAACAGCCGCTCCCGGTCGGCCGGTGGGAGGACCAGCGCCGGGTCCACCGGGAGTCCGAACTCCCGGTGATCGCGGACGAGAGCTGCCTCACCGAGGACGACGTCGAGCGCTGCGCCGGGGCCTTCCACGGGGTGAACATCAAGCTGACCAAGTGCGGCGGACTGACGCCCGCCCGCCGGATGATCGCGAAGGCGCGCGAGTGCGGCCTCACGGTCATGGCCGGCTGCATGGTCGAATCGACCGTCGGCATCTCCGCCATCGCCCAACTGCTGCCCCTGCTCGACCACGTCGACCTGGACGGCGCGCTCCTGCTGGACCGTGACGTCGCCCGGGGCGTCCGGGTGGAGCTCGGGCAGCCCGTCCTGCCGCGGGAGAACGGCACCGGCGTCACCTGGCTCGGCGACGGGACGCCGCGTTGACCCGAACCGCCGGGGGCGCCCCCGCCGCCGGGGCCGCCGCCGGCCGCCCGGGCCGCTGGGGCCTGCCGTCGATCGCCGGGCACGGCCGGCTGCTCGCCGCCGCGGCCGCGGACAGCACGGGGAACGGGCTGTTCCTGGCCTTCGAGGTGCTCTACTTCCTGGACCGGACCGGCCTCCCCCTGGGCCGGGTGGGCCTGGCGCTGACCCTGACGCACGTCCTCGCCCTCCCGGTGCCGGCCCTGGTCGGCACGCTGGTGGACACCTTCGACCCGCGCCGCGTGGCGGTGCTCGGGAACTGCGTCTCGGCGCTCGGCTTCGCCGGGTGCCTGGCCGCGCACTCGTTCTGGCAGGTCGTCGCGGCCGGCCTCGTCGTCCAGACCGGCATCAACACCTACTGGACCTGCAGCGGTTCGCTCGTCGCACTGGCGGCCGGACCGGGCGAGCGCACCCGCTGGTTCGGCCTGGTCCGGGCGCTGCGCAACGCGGGGATCGGCCTGGGCGGAGCCGTGTCGGCCTTCGCCGTCGGGCTCGGCGGGGTCGGCTCCGTACGGTGGCTGGTGGTGGCGAACATCGCCAGCTTCCTGGCCTCGGCGGCCCTCATCGCCACCTGGCGGCCCCCGCGGGGCGAGCGGCCGGCCGAGCCGGTCACCGACCCGGTCAGCGAGCCGGTCTGCGAGCCGGCCGCGACGGGCGGCTACCTGACGGTCCTCCGGGACGGGCGCTTCCTGCGCCTGGTGGCGGTCAACCTGGTCTTCGTGCTCGCCGCACTGGTCCTGAACGTGCTCCTCGCCGTCTTCCTCGTCGAGGCGCTGCACCAGTCCGCCTGGACGGCGGGTCTGCTGCTGACCTGCAACACCGTCGGCATCACCGTGCTGCAGACCGCCGTGACGGGATGGGCCGAGCGCTTCGCGCGGACCCGGGTGATCGGCTGCGCCGCGCTGCTGTACGCCCTGGCGTTCGGCGTCTGCGGCGCCCTGGTCGCCGCGCCCGAAGGGGCGGTGCTGCCCGGCCTCCTGCTGGCCGTCCTGGTCTACACGCTGGCGGAGATGCTGCAGTCGCCGCTCATGGCGGACGCCGCCGTGGCCGTGGCGCCGGAGCGGCTCCGCGGGCGGTACCTGGCCCTGATCCAGTCGTCCTGGAGCCTCGGCGGAGCCACGGCTCCCGTCCTGTTCTCCACCCTGATGGCCCGCGGGCCGGTGTGGCCCTGGGTGTGCCTGGTGGCCCTCAACCTGCTGGTGCCGGCGGCCCTGATCGGCCTCGACCCGCGCGTCCCCCCGCTCCCCGCCCGAACCCCGAAGGAAGGCCGACCATGAAGAGGCTGCTGCTGATCGAAGGCAACGGAGTGGCGGGTGAGGACCTCATCGACGCCGCCCGGGAACACGGTGCGGAGGTCCACGTCGCGACGCACGAGGACCTCTACGAGAAGTACCGGCCCGAGCTGGTGGCGAAGATCGCGGGCGTGGTGCTGACGGACTTCTCGGCGCCGGACGCGGCCGTCGCCCAGCTGGCCGGCTACTGCGCCGACAACGGCGTCTCGGGCGTCATCTGCGGCTGGGAGTTCCTCTCGCCGGTCGCGACCAGGGTGGCGGCCGAAGCCGGGCTGCCCGGCAACGACCCGGCACTCGCCGACGCCTGCCGCAACAAGCGCCTGATGAGCCTCGCTTTCGAGGCGGGCGGCGTGCCCGCACCCCGCACCCTGGTGGTCGACTCGCTCGACACCGTGCTCGACCGCATCGCCGACCTGGGGCTCGCCTTCCCGCTGGTGGTGAAGCCCGCGGAGAACGCCGGATCGGTGGGCGTCACCGTCGTCGCGGCCGCCGACGGCCTCGCCGAGGCCTTCCGGCTGGCCCGGAGCCAGCCGTACGAGATCCCGCACCGCATCGCCCTCGAAACCACCGTGGTCATCCAGGAGTACGTCGAGGGGCGGGAGTTCAGCGTCGAGACGATCGTCTTCGAAGGGCGGTTCCACCACCTCGCCGTCACCGAGAAGTTCACCACCACCGGTGCCACCCGCGCCGAGACCGGACACACCACACCGGCCGACCTCGACGAGACCTCCCGCGGCGCCCTCGTCGGCGCCGCCGAACGGGCGCTCGTCGCGCTCGGATTCCGCAACGGCGTCGCCCACGCGGAACTCAAGCTCCTGCCCGGCGGCGGAGCCAAGGTCATCGAGGTCGGGGCCCGGCCGCCGGGCGACCACATCCTCAAGCTGGTCCGCCACGCCACCGGTGTCAGCGAGGCCCGCGCCTACGTCCAGGTCGCGCTGGGCGAGGAGCCCACCGTCGTCGGCGAGCGCTCCGGGGCCGCGGCGATCCGCTTCCTGGCCCCCGACCGCGCCGGCACCGTCACGCGGATCGGCGAGGTGCCGGACTCTCCCGCGGTGATCGGCAGCACCTGGTTCGTCGCCCCGGGCGACGAGGTCGAGAGCGCGCTGGACAACGCGACCCGGCTCGGCTTCGTGATGCTGGCCGCGTCCAGCGCCGCCGAGGTCAACGCGATCGCCGACGAGGTCGTCGGCGCCCTCCGGGTGGACATCGCATGACCGGCCGGTGAGCCGCGCCCCCGGGCCGGATCCCGTCCGCCCCACCCCTACCCCCCGATTTCCCCGCATCCCCAAGGAGCAACCCATGTCCTCAGCACCGCAGTTCTCCGTCATCGGCGGCGACGTCGTCAACGAGGTCCTCGACGACCCGCAGGCGATCGTCGACCTGGTGCGCCGTGCCTACGTCGCCCACGGCGAGCAGCAGAGCGTCAACCCGCCGAGCTACTTCCTGCGCTTCCCCGACCGGCCCGACTCCCGGATCATCGCCCTCCCGGCCTCGCTCGGCGGCGACTTCGGCGTCGACGGCATCAAGTGGATCTCCAGCTTCCCCGGCAACATCACCACCGGCCTGCCGCGCGCCTCCGCCGTGCTCATCCTCAACGACCACGAGACCGGCTACCCGTTCGCCTGCCTGGAGAGCTCCATCATCTCCGCGACCCGCACCGCCGCCTCGGCCGCGCTGGCCGCCGCGGAGCTGCACGCCGGACGCACCCGCCCCCGCACCGTGACCTTCTTCGGCACCGGCCTGATCGCCCGGTACATCGAGAAGTACCTGAACGGCACCGGGTTCGAGTTCGACCGGATCAGCATCTTCGACACCGACGAGCGCTACGCCGAGGGCTTCCGGTCCTACCTGGCCGGCCAGGGCCGTACCGCGGAGATCGTCGTCGTCCCGACCGCCGAGGAGGCGATCCGCAGCTCCGACCTGGTCGTCTTCGCCACCACGGCCGGCACCCCGCACGTCCAGGAGCTCTCCTGGTTCGCGCACAACCCCACCGTGCTGCACATCTCGCTGCGCGACCTGTCGCCCGAGATCATCCTCGGCTCCACCAACATCGTGGACGACGTCGAGCACTGCCTGAAGGCCGACACCTCCCCGCACCTGGCCGAACAGCGCACCGGCAACCGGGAGTTCATCGACGGCACGCTGTACGACGTGCTGACCGGCAAGGTCCGGCCGGGCACCGACCGGCCACTGGTGTTCTCCCCGTTCGGCCTCGGCGTCCTCGACCTCGCGGTCGGCAGCACCGTGTACCGCGAGGCCCGGCAGCGCGGCCTCGTCGCCCCGGTCGAGAACTTCTTCCACGACCTCGCCCGCCACGCCTGACCGATCGGAGAACCGAACACCGTGGACCAGCCCGTCGTCCTCATCGCCGACCCCCTGCCCGCCGAGACCGTCGCCGGGCTGGGCCCCGGGTTCGACGTCCGGCACTGCGTCGGGGCGGACCGCGCTGCCCTGCTGGCGGCCGTCCCGGCCGCCGACGCCCTGATCATCCGCAGCGCCACCCGGGTCGACCGGGAGGTGATCGAGGCCGCACCCCGGCTGCGGATCGTCGCCCGGGCGGGAGTCGGGCTCGACAACGTCGACACCGCGGCCGCGGCCGCGGCCGGCGTGGCCGTCGCCAACGCGCCGGAGTCCAACACCACCAGCGTGGCCGAGCTCGTCGTCGGCCTGATCATCGCCTCGCTGCGCCGGATCCCGGCGGCGACCGCCTCGGTCCGGGCCGGCGAGTGGCAGCGGGCCGCGTTCGGCGGGACCGAACTCGCCGGCAAAACCGTCGGCATCCTCGGGTTCGGCCGGATCGGCCGCCTGGTGGCCCGCCGGCTGGCCGCCTTCGACATGCGGATCGAGTGCCACGACCCCTACGTGAGCGCCGAGGCCGCCGCCGAACACGGCGCGCACGCCGTCCCGCTGGACGAGCTGATGCGCAACGCCGACGTCCTCACCGTCCACCTGCCGCGTACCCCGGAGACGGTGGGCATCGTCGGCGACGCCGAACTGCGCCTGGCCAAGCCCGGGTTGCTGGTGGTGAACACCTCGCGCGGCGGCATCGTCGACGAGGCCGCGCTCGCCCTGGCCCTCAAGGAGCAGCGGATCGCGGGCGCCGCCCTGGACGTCTTCGAGATCGAACCGCCGCTCGGCTCGCCCCTGGTGGGCCTCGACACCGTGCTGGCCACCCCCCACATCGGGGCCGGGACGAGGGAGGCGCAACTGCGGGCCGGCCAGGACGCCGTCCGCGCCGTCCGCGCGGCCCTGTCCGGCGGGCCAGGAGCCGCCGGCCGCTGACCGCGGCGAGCCGCGGGCCCCGGTGCGGGCTCGGGCTCGTTGCGGGATCAGGCCCGGTGCGCGGGCACCTTGAGCAGGTCGCGCACCGAGGCCGAGGGGAGGTAGCAGCGCAGCAGGGACAGGCCGATCCGGGGCAGGTCCGCCTCGTCGCGGTAGAGCAGGTACATCGGCTCGTAGCGGGGCTGGAACTTCGCCTTGAAGGCGTGCAGGGAGCGGAAGCCGTAGTAGGGCTCCATGGCGCCGCCCAGCTGGTCGAGGATCCGGTCCAGGACGGTTGGGCTGTCGGCGGTGCCGGTGCGGGCCAGCGGAGCGCCGGACAGCGAGAGGAAGCGGGCGCCGTCCTCGCGCAGGGCCAGGCAGCTGGAGGCGATCATGAACTCGACGACCGGGCGGAAGCCGTCCCGGCGGCGCATCATGTCCAGCGTCCAGCCGCGCGGCGAGGCGTCCTCCGCGTACACGGGCATCCAGGACGTCACGCCGTGGATGTGGTCGTCGGCGTCCATCGCGAGGCCGACCCGCATCCGGGGGTCCAGCGCCTCCTCCACCCCGCCGAGGGTGAAGCCCATCTCCGGCAGGCCCTTGTCGCCGACCCACTCCTCGGAGATCCCCCGGACCTGGGACTGGATCTGCCGGGGCTGGTCGGCCAGGGCGACCAGGCGGAACTCGACGCCCTCCTTCCGGGCCCGGTTGAGCGCGGTGCGCACGTCCTGCCAGGCCTTGCCGCGGAACTCCAGGTCCGGCAGCTCGATCACGGTGTCCTCGGCCACCTGGGCGGCCCGCCAGCCCAGGCGGTCGGTGACGGCCGCGGTCTCCTCGCCGGCCGAGAACAGGCAGGGCACCAGGCCCGCGCGGTCGCACATCTCGGCGAAGCCGGTGATCGTCGCGGCCCGGCCCGGCGCGGCGCCGACCGGGTCGCCGAGCGCCACCGCCACGCCCGCGTGCGTCCGGTAGGCGATGTACCCCTCACCGTCGCCGTCGGTCCCGGCCGGGGCGCCCCCGGCGGGTGCGTTCCCGGGGGACGCGCCCCCGGCGGGGCCGGTCCAGGACGGGACGTCCCGGGGCGGTCCGTTCCCGGACGGGCCGCCGCCCCGGGTGAAGAAGTAGGAGTTGTCCGGCCAGGTGGTCATCCAGGACAGGTTGCCGCCGCCCCGGCGCATCAGCAGGTCCGCGGCCTGCTCCTGCGGAGGGGCCTCCGCCGCGGGGGCCGGCCGGCCGGCGCCGGGGGAGCCGCCCGCCGCGGTGCCGCCCGCCGCGGTGCGGCCGGCCCCGGAACGGTGCGGCAGCCAGCGGTGCGGCCGCCGCGCCTGGAACGCCTCCCGGCCGACGAGCAGGACCAGCAGCTCCGCCGTCCACAACACGGCGGTGGGGACGAAGACGGCCGCACCGGTGACGGTCACCTGCTCGCCGAGGATCTTCCCGATCACGTACACCACGGCCACGACCAGGCCCAGCAGGGCGTTGACCAGACAGAGCAGCACCGTCCACTGCCAGGAGAGCCGGCGCCCCTGGCGCAGCCCGTTGACCAGCAGTGCGATCAGGGCCACCGAGATCAGGACGTTCCAGGCCGATCCGCCCTGCCCCGCGGTGTCGCCGAGCGGGCCGCGGCTCGGCGACAGCCGGACCACCACCAGGATCGTCGCGATCAGCACCAGGCCGGCCACCGCCAGCAGCCGCCACTCCCGGCGGCTGAGGTGCCCGGAGGTCGGATGCGCGCCGGGCACCCTCAGCCAGTGCGTGGCCAGCAGGCCGCCGGCGACGGCGAGCGCGTGCTCCAGCTCGACCAGACCGCCGACGTAGAGCAGCCACACCCCGACGTAGGCGATCAGGCCCAGGCGCAGTCGCTGGCGCCACGGCGAGGCCAGGGCCGCCGACACCACCGCCCCGGCGCACAGCGCACCCGCCGAGAGGCCGACGTCCAGGGCGTGCGACTGCTCGACGGCCCAGGACCAGCTGGTCCGGCGCAGCACCAGCAGGAGCAGCGCGGCCAGCAGGACGGCGCCGAGCTGGCCGGCGACGGTGACCGCCGCGGCCCACCGCGTGCCGAGCCGCGACTCCGCCAGCCCGACCAGCAGCGCCGCCCCGAGCAGTACCAGCAGGTAGTCGACGGGGGTGGCGCACAGTACGGCGCCGGTCACCGGGGTCCACCAGCGGCCCGCCTCGAACGACGGCAGTCCGTAGGCCACGTCCGGGTACCAGGAGCGGTCGGACACCGAGTGCCACAGGCCGCCGACCGCCAGTCCGGTCACCAGGATCACCGCGCACACGGCGACGGTGAAGGGGAACCGCCGGACCGTGGCGGCCGCGGCGGTGCGGGCGGCACGGACCCGCTGCGGTTTCGTCTCTCCGGGCACCTCGCACCTCCGCAACGGCGGGGCCGGTCCGGTCCGGGCCCCGCTCGGGGAGGGCCCCGGAACCTCCCGGCCAGTCTATGGGGATTCGGTGGCCGGGGCCGGGCGGCGGCTGCCGGGTGCCGGTGGGCCCGCCACTCCAATGTTGTCATTGACAACATCGGGGTGGGGTGGCAGCCTGGCGACATGAGCACACGCCCCCGGGCCTGGACCGCCGCGGACCTCCCTCCGCAGACCGGCCGCACGATCGCCGTCACCGGCGCCACCAGCGGAATCGGCGCCGTCACCGCACGGGAACTCGCCGCAGCGGGCGCCCACGTGGTGCTGGCCGTCCGGGACACCGGCCGGGGCGAGGCGCTCGCCCGGACCCTGCCCGGGAGCACCGAGGTGCGGCGGCTCGACCTCGCGGACCTCTCCTCGGTGCGCGCGTTCGCCGCCGGCTGGCAGGGCCCGCTCGACGTCCTGGTGAACAACGCCGGCGTCATGGCGATCCCCGAGGCCCGCACCGTCGACGGCTTCGAGATGCAGTTCGGGACCAACCACCTCGGCCCGTTCGCCCTGACCAACCTGCTGCTGCCGCACATCACCGGACGCGTCGTCACCGTGGCCTCCAACGCGCACCGCAGGCCGGGGGTCGACATCGACTTCGACGACCTCGACTCCCGGAACTCCTACCGCCCCTGGCGGGCCTACCAGCAGTCCAAGCTGGCCAACCTGCTGTTCACCCGCGAGCTCCAGCGGCGGCTCACCGCGGCCGGATCCCCGGTGACCGCGCACGCCGCCCACCCCGGCTACGCCGCCACCAACCTCCAGAGCGGTGCCGCCGGTGCCGGACAGCGCCTGATGATGGCGATCGCCAACCGCGTGATCGCCCAGTCCGAGCAGCAGGGCGCGCTGCCCTCCCTGTACGCGGCCACCCAGCCGCTGCCCGGCGCCAGCTACACCGGCCCCGACGGGCGCGGCGAGCTGCGCGGCTACCCGGCCCCGGCCCGGCTCAGCCCGCGCGCCCTCGACGACGCCGCGGCCCGCCGGCTGTGGGACGTCTCGGAGGAGCTCACCGGTGTGCACTTCCCCGACCTCGCGGGTCGCTGACCGGGGTGCACGTCCCCGGCCTCGCGGGTCGCCGACCGGCCGCTCAGTCGTTCTGCCCGCCGTCGCTGCCGGGCGCGCCGGGCGTGGCGAGGTTCCGCTGACCGGTGACGCCGGTGGCCGGAACGCCACCTCCTGCCCGGATCGGTCGGGTTCCGACACCGTGCGCACAGGTTCGGACGATTCGGTGCCAGTACGCGACACCCTGTCTCGAAACAGCCGGAAGTGCGGTGGGATTGCCCGAAATTACCACCACCACTGAGGCAGCTGAGGTCGGCATGACACAGGCGGGCGGGACGGCGGACGATCCGGCCAGAACCGGCAGGGGCACATCGGAGATCGCCGAGGAACGGTGCCGGGGGCTGCTGGAGGCCGCGCCCGACGCCATGGTCATCGTCGACGACACCGGGACGATCAGGCTCGTCAACGCCCAGACGGAGGCGCTGTTCGGCTACCGGCGCGAGGAGCTCCTCGGGCGGCCGGTCGAACTGCTGGTGCCCGGCCGGTTCCACGCGCACCACGTCCGGCACCGCGAGCACTACGCCGCCAACCGCCAACTGAGGCCCATGGGCGCCGGGTTGGAACTGCACGGACTGCGCAAGGACGGCACCGAGTTCCCCGTCGAGATCAGCCTCAGCCCGCTGGAGACCGTCGACGGCCCGCTGGTCTCCGCCGCCGTCCGCGACGTCAGCGAACGGAAGGCCGCGGAGCAGCGGATCAACGAACTGGCCGGGCTGGTCGAGTCCTCCCAGGACGCCATCCTCGCCATCACCCTCGACGGCGACATCACCTACTGGAACGCCGCCGCCCACCGGCTCTACGGGTACACGTCCGCCGAGGCCGTCGGCTGCCACGTCAGCCTGCTGGCGCCGCCGAACCGGCGCGACGAGGTCGGTGCCGTCCTCGACCGGCTGCGCGGCGGGGAGAAGGCCGAGCACTTCGGCACCCTGCGGGCCACCCGGCTGGGCCGGCTGCTGGACGTCGACGTCACGCTCTGGCCCACCCGCAGCGCCGACGGCCTCGTCACCGGTGCGTGCGCCATCATCCGCGACATCAGCGACCTCAAGCGGGTGGAGGCCGAACTCACCGCGCTCTACGAACAGCAGCGGCACATCGCGCTCACCCTCCAGCGCAGCCTGATGGGCACGCCCCCCGCCATCCCCGGCCTCGCCACCGCCCACCGGTACCGGCCCGCCACCCAGGGCGCCGGCGTGGGCGGCGACTGGTTCGACCTCATCCCGCTCGGCGCCGGCCGGGTGGGGATCATGATCGGTGACGTGATGGGCCGCGGCCTGGAGGCGGCCGCCGTCATGGGCCAACTGCGCTCCGCCGCCCACGCGCTGGCCGCGGTCGGGCTGGAGCCGTGGCGGCTGATGCAGGCCCTGGACACCTTCGTCGCCGGCCTGGACGTCCCCGACCAGATCGTCACCTGCTGCTACCTCGTCATCGCTCCGGACACCCGGGAGGTGACGGTCTGTTCGGCCGGCCACCTGCCCGTGCTGGTCACCGCCCCCGGCGAACCGGTCCGGGGGCTGGACGCCCCCGTGAGCGCCCCGCTCGGCGTCGGCGGCGTGCCGCACCAGCAGAACTCCGTCGTCCTGCCGCCCGGCACCACGCTCGCCCTCTACACCGACGGCCTGATCGAGACCCCCGGAAGCGACATCGAGCAGCGCCTGACCGACCTGACCGCGATCCTGGGCGGCGCCCTCACCGGCGGCGACGACCTGGAGGCCGCCGCCGACCACGTCCTCGGCCTCGTGCTCCCGGACGCCGCCCAGCACGACGACGACGTCACCCTGCTGTTGGCCCGGCTGCCGAGGGCGCCCCTCGCCTCCGCCGCGATCGACCTGCCGGCCATCACCGCCTCCGTGCCCGAGGCCCGGTCCTTCGTCGGCAAGGTGATCGCCTCCTGGGGCGGGTCCGACCGGGCCGCGGACGCCCAACTCCTCACCTCCGAGCTGGTGGCCAACGCCGTCCAGCACGCCGAGGGCCCCGTCCGGCTGAGCCTCTACCGGCACACCTGCGAACTCGCCGTGGAGATCGCCGACCGCAGCCCGCAGGTGCCGCACCCCCGGCTGGCCGAGAAGGACGCCGAGTCCGGCCGCGGCCTGTTCCTGGTCAACGCCCTCGCCGACAGCTGGGGCGTGCGCCCCGCCGTCGAGGGCAAGACGACCTGGTTCACCCTCTCCCAGACCCCGACGGACACGCCGCCGAACGGCTAGGGCGCCGCGGACCGAGCGCGAGCCGGGCCGGACCTCCCGATTCCAACCGGCCGGTTGGGTGCTCCGTATCCTGGCCGCATGGCATGGGACACCGCTAGGACGAAGGCGCTGCTGCTCGACGCCGCCGTGGACGAGTTCGCCGCGCACGGGCCCGAGGGCGCGCGGATCGATCGCATCGCGGCCGCGGCCGGGATCAACAAGGAACGGATCTACCCCTACTTCGGCGGCAAGCGGCAGCTCTTCGCCGCCGTCGTCCAGCGCGAGTTGGAGCAGCTCGCGGCGGCGGTGCCGATGGAGGACGAGGCGACCGGCCGGGCGCCGGACCTGCCGGAGTACGCGGGGCGGGTGTTCGACTACCACCTCGCCCATCCGCACCTTCTGCGCCTGCTGCAGTGGGAGGCCCTGTGCGGCGACGCCGCCTCGCCGGTCGCGGGTGAGGAGCTGCGGGCCGCCCACTACGCCGAGAAGGTCGCCGCCGTCTCCCGTGCGCGCGGGGAGGGGGCGCGATCCGCGGGTGCCCCGCTGCCGCCCGAGGAGCTGCTGTACGCCGTCGTGGCGCTGGCCGGCTGGCAGTTCACCGCGCCGCAGCTGGTCCGGATGATCACCGGCCGGACGGCCGACGAGGACCCGGCCGGCCGGCGGGCCGCCGTCGTGGACATGGTGCGCCGGCTCGCGCTCTGATCCCGCTGCAGGGCTCTGATCCTGCACGCCCCGTCTCGCGCGCCGGTCCCGCGCGCTTCGATCCCTCGCGACCCGATTCCAACTGACTGGTTGGAAACGGGTCGCGTTCGCGCTAATCTCCAACTCGTCAGTTGGAGATTTCTGCGCAAGGAGCCCGACCATGACGGTCACGTCCGCACGCCCGAACGCCGCCCTCGTCCTCATCGAGTTCCAGCGCGAGTGGCTCGACCCCGAGCACGGCCGCCTCAACCACCTCGTCGAGGACCGCGACCTGCTCGACACCGCGGTGCGCGGCGCCGCCGCCGCGCTGGCCGCCGCCCGTGCGCACGGCGTGCCCGTCGTGCACGTGCCGCTCCTCCTCGCCCCCGGCGCGCCGGAGCTGCAGAGCTGGACCCCGGCGCGCCTCGGCCTGCGCGCGGCGATCCCCGCGGCCGGCACCTGGATCCAGGGCAGCCCCGGCGTGGAGTTCGCCGACGGCTTCCACCCGGCTCCCGGTGAGCCGGTGGTGCGCGGCCGCGCGGGCGCCAGCGCCTTCGCCGGATCCTCCGACCTCGACCTGATCCTGCGCCGCCTCGGCGTCACCGACCTCTACCTGGCGGGCTTCGCCACCCACGTGTGCGTGGAGTCGACCCTGCGCGAAGCCCACGACCGCGGCTACGGCGCCCACGTCATCCACGACGCGTGCGCGGCCTTCACCCGCGTCCAGCAGGACCACGTCCGTGACCACGTGATCCACCACTTCGGCGCCGAGACCGACGCCGCCGCCTTCGCCGCACACCTCGGCACCCCGGTCGCCGGCCCTCGGGGGAGCCGGTGAGGAGCTCGATGACGAGGCCGGTCCCGTCACCGCACCGCACCAGTACCGGGTTGGTGGGGTGCCGGGCGCGGTGAATAGGGTGGGGGCGATGCTGTCGGCCCGTACCCGTGGAGAATGCGATGACTTCGAGCCCCGCCCCCGACGACGGCCTCCTTCCGATCGGGGTCATCGGGCTCGGTGACATCGCGCAGAAGGCGTACCTGCCGGTGCTGGGCAGGCTGCCGGGGCTGGACCTGCGGTTGATGACCCGGGACGGCGCGAAGCTGGACCGGATCGGTGACGAGTACCGGGTGCCGGCGCAGGCGCGGTTCACCGGTCTGGACGAGCTGATCGGCAGCGGGATCCGGGCCGCCTTCGTGCACGCCGCCACCGACCAGCACGTGCCGATCGTCGAGCAGCTGCTCACGGCCGGCGTCGACGTCTACGTCGACAAGCCGCTCGACTACACCCTCGACGGCGCCCGCCGGCTGGTCGACCTCGCCGACCGGACGGGCCGCTCGCTGATGGTCGGCTTCAACCGGCGCCACGCGCCCGGCTACTCCCAGGCCCTGGAGCGCCCGCGCGACCTGATCGTGCTGCGGAAGAACCGCGAGGGCCTCCCGGAGGCCGCCCGCACGCTCGTCTTCGACGACTTCATCCACGTCGTCGACACCCTGCGCTTCCTCCTCCCCGGCGAGATCGAGCACGTCGACGTCCGCTCCCGCGTGCGCGACGGCCTGGTCGACCACGTCGTCCTCACCCTCGCCGGGGACGGCTTCACCGCGCTCGGCATCATGAACCGCCGCTCCGGCTCCACCGAGGAGGTCCTGGAGGTCTCCGGCGGCGACTCCCTGCGCGAGGTCCACAACCTCGCCGAGGTGGTCGACCACCGCGGCCAGCCCACCGTCCGCCGCCGCGGCGACTGGGTCCCGGTGGCCCGCCAGCGCGGCATCGAGCAGGTCGTCCTCGTCTTCCTGGACGCCGTCCGCACCGGCAAGACCCTCGACGCCCACGACGCGCTGCGCACCCACGAGCTGTGCGAGCACGTCGTGGCCTGCATCGAGGCGGCCTGACGGGGAGGTGTGCGGTCAGGGTCGGCTCAGCGCTGCGTCAGGTGGGGGCCGATGTAGCCGATGTAGATGCGCCCGGATCCCGAGCAGTCGTCGTAGAAGTAGATCCGGAAGCCGTTCGCCCCGGTACCGAGCCTGAGGTGGGCCATCGGCGCGTGGCCCTCCGGGAGGATGTCCCGGGGGAGGGGGAGCAGCCTGCCGAGGTAGGTCTTCTCGGAGACGCCCATGGTGATGCGCCGGTCGGCACGGGCCACCTTCCCCGGGGGGAAGGCCTGACTTCCGGGCGGGGTGTGCTCGCACCACCAGGTGAAGTCGCCGGGCACCCGGCCGCGGACGGCTTCCTCGGCGTACTCCTGGAGGGCAAGCAGGGCCTCCCAGGCGGTCCGGATGTGCCGCAGGGAGTAGCCCGTCCGGTCGAGGGCCTCGGTGGTGCGCCGGTCTCCGGTGAACTCGATCAGCGGGAACTCGCCCAGCCTGTCCAGGAGTCCGGTGAACGTCCTCGGGGGCCCGGGGTCGGTCGTGGCCTGCGGCTGCGGGAGCGTCCAGAAGTAGTGTTCCTCCCCCCTCTCGGTGGTGAACGGCACCGATCGGAGCTGTTCCAGGAAGCCGTGCGAACCCGGGTCGGTTGCCGCCTCGACGAACGCGTCGTCCGAGAGCCCGACTTCGAATGCCCGTGGCTCGGAGCGGTACCTCGCCAGCCGGCCGACCTGACCGAGGATCCGGACGGCCGTGCGGACGGCTTCGCCGGTCACACCCGACGAGGAGGGCGTGATCGCGCCGAGGTGGACGGCCAGGGGGAGGGAGAGGTAGTGGCGGGGCGAGCGCTGGTTGTGGTCGGCGAGGACGCGATCGACACCCTCGACGACTCCCGCCACGAGCCGGCCGGGCGGGAGGTCGCCGGTCAGCACGACGATGAGCCCGTCGTCAGTGCTCTGGACGATCCGCTCCTCCGGGGACACCCCAAGCCTCGTGAGCACCTGGTCGGTGATCGAGGTGGCCGTCCGGCGGGCCGACCTCCTCCGGGACACCTCGATCCCGCCGAAGCCACGGATGTCGAGCGCGAGGATGAGCATCTCTGCGGGATCGTCGACATCTCCCCCGGCCGCCGCGCTCGCGGGCGTCGTCTGCCCGAACGGGAGCTCGTCGGGGTCGACGGGGCGGGTCCCGGTGTCCTCCGGGTCCACCTGGCGGGTCCCGGTGGCCTCGGGGTCGACGGGATCCGGCTCCGGGGCGTCCGGGCGGACCTCGACGGCGGGGAACTCGCCCACCACGACGGGGGACCGGTCGAGGTACGCCGACACCTCCCGCCGGACCAGCTCCTGCACCGCCGTGATGTCCTGGCGGCTCTGGCCGCCGATGAGGGCCTCCCGGACGCCGGGGCGGAACCGGAACGCGTACCCGGTCAGGTCGGTGCCGGGCGGCAGGTCGGCCCAGGGGAGGAAGAGGCCGCCGAGTGCCACCTCGGCCAGGTGCCCGTGGTCGGAGCCCGGGAGCATGGCCCGCCGCACCAGGGTCATCACGGGCAGGGTGAGGGGTACGGCGGCCAGGTAGCCGGCCAGCTGCCGGGCGACGGGGGAGGCCGCGGAGTCGAAGCGCCGCAGCGCGTCGTCCGCGGTGGGCGGCCACCGGTCCCCGGGCGGGGGCGCGGGGTCGGTGGTGCCGTCCGGCCGCCCGACGAGCAGGCAGGCGGTCCGGGTCCACCGGCCGCTGCCGGCGACGAGCGAGGCCAGTGCCGCGACGGAGGACGGCGTCGGGGAGACGACGGGGACGGGCACCCGGTCGTCCGGCCCGGTCCGGCGGCCGGTGACCCGGCGGCGGCCCTGTTCGGCCTTCTGCCAGGTGCGGTTGGGGGCGCCCGGGCGGGGGGTGCGGACGAGGCGGCCCTCGGGGCGGACGGCGCCGCGGTCCCAGAGCCGGCGGGGCAGGACGTCCACGATCGCGACCGGGCCGCCGGCCGCCCAGCGGCTCAGCACCGCGGCCAGGCCGGGACCGGTCCAGCCCGGGCCCGTCAGGTCGGAGAGGACCAGGATCAGTCGGCGTCCGGAGGGGTCCGTGACGAGGGCGGGGCTGCTCGGCGGGCCGCCGGGTGTCCGGGCGACGGTCGGTGCCCCGTCGGCGCCGGTTCCGCCGAGGTGCCAGGTGCGGACGGTGCGGAAGACCCCGGTCTGCCGGAAGGCCCGGACGAGTTCGGTCACCACGTCGTGCCAGAGCACCATGGTGGGGTGGCCGTCCACGACGACGGCGAGGTCCAGCCACCGCTCCCGGGCCGGGCGCAGGACGGGCGTCGGCACCCGCCGTTCGACGGTGGCGTCGACGGTGGCCGGCTCGTCGAGGTCGGGCCGGCCCGAGTGGACCGTCCCGCGGGCGAGCGGTCGCAGGGCCCGCATCACGCCGAGGGCGTCGTCCAGCGCGGGGGCCCGGCGGACCAGGACCGACTCGCCGGCGAGCTCCACCCCGGTACGGGCCCGGTTCTCCGGATCGTCGCGGTAGAGGAGTCCGGCGGGCGCCGCGGTCCGCTCCCGGCCCCGGTGCCGCGGCTCGTCCGTCGCGGTGGCGGCGGCGCCGCCGGGGGCGGCGTCCGGGAGGCCGGTCACGGTGCCGTCGATCATCGTGGCGAGCCAGAGGACGTCGGCCAGCTCCTCGGGGCCGGCCTCGGCCCCCGCCGCCCGGAGCGCCCGGAGCAGACCGTCGATCACGAGGCGCCCGTCACGGCGTCACGGGCCCGTTCAGCCGCTGGAGCACGGTGTCGAGGAAGCGCGAGCGGTCCTCGGGGCTGGTCCAGGCGCCGCTGAGGCGGAGTTGGACGGCGTTGAGCAGCTGGTCGGTGGCGAGGTCGCCGCCGCGCCGCCGGGTGAGGAACTCCCGGACCAGGTCGGCGTGTTCCTGGCCCTCGGCCGGTGCCAGGCCGAGCCGTTCGCAGAGGATGCGGGTGAGCTTGTCCTCGTCCGGCGGCTCCAGGTGGAGCTGGATGCAGCGGCGCAGGAACGGCGGCGGGAAGTCCCGCTCGCCGTTGCTGGTGAAGAGGACGACCGGGAACGCGCGGCAGCGCACCCGCCCGTTCTCGACCAGCGCGGTGACCGTGGGGTCGTCGTGGGTGCCGACGCGTGCCCGCGGCCGGTCGGCGGCGACCCGGGCGAGCTCGGGGATCTCGAACGACCCCTCCTCGAGGACGGTGAGGAGGTCGCCCGGCAGGTCGATGTCGCTCTTGTCGATCTCGTCGACGAGCAGGACCCGTGGCGTGTCCGCCGGGAGGAGGGCCGTCCCTAGCGGGCCGAGGCGCAGGTACCGGGCGATGTCGCCCGCTCCGGGCGCGGTGGCGCCGCCCGGGTCCGGCGCCCGCTCCGGGCCGCCCGCGGCCAGGTGGCGCAGGTTGGCGTCGTGCAGCCGACCGATCGCGTCGTAGTGGTAGAGGCCGTCGCGCAGGCTGCTCCGGCTGGTCACCGGCCAGTGCAGGACGGGGCCGAGGCCCAGGTCGGCGGCGATGCTGTGCGCCAGCGTCGACTTGCCGACGCCCGGCTTCCCGGTGACCAGGAGCGGCCGGCGCAGGTAGAGCGCGGTGTTGACGGCCTCGGTCTCGGCGCGCTCCGGCACGTAGCCGGCCCCGCGGCGCACGGTGTCCCGCCAGGCCTCGCCCGTGGTGTCCGGCGGGGGCCGGTCGGGGTCGGGGACGCCGCTGTAGGTCCGCCACGGGGGCTGCCGCCCGGCCAGCCGGTCGAGCCTGTCCCGGGCCGTCCCCTCGCCCTGGTAGATCCACCAGTCGTTCACCGCTCGCTCGTCCTCTCGTCCGCGCGGGGCGTCACGCCCGCGAACCGCTGTTCGGGTATCCGGTCCGGGTCGTCCCACAGGAGGGCGAGCGGGCGGCCGTCCGGCCACCGGCGCCGCCTGCGGACGGTCAGGGGGAGCTCGCGGACGTCGCGGCAGGCCAGCGAGGTGCCGGTGTCGGTGGCGCCGCTGCCGGTGGCGGCTCCGGTGGTGGCGGGGCGGGCCGCCGGTCGCGGCCAGACGGCGATCGGCACCCCCGCGTCGAGGACAGCCTCCAGGGTGCCGTCGACGTACGGCTCGGAGACCTCGGCGAGCACGGCGACCGGCGACGACTCCTTCTGGAGGAGCAGTCCGAGCTCCTCGCAGACGTCCTGGTCGCGGACCCGGTGGACCGCGGCCGACTGCTCGCCGCCGTGGACCTTGAACCAGCGCCACTTCTGCCGCCACGACTCGGCGGAGGTCCCCACCCGCTCGTCCGGGCAGCGCAGGACGACCTCGTAGTGGTCGCCGAGTTCGCGGGCCGGCCGGCCGGGGCGGCCGAGCGGCAGTCGCCAGGACTCGAAGGCCTCGCCGAGCAGCGGATAGGGGACGTCGAACTCGATCCGGCCGAGCGGGGCGCCCGTCCGGCCCGGGGAGGCGAGCAGCGATCGGAGCTGCTCGGTGAGGTGGTCGCGGACCTCCGCCAGGGGCAACGGGCGGTCGGACTCCCAGAGGCTGCGGAACCCGGCCGCGGCCTCGTGGAACCACATCCGGACCCAGTAGCGGTCACCGGCCAGGCTGTCCTCGGTCAGCTTCACGTGCAGCTCCGGCCCCTCGGTGGGCCGTGGCGGCGCGGGCGGGACCGCGGGGGTGCGCGTCCTCGTCACGGTGCCGTCGATCCAGGAGTCGGCGCGCCGGGCCCACGGCCGGTCGTCGCTCCAGGCCGCCAGGTGCCGGAGGAAGGCCGGCACCAGGTGCGGGCGGGCGGGGTTGCCGTGGCGTTGGTCGAGGTCGCGGACGATGTCGAGCAGCTGGGTGGAGGGCAGGGCCCGGGACGGCGGGGCGGCGCAGCCCCCGACCTCGAAGGCCCAGCGGTAGGCGTCGTAGGTGTGGTCGGGGAGCCGGCGCCCCGCGAGCAGGGCGCCGAGTCCGTTCCAGGCCTGCTGGTCGAGGCGGGCGGCCTCGGCGGACGGGCGGGGGGCCGTCCAGCGGTCGCCGAGGACCGGGGACCCGTCCCATCCGCGGTCGACCAGGAACTCGGGGTGCTGCCCGCCGGCGCCGGCCGCCCGGCTCAGCGCGAAGTCGGCCTGGACGGCGCGGGCGATGCCGGGCAGCCCGTGGACGACCTCGCCGAGGCCGCGGCCGGCGAACTTCCCGAGCAGGCTCTCGGTGAACCGTCCGGCGCCCCGTTCGGCGTCGTTCCGCGCCTGCTCGGCGGCCCGGCTCGCGTACAGCACGAACTGGCGCCGGTCGGGGTCGGTGGTCGCGCCGCCGTACTCCGTGGTCCCGAAGGTGTACGCGGACAGCGGCCGTTCGTCGATCCGGCAGGCGTCGGCGATCGCGACCTGGTGGCGGAAGCGGCCCGGGGGTGCGCTGCCGGACCGCCACCAGCGCAGCGCGGAACCGAGGTTGAGGTGGCTCGTCCGCTGCTCGGTGGCGTCGGTGTAGGGGAGCATCAGCCGGTCCGTGCCGTCCAGGAACCCGTGGCCGGCCCAGTAGATCCACAGCAGGTCGCCGTCCCGGGCGGGGAGTTCACGGAAGAGCACGCGCAGGACGTTGGCCTCCGTGGCGGCCTCGACGGGGAGTGCGCCGTCCGCGGGGTTCGGCGCCCCGGCGGGGTGCGCGCCGCCGACGGGAAACGGCGCCCCGGCGGGGTACGCGCCTGCGGCGGGCGCGTGGCGGCCGGCCGGGGCCGACAGCAGCAGCCGGACGTTGGCGGCCGGCAGGCCAGCGCACCGGGTGAGCCAGTCGGCGATCCGGGCGGCGTCCCGCCCCGCGCCCGGAAGGTCCCAGTCGGGGCCGGTGTCATAGGTCTCGACGCCCACGACGAGGGCGTGCACCCGGTGCGGCGGGAACTCCGGCAGTGCGTCGAACGGTCCGGTCACCGCAGGGCCTTGGTCTCCTCGGCGATCCGGTCGTACACGTCGTCGATCTTCCAGTAGGCGCTGTGGCAGACCGGGAACGGCTGGCGGCTGTCGATCTCGTGGTCGACGACCTGGTCCGCCCCGGCGAAGACCGGCCGCGCCCGGAAGGCGAGCAGGTCGTTCCGGTCGAAGACGTTCAGCCAGCGGGGGAAGCCGGCCGGCAGGGGAGCGCCCGTGGGCAGCCCGGTGAGGGCGCCGAGCTCGTGCAGGAACGGGGCCTGCGAGCCGACCGTCACCAGCAGGCGGACGTCGCCCAGCGGCTTCCCGCGGAGGGCGGCGAGGGCGAGCAGGTCGACGAGGGCGACACCGCCCAGGCTGTGGCCGATCAGCACGGTGGGACCGTCGGAGGCGGTGACGTGCGCGGCCAGGGTGTCGCGCAGCGGTCCGCCCTTGGCCTGGTAGCGCAGGATGTCGCCCAGCACCGGGACGGAGCCCGCGGTGAGGCGGCCCCGGCCGTGGTCGAGCCACGGTTGCGGGGTCATCCGCAGCGCCGTCGCGCCGAGGAGCCTGGCCGCCCTGCCGACCACTCCGCGGCCGGTGCCGCCGAGGGCGCTCGTCAGGAGCTCGACGAGGCGGTCCCGCTCGGCTCCGGTGCAGAGGGTCGACTCCGCGTGCAGGGAGAGCAGTCGGGCGACGACGGCCCGGCCGGCGGCCGTGACCAGATCGCCGGCGGCGGCCGCGGTGGTGGCCTCGCACGCGCCCCGGAACTCCTCCGACGCGCCCACGGTGTCCAGTGCGGACGGGTACGAGCCGTCGAGGCCGGTGGCGTGCAGGAGCAGGGCGAGTTCGCTCCCGGCCTCCGGGTGCCGGGGGAGTGCGGCGAGCAGGTCGGCGGTCTGGAAGCCGGCCGCGCGGACGCCGGGCATCCCCCGGCCGGCCTGCTCCGGTCCGAGCGCGGCGATCAGGCGCAGCTCGTACAGCGGGTCGACGAGCAGCAACTGCCACTCGGCCGTCGCGCGGTCGGGCGGGGTGGCCGTGGTGCCCGGGTGTCCGGCCGGGCCGGACGGCGGGAAGCCGGGCACCGAGGCGCCGGCGTGGGCGAGGCTCGCCCCGTGTTCGTCGCCCCAGTAACAGGAGTCGACGGCCGCCGTCGGGAACCGCCGGCCCAGTCGCTCGGCGACGAGGCCGAACAGGAGGTCGTGGCGCTCGCGCCGGACGCCAGTGCCGTGAACGAAAACGAACCGCACGTGTGTCTTCCCCTCAGTTCCGCCCCCGGGGACCGAGGGTAGCGGCTCGGGGCGGGTGCTGATCGGTGGTCAGGAAATCCCGGCCGGCCGGTGGCCGGGGCCGGGCGGCCGGGGCCATCGCGGTGGCGTCCGGATCGTCACAGGAGGCCGGATTGTCCCGATCGGCCGCTGTGAGGAGTGCGAAAGTTCACCGTCAAGGTCTTGTCGCGTCATTTTCTA
This sequence comes from Kitasatospora sp. NPDC004745, assembly GCF_042873275.1. Classification (NCBI taxonomy): domain Bacteria; kingdom Bacillati; phylum Actinomycetota; class Actinomycetes; order Kitasatosporales; family Streptomycetaceae; genus Kitasatospora; species Kitasatospora sp. NPDC004745. The sequence goes on along the minus strand of NZ_JBIALK010000023.1, from coordinate 136,933 downwards.
CGCGCGTATCTTTGGGTCGCTGCGGGGGGCGGGTGACCGACTCCTGCTCTCTCTACGCGGGTAGCGCACGTTTTGCGCGCATCCGCCCGACCCTCCGTCACGAACCGGCGGCCCCACGCGCGCCGGCCCCCGTGCCACCCCCGACCGTCGCGCCGAACCCACATGCCGCGCGACGAGCTAGGAGTCATGCTCCGGTGACCACCGCCGCTCCCGCCCCCCGTCCCCGCCGGGCCCTGCTGCGCGCCGCGATCCTGCCGGCCGGTCTGGCCGCCTCGCTGGTGCTCGTCCCGCTCCCGGCCGCCTTCGCCGCCGGCCCGGCCGCGCCGACCGAGGCCGGGCCGCTGCGCATCCACGACGTCCAGGGCACCACCCGGATATCCCCGCAGGCCGGCAAGCCCGTCACCGGCGTGCCCGGCATCGTCACCGGCGTGCGCGCGTACGGCAGTTCCAAGGGCTTCTGGATCCAGGACCCGAACCCCGACGCCGACCCGGCCACCAGCGAGGGCGTCTTCGTCTTCACCGGCGGCAACCCGACCGTGAAGGTCGGCGACTCCGTCCTCGTCAGCGGCAAGGTCACCGAGTACTACCCGAGCTTCTCGGGCGGCTCGCAGTCCGTCACCGAGATCACCGGCCCCGCCGTCACCGTGGTCTCCTCCGGCAACCCGCTGCCGGCCCCGGTGGTCGTGGACACCCGCAACATCCCCGGCACCTACGCCCCCACGGCCGGCGCCGACGGCAGCATCGACCAGGTGGCGCTCAACCCGGAGAAGTACGCGCTGGACTTCTACGAGTCGCTCGAGGGCATGCTCGTCGAGGTCAAGGACGTCCGGGTCGTCCAGGCCACGGACAAGTACAACGAGCTGTGGGTCGCCGCCGACAAGCAGGACCAGCGCAGCAAGCGCGGCGGCGTGCTCTACGAGTCGTACGCCGAGCCCAACGTCGGCCGGCTGATGGTGCAGCAGCAGGCCGCCGTCTCCCAGCAGCCCTTCCCGGTCGCCAACGTGGGCGACGTGCTGACGGGCACCACCAGCGGCCCGCTGGACTACAACCAGTTCGGCGGCTACACCCTCGTCGCCGGCACGATGGGCGCGCTGCAGGACAACCACCTCCAGCGCGAGGTCACCGCGAAGGCGAGCGACCGCGAACTCACCCTCGCCACCTACAACGTGGAGAACCTGGCCCCCGGCAACCCGGACTCCAAGTTCGCCGAGCTCGCCCAGGGCGTCGTCACCAACCTGCGCTCGCCCGACGTCGTCGCCCTGGAGGAGATCCAGGACGACAACGGCAGCAAGAGCGACGGCACGGTCGACGCGAGCCAGACCGTCGCCAAGTTCATCGCCGCGATCAAGGCGGCCGGCGGCCCGGCCTACGACTGGCGCTCGATCGACCCGCAGGACGGCAAGGACGGCGGCGAGCCCGGCGGCAACATCCGTCAGGTCTTCCTCTTCAACCCGCAGCGGGTCTCCTTCACGGACATCGCCGGCGGCACCGCCACCACCGCCGTCGGCGTGGCCGGCACCGGCGCCGACACCGCGCTGACCGCCTCGCCCGGCCGGATCGAGCCGAACGACGAGGCGTGGACGAACAGCCGCAAGCCGCTGGTCGGGCAGTTCAGCTTCCGCGGCCAGAAGGTCTTCGTGATCGCCAACCACTTCAACAGCAAGGGCGGCGACCAGGGCATCGACAGCCGCTTCCAGGCCCCGGCCCGCAGCTCCGAGGTGCAGCGCGTCAAGCAGGCCACCATCGAGCAGGCCTTCGTCGCCAAGCTGCTGGCCGCCGACAAGGAAGCGCGCGTCGTCTCCCTCGGCGACTTCAACGACTACCAGTTCTCGCCCGCGCTGGCCGCCCTCACCAAGGACGGCGTGCTGCGCGACCTGGTCAACGAGCTGCCGGAGACCGAGCAGTACTCCTACGTCTACCAGGGCAACTCGCAGGTGCTCGACCACATCCTGGTCAGCCCCGAGGTCGGCTACGCCAAGTACGACGTGGTGCACATCAACGCCGAGTTCGCCGAGCAGGCGAGCGACCACGACCCGCAGGTGGTCCGCATCAAGCCCTGACCGGGCACCCCGCCCGGCCCGCCGTGACCGGGCACCCCTTCCCGGCAGGCCCGGGCTGACCCCGGGCTATCCTGCCGTGGTCGGCGGCGACCACCGCCGACCACGGCAACGGGCCACGGGGGATCGAGCGGATGCGGTACCGGATCGAACGGATCGGGGTCGAGGACTGGCAGCGCCTGCGGGAGGTGCGGCTGGCCCAGCTGCTCGACTTCCCGATGGCCTTCGGCGAGACCCACGAGGCCGCCCTCTCGCTGGGCGAGGCCGACTGGCGGGCCCGCGCGGCGGGGCTGGCGCAGCCGGACCGGGTCGGCCTGGTCGCGGTGGACACCGACGGCGCGTGGGTCGGCACGATGCTGGCCGTCCCCGAGGAGGATCAGCCCGCCACCGTCGTCCTGATCGGCGTCTGGACGGCGCCCGCGCACCGCGGCCGCGAGCACGGCGCCACCGACGCCCTCCTGGACGCGATCATCGACTGGGCCCGCACCGAGGGCGGCGCGAAGCGGATGCTGCTCGGCGTCCATGAGGCGAACGACCGCGCCGCGGCCTTCTACCTGCGCCGCGGATTCACCCACACCGGTGGCGCGAAGCCCTACACGCTGGACCCGCGGGCCCGGATCCTGGAGATGGTCCTCCCGCTGGACTGACCGCCGGCGGCCGCGCCCCGCCCCGGGAAGACCCGGTGGCGGACGCCGTGGGCACCGGCGATCATCGCGCGCATGAGCGACGACGCACCCGAGCGGTGGACCAGGGCGACGATCCACCCCGACATGTGGGCCGACCCGGACGACGACCCCCGCGACAACGGCGGGGCCGGTGAGATCGAAGGCGAAGCCGCCACCCTGCAGCGCTTCCTGACGAACTACCGGATCACCCTGCGGATGAAGTGCGAGGGCCTGGACGCGGAGCAGCTGGCCCGCCGGGCGGTGCCGCCGTCCACGATGTCCCTGCTCGGCCTGGTCCGCCACCTCGCCGAGGTGGAGCGGGACTGGCGGACCTGGCTGGACGACGCGGAGCCGCTGCCGAAGCTCTACGGCGCGCGTGACGCGGACTTCGACGGCGCGGTCGGCGACCGGGCCGTGGTCGACGCCGCGTTCGCCGACCTGGAGCGCGAACAGGCGGCGACCGACGCGGCGTTGGCCCCGTTCGACGACCTGGGTGCGCGACTGGTGAGGGACGGCATCGCGGTGCGCGAGCTGCTGGTGCACCGGATCGACGAGTACGCCCGCCACTGCGGCCACGCCGACCTGCTGCGCGAATGCGTCGACGGCCGCGTCGGCCAGTGAGACCGCCCGGCGGCCGGTGAGCCGTGAGGGCGGGCCCTGCCCCCACGGACCAGCGGCCCGCCCCGCCTGCGGGGTCAGAACCAGTGCAGGCAGTGCGGCGGGCGCTCGGCGCGGAAGAGGGCGTCGGCGAGGTCGGCGGCGCCCGGCCGGTGTTCGAGCACGTGCCCGGCGCGCACCAGGGTGCTGGGGGCGGTGCCGCCGAGGTAGACCGCGCCCAGGTCGCGGACGTCCAGGGACAGGTCGGGCTCGCGGTCGGTCGGCACGCACGTGGCCCGGCCGCCGCGGACGGTGAGCAGGTGGCGGCCGTGCTCGCCCAGGAACGGGTCGTCGACGTCGAGGACGAGCTCGCCGTCGGTCGGCCAGCCGCGGGCGGTCAGGGCGCGCGGCACGTCCAGCAGACGCACCCAGAGCCAGTCGGTGTGCTTGCCCGGCTGGCCGGCGGCGTAGTCCGCGAGCTGCCAGCGCAGCGGGTGCGCGGGCGGGACGTGCTTGAACACGACCTCGGACACCAGGTCGTGCCCGAGCACGAACCGGGCCAGCGCCGTGTGGACGGCGTCGTCGGCGGCGATCGTCTCGTCGACCGTCAGGACGCGGCCGTCGCCGACCAGGTAGCTGGCGTAGCCGTCCGGGACGCCGTCCGCATCGCGGTGCACGGCGACGTGGCGCTTCGCCGGGGCGATCGGGGGCTTCCCCGCGCCCAGCTGCCACCAGCGGTGCGGCCGGGACAGCGCGCCGGGCTGCGCGCGGCGGTAGCGGTCGTACACCGCCTCCAGGACGTCCCCGCAGGCGGAGCGCGCCAGCACCTCGACGGATCCGGCGTCCGCGCCGCCCGCCGCGCCGCCGGCCCGGCCGCGTGCCCTGGACGGGGCGAGGGCGGCCCGGTGGTGCGGCACGGTCAGCTGTTCCGTGTACGTCGCGCAGCCGTAGCCGAACCTGCCGTAGATGGTGGCCTCGGAGGCCGTCAGGACCGACAGGACCTCCCCGCGGGCCCGCAGGTCGGCGAGCTGGCGGCGCATCATCGCGGTGAGCACGCCGCGGCGCCGGTGCGAGGGCAGCACGCCGACGGCCGTCACCCCGGAGACGGGGACGATGGCGCCGCCGGGCAGGGTGAGTTCGAAGGAGTACGCGCCGGCGGTGGCGACGGGGCGACCGTCCGCCTCCACCGCGAACAGGCCGCGGTCCATCTCGTACGCCGCCCACCAGCCCCCGTGCCCGGGCTCGACGGGGGGCTCGGGGAAGAACCCGAACGCGGCGTGGAGCGTGTCGACGAAGACGTCGCGGTCCTGTTCGGTGGTGGGACGGATCTCCATCGCTGCGCTGTCTCCCCGGGGTGCCGGCACCACGACCTGTGGTGTCCCGCCACAGTGCACCGCCGCGGACCGGCCCGGTCAAACGGATTTCGGCCGTCGGTGCCGCGGTCGCCCCCGGGGCCGCAGCCCCCCGCCGTAGCCCCTGCGCCGTAGCCCCCCGCCCGCCGCCCGTGCGGTCAGGCGTCGTGGGCGGTGCCCGCCCACACGGCCGGGGTCCGCCCGGCCCAGGGGGCCGCTCGTTCCAGCTGTCCGGCGAGCCGGAAGAGGAGGTCCTCGCGCCCGTACCCGGCGGCGAACTGGACGCCGAGCGGCAGGCCGGTGGCCGGGTCGCTCTCCAGGGGGACGGACATCGCGGGGGTGCCCGCGACGTTGAACGGGGCGGTGAAGGGCGAGCGGTGGAGGAGCTGCGCGGTCCAGCCGAGGCCGTCGGCCCCCTCGGCCCCGTCGGCGTAGGTGCCCAGGGGGACGGGCGGTTCGGGCAGGGTCGGGGTGAGCAGCAGGTCGTGGTCGGTGAAGCGGCGGCCGATCGCGCGCGCCACGTCGTTGCGCATCGCGAGCGCGCGGACGAACTCGGTGCCGCTGACCCGCCGGCCGAAGGCGTAGGCGGCCAGCATCTCGGGTTCCAGGGTGGTGGGGTCGACGGGCCGGTCGAAGGCCGCGGCGAAGTCGTCGATCCACGTCACCAGGTTGGTGCTCCAGAGCCGGGCGTTGGCCAGGACGAACTCCTCCCAGTCGACGCCGAGGTCGACCCTGACCTCCTCCACCCGGTGCCCCAGGGACTCGGCGAGCCGTGCCGAGCGCAGCGTGGCCTCGACGACGGCGCCGTCGACGGCGCGACCGCCCCAGGGCCGGGTGAGGAGGCCGATCCGCAGGCTGCCCGGGTCGCGGGCGACCTCCTCGGAGTAGGGCCGTTCCGGCCGGGGCGCGGTGTACGGGTCACCGGCCTCGGGGCCGTGGACGAGGTCCAGCAGGGTGGCGCTGTCGCGCACCGAGCGGCTGAGGACGCCGTGGACGGCGAGCCCGTTGAAGACCTCGTCGGCGTCGGGGCCCATATCGAACGGCGAACATGGACAGGGCCGGCAGACAGAGCAGGGTGGCCAAACTGCCGCCCCGGGAGCGGATCCTCGACGCGGCGGAGGAGCTCTTCTCGCGCGAGGGGATCAGGGCGGTGGGCGTCCAGGCGATCGCCGACCGGGCCGAGACCACCAAGATGGCGCTCTACCGCCACTTCGCGACCAAGGACGCGCTGGTCGAGGAGTGGCTGCGGATCGTCGCGGCCGACTACACCGCCGCGTTCGACCGGCTGGCGCAGGCCCACCCCGACGACCCCCGGGCGCAGATCCTCGGACTGGCCCGGTTCATCGCCGACGGACTCCCCGGGATCTCCCACCGGGGCTGCCCGTTCATCAACTCCGTGGCGGAGCTGCCCGACCGCACCCACCCGGCGCGCCGGCTGATCGAGGCCCACAAGGTGCGTCAGCTGCGCCGGCTCACCGACCTGTGCGTCCGGGCCGGGCTGCCCGATCCGCAGGACACGGCGGCGGAGCTCACCTTCCTCCTCGAAGGGGCCCAGGTGAGCGTCCAGAACGGGAGCGTCGAGCGCGCGGGCGAGCGGCTGATGAGGATCGTCGAAGCCGTCCTGGACCGCCACCCGGCCGCCGGGCCCACCGGCTGAGGGGCGGGCCCCGGCGGCCCGGCCGGGCGAAACCGGCGGTCAGGGGCCGCAGTTCAGACGGGCGGCAGCAGATCGCTCCCGCTGACGGTGTACGTCAGCGGGGGGTAGACGAAGTCCGTCTCCTGGTTCTCGCGGCGCCGCAGCCGGTAGAACTCGCGCTGCTGCTCCTCGTCGGCCTGAACGAGGCGCGCCCCCTGCGGGAGGTACGGATGCCCGTCCCGGAACCGCAGCGAGGTCCTCGAGGTCCGGAAGGTCACGCCCAGCCACTGGTTGTCCGCCGCCCCGGCGGGCGCGTCCAGGACGATCCGGTGCCTGAGCCGACGGTTCGCGTCGACGGAGAACGCGACGACACCGTGGTGGGTGAGCGGGACCTCGAACCTCTCGCCCCCGGGCCCCTTCGACTCGAAGACCAGCTTCCTCGGCGGGCCCGCGTCGGGGTGCCGGTAGCAGGAGAGGACGGCGACGAACGACCCGTCGGCCAGGTCGAGGGCCTGGTCGGAGTGGCCGCCCATGGTCCGGTAGGCGTTCGTGTAGCACTCGACGAGGGCGTTGTCGAAGTCCACCGGGAGGTCCGCGTGTTCCCGGATCCGCCGGGCCAGCCGCTCGTGCACCGCCCGGAACCGCTGCGCCGGGCGGACGTAGCGCGTGGTGGTGCGGACGAGCGGCACGCCGCCCGACTCGTCGACCCTGGTGAGCGTGGCGCCGCGCCGGCCCTTCCCGAGGTCCTCCAGCCGGGCCGACGCGGACAGCTCCGCGAAGAGGTCCTCCTCCGCGGGGAGCGTGCAGGAGAGGATCCCGTCCGGGAGGCTAGAGGTTGGGGGCACCGTAGTCTCCCGCGTTCATGCTGAAGAGGAACTCCCGGCCGTAGTCGACGAAGGCCGAGGTGCGGTTCTCCTCGGCGTACAGCCGGCGCAGCTCGTCCATTCCGGCCGGGGTGGACGGCTCCAGCGGCACCGGGCCCCCGGGCGTCTTGAGGAACGTCCGGCCGTCCCGGTGGACGGCTTCGGTGCTCGAACAGCGCACCACGTAGCCCAGACGGGTCGGGAGCAGCTCGGCGTCCAGCGCCGAGGGCCGGATCTCGTGGGTGTACAGGCGGTTGGTGGACAGCGGCATGAAGAACACGGAGCCGGGGTGGAGGGTGAGGGTGAACTGCGGCGGGAGCGCGGGCCCGTCCGGCCCGCCGGCCTGCTCCTTGAGGCGGAAGTGGAGCCTGGTCAGCCCGCTGGTGCCCTTCACGCCGTGGTCGAAGGCGTCGTCGGGCAGGGGCTGCAGCCGGTCGAGCCGGTCGTAGAAGGTGCAGAAGGCCATGATGCCGTTGACGGGCATGTCCTTGGTCTTGTCGGCGTGGGACGAGATCCTGGCCTTGGACTGCCTGCGCTCCGCCGTGGCACGGGTGTTGTGGTAGATCTGCGCGAGGACGTGGTTCAGCGGTGCCTGGCCGCGGAAGACGTCGGCGGCCTCGCGGTTCAGCGCCTCCACGATGTGCGTGTCGGTCGGGCGGAAGTTCTCCGTCGGTCCGGAGAGGTTCGTGGAGCACCGGAGCAGCCGGAAGTGCAGTTCGTCCCGGTCCTGCGTGACGGGCGTCAGGTAGATCCCGCTGCGGTGGGCCGTTCCGGGCTTGGTGGACTCGGTCAGGGACTGGAACGCGTGCTCGGCACGGATCCGTCCGAAGTGGTCGGCGTCGGGCTCGAAGAAGCGCGGGTAGTACACGCCGATGCCGTGCACGCGGACGGGGACCCGGCCGAGGCCGACGGGCGTCCACGGTGCGTCGGCGTCCCCGCGGTAGCCGTGCGACAGCTCCCGGACGACGAACACCCGGGCGGCCGCGCGCAGTCGGTGACGGCTGGTTCCCGACACGTCGCCGCAGAGGTAGACGGTCCTCCCCGCGAGGTCGGCCGCGCCCGCGGCGAGCTCCTCCGGCGTGATCGTGGACCCGAAGAACCCCCTGAGCACCTCGTGGTCCTGCAGCTCCGGGGGCGCGACCAGGACGGTCCCCGAGTCCTCGATGCGGGCTTCCGCCGGCTCTGTCGTGTGCATCGAACGGTCCCTGTCGTGCGCGGGCGGTGTGGATCTCCCACGACCGCGGACATGGCAATGGCCCGCACTCCGCCCTTCACCCCGCGGGGCGTGGACGGCAGGAGACGGACCGTTGGACCCCGATGCTCTCACGGGCCCCGACGGCGGGCAACGGGGTTCCGCACCGGCGACCGCCGGGCGCGGTGGCGGCCCGGCGGCTGCACCGCCGGGCCGCCACGCGCCTCGCTCCGGCCCGGGCAGCCGAGCCGGGCCACCTCGGCCGAGGCATGGGGGATCCACCGGGAACTACCGGAGGCGGGTCGCCGTCCGGACGAGGTCGGCGACGGCTCGGGACCGGCTGTGCGGCGGCCAGGCGATCACCGTGGTGACCTTCGGCGCGTCCAGTACGGGGACGGCGGCGAGGTCACCGTGCAGTCGGTCCCGGCACGACTCCGGTGAGACCGCGCAGGCGCGGCCGAGCGCGACGAGCTGCAGCAGCTGCGCGTGGTCGCGGACCTGCGGGCCGGGCCCGGGCGGGTAGCTGCCGTCGGGGGCGGGCCAGCGCGGCAGGGGCAGGCCGGGCAGCCCGGTGATGTCGGCCATGTGCACATGGGGCCGGACGGTGAGCGGATGCCCGGCCGGCAGGACCACGACCTGGCCCTCCGTGCCGAGTTCCTCGGTGTGAAACCCGGCCGTCGAGTCGTACGGCCGGTGCAGCAGCGCCACGTCGGCCCGGCCCTCGCGCAGCAGTCGTTCCTGCTCGGCCGGACCGCACAGGAGGACCTCGACGGCGGCGGCGCCGGGTTCGGCGGCGTACGCGTCCAGCAGCTCCGCCAGCAGTTCGCGGGACGCGCTGGCCTTCGTGACCAGGACCAGGCCGGGGCGGCCGGCCGGGGGAAGAGCGGCGCGGCGGGTCCGGCGCTCGGCCGCTTCGACCGCGTCGAGGGCCGCCCGGCCCTCGGTCAGCAGCACCGAGCCGGCTTCGGTGAGCGTGACGGTGCGGCTGGTCCGGTCCAGCAGCGCCGCCCCGAGCCGGCGTTCGAGCTGCCGGATCGCCCGTGACAGCGGCGGCTGCGCGATCCCGAGCCGCTGCGCGGCGCGCCCGAAGTGCAACTCCTCGGCGACGGCGACGAAGTAGCGCAGTTCCCTGGTCTCCATCCGGCCACGGTACTCCGGATCGATACCTGGAGGGTATCGATGCCCACCCGATCGGTCTTGGACCCCGGCCGGGGTCCGGGAGCAGCATGGTCTCCATGAGCGAACGAACGATCGCGCTGGTCACCGGCGCGAACAAGGGGATCGGCTACGAGATCGCCGCGGGCCTGGGCGCCCTCGGCTGGAGCGTCGGCGTCGGCGCCCGCGACGATCGGCGCCGCGAGGCCGCGGTGGAGGGGCTGCGCGCGGCCGGCGTCGACGCGTTCGGCGTGCCGCTGGACGTCACCGACGACGTGAGCGCGACCGCCGCCGCACGGCTGATCGAGGATCGGGCCGGGCGCCTCGACGTGCTCGTCAACAACGCCGCCATCGCGGGCGGCATGCCGCAGGAGCCGACCCGGGTCGACCTCGCCACCGTCCGTACGGTCGTGGAGACCAACGTGATCGGCGTCATCCGCGTCACCAACGCGATGATGCCGCTGCTGCGCCGCTCCGCCTCGCCGCGGATCGTGAACATGTCCAGCAGCGTCGGCTCCCTCACCCGGCAGTCGGGGCCGGACGCCGAGCGGACGGCGGGCCCGGTGGCCGCGGCGTACTCGCCGTCGAAGACGTTCCTGAACGCCGTCACCCTCCAGTACGCCCGGGAGTTGAGCGGCACGAACGTCCTGATCAACGCCGGCTGCCCCGGCTACGTCGCGACCGACCTCAACGGTTTCCGCGGCGTGCGCACCCCCGCGCAGGGCGCGGCCATCGCCATCACCCTCGCGACCCTGCCCGACGACGGCCCGACCGGCCGGTTCTTCGACGACGCCGGCGTCGTGCCCTGGTGACGTGTACGGCGGTCCCCACCCGCGCGGCCGCCGGGGTCGGTTCGCCCGGCCCGCGGCGGTCGCGCGGAGGGTGGGAGGAGGCGGCGGAAAACAAGCAGGCATGATTGCTTTTTTCTCAGGCCGGTGCCACGCTGCTGCCCGACGGCGCTCGTGCGGGAGCGCCGCCAACCCACCGGCAGGGGAGGCGCTTTGGCGCGCGCACGCTCGGTACTGCGGATCGGCAACGCCTCGGGCTTCTACGGGGACCGCTTCGACGCGGTGCGCGAGATGCTCACCGGCGGGCCGCTGGACGTGCTCACCGGGGACTACCTCGCCGAGCTGACCATGCTGATCCTCGCCAGGGACCGCATGAAGGACCCCTCGCTCGGGTACGCCCGGACGTTCCTGCGCCAGATGGAGGAGTGCCTCGGGCTGGCGCGCGAGCGCGGTGTGAAGATCGTGGTGAACGCGGGCGGACTCCAACCTGCCGGGCTCGCGCGTGAGTTGCGGAAACTGGTGCAGCGCCAGGGCATCGCGGCGACGGTCGCCCACGTCGAGGGGGACGACCTGCTCCCGCAGCGGAGCGAACTCGGCCTCCCCGAAGGCCTGCTGGCGGCCAACGCCTACCTCGGCGCCTTCGGCATCGCGGCCTGCCTGGAGGCGGGCGCGGACGTGGTGGTCACCGGGCGGGTCACCGACGCCGCGCTGGTCGCGGGCCCGGCGATCGCCCACTTCGGCTGGACGGCGGACGACCTGGACGCCCTCGCCGGAGCGGTGGTGGCCGGTCACGTCCTGGAGTGCGGCGCCCAGGCGACCGGCGGGAACTACGCCTTCTTCCGCGAGCACGACGTCACCCACCCCGGCTTCCCGATCGCCGAGCTGCACGCCGACGGCTCCAGCGTGATCACCAAGCACCCGGGCACCGGTGGCGCCGTCACCGCCGGCACGGTGACGGCCCAACTCCTGTACGAGACCGGCGGGGTGCGCTATCCGGGCCCGGACGTCACCGCCCGCCTGGACTCGGTGCGGCTCACCGAGGAGGGCCCGGACCGGGTGCGGATCGACGGGGTGCGCGGCGAGGCGCCACCGGCCACGCTCAAGGTGGGACTCAACCGGCTCGGCGGGCACCGCAACGAGGTGGTGTTCGTCCTCACCGGTCTGGACGTCGAGGCCAAGGCCGACCTGGTGCGGCGGCAGTTCGCCGCCGCGCTGGCGCCGGCCGCCCGGCCCGCCGAACTGCGCTGGACCCTCGCCCGCACCGACCACCCGGACGCCCCGACCGAGGAGGCGGCCTCCGCGCTGCTGCGGCTGACCGCCCGCGATCCGGACCCGGCCCGGGTGGGGCGCCAACTGGGCAAGGCCGCCGTGGAGTTGGGCCTGGCCGGCTACCCGGGGTTCCATCTGACCGCCCCGCCCGGGCCGGGCGCCCCGTACGGGGTGTTCACCGCCGCGTTCGTGGACGCCAAGGCCGTCGGGCACACCGCGGTGCTGCCGGACGGCCGCCGGGTCGCCGTCCCGCCCGCGCCCGTGACGGCCCGGCCGGCGCTCCCGGAGCCGGGGACGGTGGCCGGGCCGGAAGCGGGCGCGGAGGCGCGGACGGAGGCGCGGACGGAAGCGGAGCAGGAGCCGGCGGCGCTCCCGCAGCCCCTCCCGGCGGGCCCGGTCCGCCGCGCCCCGCTCGGCCTGGTGCTCGGCGCCCGCAGCGGCGACAAGGGCGGTGACGCCAACCTGGGCGTCTGGGCCCGCTCCGAGGACGGCTGGCGCTGGCTCGCGCACACCCTGACCGTCGAGCTGCTCCGCGAACTTCTGCCCGAGACGTCGGAGTTGCCGGTGACCCGGCACCTGTTGCCGAACCTGCGCGCGGTCAACTTCACCCTCACCGGGCTCCTCGGCGAGGGCGTCGCCGCCCAGCACCGCTTCGACCCGCAGGCCAAGGCCCTCGGGGAGTGGCTGCGCTCCCGCCACCTCGACATCCCGGAGGTCCTGCTGTGACCGTGCTGCCCACCCGCGTCGACCCGGCCGGGCCCGAGTACGCCGAGCACCGCGCCGCGATGCTCGACAAGCTGGCCGGCCTGGACGCCGAGCACGCCAAGGCGCTGGCCGGTGGCGGGCCGAAGTACGTGGACCGCCACCGCGCCCGCGGCAAGCTGTTGCCGCGCGAGCGGATCGAGCTGCTGGTCGACCCGGACTCGCCGTTCCTGGAGCTCTCCCCGCTGGCCGCCTGGGGCAGCGAGTACCCGGTGGGCGCGGCGCTGGTCACCGGGATCGGGGTGGTCGAGGGCGTGGAGTGCGTGATCACCGCCAACGACCCCACGGTGCGCGGCGGCGCCAGCAACCCGTGGACGCTGCGCAAGGCGCTGCGCGCCAACGAGATCGCGCTCGCCAACCGCCTTCCGCTGGTGAACCTGGTCGAGTCGGGCGGCGCCGACCTGCCCAGCCAGAAGGAGATCTTCATCCCGGGCGGCGCGCTGTTCCGCGACCTGACCCGGCTCTCCGCCGCCGGAGTGCCCACCGTGGCCGTGGTGTTCGGCAACTCGACGGCCGGCGGGGCGTACGTCCCGGGCATGTCCGACCACACCGTGCTGGTGCGGGAGCGGGCGAAGGTGTTCCTCGGTGGCCCGCCGCTGGTGAAGATGGCCACCGGTGAGGAGGCCGACGACGAGTCGCTCGGCGGAGCGGAGATGCACGCCCGCACCTCGGGCCTGGCCGACCACTTCGCGGTGGACGAGGCGGACGCGCTGCGGCTGGCCCGCCGGATCGTCGCCCGGCTGGACCACCGCAAGCCCGGCCCGGCACCGGACCGCCTCGCCGAGCCGCCGAAGTACGACGAGGAGGAGCTGCTGGGCATCGTCCCGGGCGACCTCAAGGTGCCCTTCGACCCGCGCGAGGTGATCGCGCGGATCGTGGACGGCTCCGACTTCGACGAGTTCAAGCCGCTCTACGGCACCAGCCTGGCCACCGGCTGGGCCAGGCTGCACGGCTACCCCGTCGGGGTGCTGGCCAACGCCCAGGGCGTGCTGTTCAGCGCGGAGTCGCAGAAGGCCGCCCAGTTCATCCAGTTGGCGAACCAGCGGAACGTCCCGCTGCTGTTCCTGCACAACACCACCGGCTACATGGTCGGCAAGGACTACGAGCAGGGCGGCATCATCAAGCACGGCGCGATGATGATCAACGCGGTGTCCAACTCACGGGTCCCGCACCTGTCGGTGCTGATCGGCGCCTCCTACGGGGCCGGCCACTACGGCATGTGCGGCCGGGCCTACGAGCCGCGCTTCCTGTTCGCCTGGCCGAGCGCCAAGTCCGCGGTGATGGGCCCGCAACAGCTCGCCGGGGTGCTGTCGATCGTCGCCCGGCAGTCGGCCGCCGCCAAGGGGCAGCCGTACGACGAGGACGCCGACGCGGCGGTCCGCGCGATGGTCGAGCAGCAGATCGAGGCCGAGTCGCTGCCGGCCTTCCTGTCCGGGCGGCTCTACGACGACGGCGTGATCGACCCGCGGGACACCCGCACCGTGCTGGGCCTGTGCCTGTCCGCGATCCACAACGCGCCGGTCGAGGGCGCGCGTGGCTACGGCGTCTTCCGGATGTGAGGGGACGAGACGACATGATCACCAACCTGCTGGTCGCCAACCGCGGCGAGATCGCCCGACGGGTCTTCCGGACCTGCCGCGCGCTCGGCATCGCGACCACCGCCGTCCACTCCGACCCGGACGCCGACGCCCCGCACGTGCGCGAGGCCGACGCGGCCGTGCGGCTGCCGGGCGCCGCGCCCGCCGACACCTACCTGCGGGCCGACCTGATCGTCCGCGCGGCCCTGGAGGCGGGGGCGGACGCCGTCCACCCCGGGTACGGATTCCTCTCGGAGAACGCGGAGTTCGCGCAGGCGGTGCTGGACGCCGGGCTGGTCTGGGTCGGCCCGCCGCCGGCCGCGATCGCCGTGATGGGATCCAAGACGGCCGCCAAGCGGCTGATGGCCGCGGCCGGCGTGCCCGTCCTGGGCGCCCTGGAGGCGCCGACCGAGGCCGACCTGCCGGTGCTGGTCAAGGCGGCGGCGGGCGGCGGCGGCCGCGGCATGCGGGTGGTGCGCACCCTGGCCGAGCTGCCCGACCAGCTGGCGGCCGCCCGGGCCGAGGCGGCCAAGGCCTTCGGCTCGGACGAGGTGTTCTGCGAGCGCTACCTGCCCACCGGGCGGCACGTCGAGGTCCAGCTGCTGGCCGACGCGCACGGCACGGTCTGGGCGGTCGGCGACCGCGACTGCTCGCTGCAGCGGCGGCACCAGAAGGTGATCGAGGAGGCGCCGGCGCCGGGCCTGCCGGAGGCCGTCCGGGCCGGGCTGCACGCGGCGGCGGTCAGTGCCGCCCGGGCGATCGGCTACACCGGTGCCGGCACCGCCGAGTTCCTGCTCGCCGAGGACGGCCGGTTCCACTTCCTGGAGATGAACACCAGGCTGCAGGTGGAGCACCCCGTCACCGAGGCGGTCAGCGGCCTGGACCTGGTGGCGCTGCAACTCGCCGTCGCGGAGGGGGAGCCGCTGCCCGGTCCGGTCCCGCCGCCGTCCACCGGCTGGGCGATCGAGGCCCGGCTCTACGCCGAGGACCCGGCCAAGGACTGGCAGCCCGCCACCGGCACCCTGCACCGGCTCGAACTCGACGGCCCGCACCAGGAGTTCACCGGCCGTGGGGTCCGGCTGGACTGCGGGGTGGCGGCCGGCCAGGAGATCACCCCGCACTACGACGCGATGCTCGCCAAGGTGATCGCCTGGGCGCCGAACCGGGCGGCCGCGGCCCGCCTGCTGGCCGACGCGCTCGTTCGCGCCCGGATCCACGGCCCGGCCACCAACCGGGAGTTGCTGGTCCGTGCGCTGCGCCACCCGGCCTTCCTGGCGGCCCGGTTGCACACCGGCTTCCTGACCGAGCACGCCGACGACCTCGCCGCCCCCGACGGCGGCGACCCCGCCCGGACCGCCCGCGCCGCCCTGGCCGCGGCGCTCGCCGACGCGGCCGCCCGCCGCCGCACCGGGCCGCACGGCGCGCTGCCCCCGGGCTGGCGCAACCTGCCCTCGCAGCCCCAGCTCAAGCGCTACCGGGCCGAGGACGGCACCGAGCGGGAGGTCCGCTACCGGCTGACCAGGGACGGCCTGCGGGCCGACGGGCACCCGGGGACGGAGCTGGTCGACGCCACGCCCGAGCAGGTCGTCCTGCGCGAGGGGGCCGTCCGGCGCGGCTACCGCGTCGCCCGCCACGGCGACCGGGTCTTCGTCGACGGCCCGGACGGCGCCACCGCACTGACCGCCCTGCCCCGCTTCCCCGACCCGGCCGCCCGGACCGACCCGGGCGCCCTGCTCGCCCCGATGCCGGGCACCGTCGTGCGCACCGCGGCCGCCGTCGGCGACACCGTCACCGCCGGCCAGCCGCTGCTTTTTTTGGAGGCGATGAAGATGGAGCACCGCGTCACCGCCCCCGCCGACGGCGTCCTCGTCGAACTCCGCGCCACCCCCGGCCAGCAGGTCGAACTCGGCACCCTGCTGGCCGTCGTGCAGACCCCCGCCTGACCGGCGGACCGCGGGCCGCGGCACGACCGGAGCGCGGCCCGCACCCGCCGGACCACAGCCTGAGCACCGCCCGAGCCAGGAAGGACCCCGCATGTCCACCATCGGCAGTCAGCTCATCGAGACCCCCGAACGCCGGGCGCTGCGCCAGGCCGTCGCCGATCTCGGCGGCCGCTATGGCTCCGCCTACTACCTCGCCAAGGCCAGGGCGGGCGAACCCGCCGAGGAGCTGTGGGCCGACGCCGCCAAGGCCGGCTACCTCGGGGTGAACCTGCCCGCCGAGTATGGCGGCGGGGGCGGCGGCATCACCGATCTGGCCATCGTGCTGGAGGAGTTGGGCACGGCCGGCTGCCCGCTGCTGCTGCTCATCGTCTCCCCGGCGATCTGCGGCACGGTGATCGCCCGGTACGGCACCGAGGAGCAGAAGCGGCAGTGGCTGCCGGGCCTGTCCGACGGCAGCCGCCGGATGGCCTTCGGCATCACCGAGCCGGACGCCGGCTCCAACGCGCACCGGATCTCCACCGTCGCCCGCCGGGACGGCGAGGACTGGCTGCTGACCGGCCGCAAGGTCTTCGTCTCCGGCATCGACCACTGCGACGCGGTGCTGTTCGTGGCCCGGACGGAGGACGCCCGCACCGGCCGGCTCAAGCCCTGCCTGTTCGTCGTCCCGCGCGACACCCCCGGCTTCGAGTACCGGGCGATCCCGATGGAACTCGTCGCGCCCGAGAAGCAGTTCCAGGTCTTCCTGGACGACGTCCGGCTGCCCGCCGACGCGCTGGTCGGGGACGAGAACGCCGGCCTGCTCCAGCTCTTCGCGGGCCTCAACCCCGAACGCGTGCTGACCGCGGCCTTCTCGCTCGGCCTGGCCCGGCAGGCCCTGCGCAAGGCCGTCGAGTACGCGCGGACCCGCACCGTCTGGTCCACCCCGATCGGCGCCCACCAGGGCCTGGCCCACCCGCTGGCCCAGTGCGCGGTGGAGATCGAGCTGGCCCGGCTGATGACCCAGAAGGCCGGCCTGCTCTACGACGCGGGCGAGGACGTGGCGGCCGGGGAGGCCGCCAACATGGCCAAGTACGCGGCCGGCGAGGCGGCCGCCCGGACGGTCGACCAGGCGGTGCAGACCCTCGGCGGCAACGGTCTGACCCAGGAGTACGGGCTGGGGGCGCTGCTGACGGCCACCCGGGTGGGCCGGGTCGCTCCGGTCAGCCGGGAGATGGTGCTCAACTACGTGGCCCAGCACACCCTCGGCCTGCCGAAGTCCTACTGAGGCAGACCCGCACCGCGGGCGGCGGGCGGCCACGGGAACACCGCCCACCGCCCACCGCCCGCCGGAGCCGGCGACGGCCCCGGCCGGCGGCCGTCGGCGGGCAGGTCAGGACTCGGCGTCGCGTCCGGTGCGGCGTCGCAGCGCGCGGACGCCGAGGCCGACCGCGCCGGCGATCACGGCCGCCCCGCCGAGCACCTGGGCGCTGTTGGCATCGGACGCGCCGCCGCCACCGGTGCCGACCCCGCCGACCGGGCCGGTGGGCGAGGCGCTCGGCGGGCCGCCGGGGGAGGCGCTCGGCGAGGAGCCGGGGGAGGAGCCGGGCGACGGCGAGGCGCTCGGGGAGGGGCTGGTGCTCTGGCCGACCGGCGACGGCGAGGAGGACGGCGACGGCGAGGAGGACGGCGACGGGGAGGGCGACGGAGACGGTGACGGTGAGGCCGAGGGCGAGCTGCTGGCGCAGGACACGTCGAAGACCTTCTGCTTCGCGTTGCCGTTCTCGCCGACGAAGGTCCACTCGAGCTTGTAGTGCCCGTCCGGCAGGCTGTAGTTCGGCGTCGCGCCGGCTCCGGTGGTCAGCAGGATCGACCCGGACAGCACCAGGGCGTTGCCGGTCGGCGGCTGTTGCGAGATGGTCCAGGACACCAGCTGCACGGTGTCGAAGTTGAAGGCGTCCAGGTAGAACCGGCAGACCTTGGGCTCGTCGCGGGTGTCGTTCACCGGCGTGGTGTCGTTGTGGATCTTCACGTCGCCGTTGTCACCGGGAGCGGCCAGCGCGACGGGCGCGCCGCCCAGGGTGAGGGCGGCGGCCGCCGCGGTGGCGGCGAGCAGCCGGCGGGCCGACCGCAGGCGAGGGGAGGTGGGACTCACGGTGGGGGCTCCAGGTGCCGGGGCCGCGTCCGGGGGCGGGCGGCCGTGGTGCAACACCGTCGGCCCGGGCGCCCCCGGCGGCAAACGTGCCACGCGCGCTCCGCCCTTCGTTCCTCACAATGGCGCAACGTCCCGTCGCTGTCCGTATGCTCCTGAACGCGCCCCCGGCCGGCCGCCCGTCCGACCCGCAGCCGGCCCTCGATCCTGCGTCAACTACCTTTGTGGAGGCACACCTTGGTCTTCCGTAGCGAGTTCCCCGACGTCCCCGTGGTCGACCTGCCGATCCATGACGCGGTCCTCGGCGACGCGGCGCGGTACGGCGAGCGCCCGGCCCTGGTCGACGGCGTCACCGGCGAGTGCGTGAGCTACGCGCGGCTGGCCGCCGGGGTCGAACGGGTGGCCGCCGGACTGGCGGGCGCGGGGGTGCGCCAGGGAGACGTGGTGGCGCTGTTCAGCCCCAACACGATCGGCTACCCGCTGGCCTTCTACGGCGCCACGCGGGCCGGCGCCACCGTCACCACCGTCTCCTCGCTCGCCACCGCCACCGAGCTGGCGGGCCAGCTCCGCGACAGCGGCGCCCGGTGGCTGATCACCGTCTCCCCGTTCCTGCCGACCGCCCGCAAGGCCGTCGACCTGCTGGCGGGCCCCGGCGGTGCCGGGCCGGAGGTGGTCGTCCTGGACGGCGCCGAGGGCCACCGCTCGCTGGCCGACCTGCTGGCCGCCACCGGCCCCGCCCCCGCCATCACCGTGGACCCGGGCCGGGACGTCGCCGTGCTCCCCTACTCCAGCGGCACCACCGGACTGCCCAAGGGCGTGATGCTCACGCACCGCTCGATCGCCACCAACCTCGCCCAGTGCGACGCGCTCTACCGGCCCGCCGAGGGCGAACGGGTGCTCGCCGTGCTGCCGTTCTTCCACATCTACGGCCTGGCCGCGCTGCTCAACCAGCCGTTGCGCTGCGGCGCCACCGTGGTCGTGCTGCCCCGCTTCGACCTGGAGCAGTTCTGCCGCACCGTCGAGGAGCAGCGGGTGCAGGCCCTGGTGGTCGCCCCGCCGATCGCGCTCGCCCTGGCCAAGCACCCCGCCGTGGACCGCTTCGACCTCTCCTCGGTCGAGTACCTGCTGTGCGCGGCCGCCCCGCTGGACCCGGACCTCGCCGAGGCGTGCGCCCGCCGGCTCGGCCTGCCGCACCTGCTCCAGGGCTACGGGATGACGGAGCTCTCCCCGGTCACCCACGTGGTCTCCCCGCACGACCCGGCGCCGGCGCCGGGTTCGGTGGGCCGGATGGTCCCCTCCACCGAGCTGCGCGTCGCCGCCCTGGACGGCTCCGACCCGGACCTCGGGCCCGGCGCGCAGGGCGAGCTGCTGATCCGCGGCCCGCAGGTGATGCGGGGCTACTTCGGCCGCCCCTCCGACACCGCGGCCGTGATCGACGCCGAGGGCTGGCTGCACACCGGCGACGTCGGCTACGTCGACGAGCGCGGTTACCTGTTCATCGTCGACCGGGTGAAGGAGCTGATCAAGTACAAGGGCTACCAGGTCGCCCCCGCCGAGCTGGAGGCGGTGCTGCTCGGACACCCGCAGATCGCCGACGCCGCCGTCATCGGCGTCCGGGACGCCGACGGCACGGAGTGTCCCAAGGCCTTCGTGGTCCGCGCCCCCGGCGGGGTGCTGAGCGCCGAGGAGGTCGGCGCCTACGTGGCCGAACGGGTGGCCCCGTACAAGAAGGTCCGCGCGGTGGAGTTCGTCGAGGCCGTCCCCAAGTCCCCGGCCGGCAAGATCCTGCGCCGCGAACTGCGCGACCGGGAGGCCGCCCGCGCGGCCGGCGCCGTCGTGGCACCCCGCACGGGCGGCCCCGACGGCGCCCGCCCGGCGGCACCCGAGGCCGCGCACTGACCCCGCCGGAGGAGGACGGCGCCCCCGGAAGCGGCGGGCGGGCCCCCGTCTGTGAAGATCGACCCGCGGGCCGCGCCGGGCCCGCCGAGCGGCCCGGCGCTCCCGGCCGGCCCGCCGCGCCCCCACCGGAACAGGAACCGCCACCCGCCATGACCAGCCACCCCGCCGCCCGCACCCCCCAGCAGGACCGCAGCCGCGCCACCCGGGCCCGGCTGCTCGCGGCCGCCGTGGACTGCCTGGCCGAGCTGGGCTGGCACGGCTCCACCGTCGGGGTGGTGGCCGAGCGGGCCGGTGTCTCCCGGGGCGCCGCCCAGCACCACTTCCCGACCCGCGAGGACCTGTTCACCGCGGCCGTCGAGCACGTCACCGCCGAGCGGCTGGCGGCCGTCCGCGCCCACGCGGACGAGCTGCCGGCCGCCGGCCCCGACCGGACCCGGGCGGTCGTCGACATGATCGTGCGCCTCTACACCGGCCCGCTGTTCCGTGCCGCCCTCCACCTGTGGACGGCCGCGGCCACCGAGGAGGCGCTGCGCGAGCGGATCATCGCGCTGGAGGGACACGTCGGCCGGGAGGCCCACCGGGCCGCCGTCGAGTTCCTGGACGCCGACGAGAAGCGCCCCGGCGTGCGCGAATCCGTGCAGGCCACCCTGGACCTCGCCCGCGGGCTGGGCCTGGCCAACCTGCTCACCGACGACAGCGGCCGACGATCCGGAGTGATCCGGCAGTGGGCGGGCGTTCTGGAGAGTACGCTGCGGCCGGTACGCCCATGACGCCCGTACGACCGGAGCGGCCGGACGAGCCCTGACCAAGGGGTCGCCGGGCGGCCGATGTCCGTGCAGTCTGGAGAAGAACCCCGGCCGGCACGGACCGCGAGGCCGCCCGGCCGGGCACGAGCCGAACCGGGGTGCTGCCTGATCATGCACGGACACGAGTGGGACGCGACCGCCGCCGCCGGCCCCGCACCCGGCGGTGCCCCCGTACGCCCCGACGGCCACCGACTCGTGCCGCTCGCGACGGCCCTGCTGCAGGGCGACGGTCTGATCCTGCACTGGAGCGAGGACGCCGAGGAGCTCCTCGGCTACACCGCGGAGGAGGCCGTCGGCAGCTACGCCGCCCAGCTGCTCACGGACGGCGGGGACCGCCCCGAGGTGCTCGCCCTGTTCGAACGCATCATGGGGGGCACCGGCTGGTCCGGCGTGTTCCCGGTCCGTCACCGGGACGGCCACAAGGTCGACCTGGAGTTCCGCACCTACCCGATCGCCGGCCCCGGCGGCACCCTGCTGCTGCTCGCGACCGCCTCCGACTCGCGGGCCCTGCACGCCATCGAGGCAGACCTCGCCGTCCTCGACGGCATCTTCGGCCGCTCACCGATCGGCATGGCCGTCTACGACACCGACCTGCGCTACGTGCGGATCAACGAGGCGCTGGCCCGGATGAACGGCGTCCCGGCCGCCGCCCACCTCGGCCGCCGGATATCCGCGGTGCTGCCCGGCATCAACACCGCCGAGATCGAGCAGACGATGCGACAGGTGCTGAAGACCGGAAGGCCCGTGGTCGACGCCCGTTCGCACGGCCGCGTCCCCGGCGACCCGAGACGGGACCACGCCTGGTCGGCCTCCTACTTCCGGCTGGAGGACTCCACCGGCCGGGTCTTCGGCGTCTGCTCCTCGATCATCGACGTCACCGAACGCTTCCAGGCGGAGGCCCGGGCCGCCCGGGCCCAGGAGCGCCTGGCCACCATCGCCGAGGCGACCGCCCGGATCGGCACCACCCTCGACCTCCAGCGCACCGCCGAGGAGCTGATCGAGGCCGTCGTCCCCCGGTTCGCCGACTTCGCGACCGTAGACCTGCTGGAGCCGGTGCTGCGCGGGGCCGAGCCCAGCGCCATCCCCGCCGACCGCACGATCACCCTGCGCGCCGTCGCGGTCGGCGAGTCCTACGAGTCGGGCCTCGTGCACGCCGTCGACGTCGTCGGGGAGACCTCCGAGTACGCCCCCGACCGCAGCTACACCCAGTGCCTGCGCAGCGGCCGCCCGCTGGTGCGCGCCAAGGTGACCGAGGAGGTGCTGCGCGGGCTGGTCTCCAGCGAGGACCGGGTGGCCCCCGGCATGGCGGCCGGCATCCACTCGTACCTGATGGTGCCGCTGACCGCCCGGGGCATGGTGCTGGGCGGCTCGGAGTTCATCCGGATGCGCAATTCCGAGCCGTTCAGCGACGCGGACGTCGCACTGGCCGAGGAGCTGGTCGCCCGCACCGCCCTGGCGATCGACAACGCCCGGCTGTACCGGCGCGAGCGGGAGACGGCGCTGACCCTGCAGCGCAGCCTGCTGCCGCAGGAGATCCACCGCACCCTCGGTCTGGAGATCGCCTACCGCTACCTGCCGAGCAGCGTGGTCAGCGAGGTCGGCGGCGACTGGTTCGACGTCGTCCCGCTGTCCTGCGGCCGGGTGGCGCTGGTGGTCGGGGACGTGATGGGCCACGGCATCCGGGCGGCCGCCACGATGGGCCAGCTGCGCACCGTCGCCCGGACGCTGGCCACCCTCGACATGCCCCCGGAGCAGGTCCTCACCCGACTGGACGAGACCGCCTCGGGGATCGGCGAGGGCCAGTTCGCCACCTGCATCTGCGCGGTCTACGACCCGTTGGACCGCACCGTGCAGGTCGCCTCGGCCGGCCACCTGCCGCCGGTGTGGGTCGGCCCGGACGGCACCGCCCGGCGGGTCGAGGTCCCGCCCGGCGTGCCGCTGGGCGTCGGTGGGGTGGCCTTCGAGTCCACCGAGTTCACCCTCCCCGAGGGCGGCATGGTGACCCTCTACACCGACGGCCTGGTCGAGCGGCGGGGCCAGGACCTCGACGACGGCATCGACCTGCTGGCCCGCACCCTCGCCGGGCCAGGCCGGACGCTGGAGGAGAGCGCCGACGCCGTCCTCGCCGCGCTGGTCACCGACGGCACCGACGACGACATCGCGATGATCATGGCCAGGGTGCTGCCGCTGCCCGCCGACCGGATCGCGACCCTCCCGCTCACCGGCGGCGGCCGGCTGCCCGGCAAGGCCCGCCGCTTCACCCGCGCCACCCTGGACGCCTGGGGCCTGTCCGCGCTCTCCGACTACGCCGAACTGCTGGTCAGCGAACTGGTGACGAACGCCCTGCTGCACGCCGGGGCGCCGCGCCGGCTCCGGCTGTTCCGCGACCGCGTGCTCACCGTGGAGGTCTCCGACGCGGGCGGGCAGACCCCGCAGCTGCGCCCGTTCGCCGAGCAGGACGAGGGCGGGCGCGGGATGTTCCTGGTCAGCGAGCTGGCCCAGCGCTGGGGCAGCCGGCTGACCCGGGACGGCAAGGTGGTCTGGGCGGAGCTGGAGCTGCCCTTCGGGACGGTGTAGCCGCCCGTCCCCGAGCCCCGGGAACGACGTTCCCCCGCACCTCCGCGCCGGCGGCGCGGGGGAACGGGGGAACGGTCCGGCCCGATCAGGCGTCCAGCTTCTCCGCTGTCGGGGCGGCTGCCGGAGCTGCCGCCGGAGCGGGGACCGGGACGGGATCGGCCGCCGGCTGGGCGGGCAGGCGCCGCAGCAGCCGCCAGGCCATCACCGCCGCGCCGGTCAGCAGCGCGGCCGCCAGCAGGCCGGCGCTGTTCATGCCGTGCACGAAGGACTCCCGGGCGCTCGCCAGCAGCGGCTCCGCGACAGCCGGCGGCAGGCCCTGCGCGGTCTCGACCGCCGAGCCCAGCGACTCGCCGGCCCGCGCCGCGAGCGCCGGGTCCGTCCCGGCCGGCACGGTCAGCCCGCTCGCGTAGATCGAGCCGACCACCGAGCCGACCAGCGCGATGCCGAGCGCGGTGCCCAGCTCGTACGCGGTCTCCGAGACCGCCGAGGCGGCGCCGGCCTTGTCGGCGGGCGCGGCGTTCAGCACCAGGTCGGCACCGAGCGTGTAGACGACCCCCTCGGCCGTGCCGACCAGTAGGAAGGAGGCGGCCAGCAGCAGGTAGGTGGTGTCCTGCTGGATCCAGCCGAGCGCGCCGACGCCGAGGCCCATCGCGAGCAGGCAGGAGGTCAGCGCCGAGCGGGCGCCGAAGCGCCGGGCCAGCCGGGCGGTCAGCAGTCCGCCGACCACCGAGCCGACGAAGGCCGGCAGCTCGGCCAGGCCCGCCCGCAGCGGTTCGTAGCCGCGGACCAGCTGGAGGTACTGCGAGGTCACGAAGACCACGCCGGAGAGCCCGATCAGGGAGATCAGCGAGGCCAGCGCGGCGGCGGTGAACCGCCGGTCGCGGAAGAGCCGGACGTCCAGCAGCGGGGTCTCCAGCCGCAGCTGACGGCGGACGAACAGGGTCAGCGCGGCGGCGCCGAGCAGGAAGGTGAGGGGGACGTCCCAGCGGGCCACCCCGTGCGCGGCGGCCTCCTTGACGGCGTAGACGACGCCGATCACGCCGGCCATCGACAGCACGACGCTCAGCACGTCCCAGCGGCCCGGCTTCGGGTCCCTGGACTCCGGCAGCAGCCAGGCGCCGGTGACCAGCAGCAGGACCAGGATCGGGATGTTCAGCAGGAACACCGAGCCCCACCAGAAGTGCTCCAGCAGCACCCCGCCGACCACCGGCCCGAGCGCGGCGCCCGCGGTGGCGGCCGCGCCCCAGATGCCGATCGCGGTGGCCCGCTCCCGGTGGTCCGGGAAGAGGCTGCGGATCAGCGACAGGGTGGACGGCATGATCGTCGCCCCGGCCACGCCGAGCAGCGCGCGGGCCAGGATCAGCCAGCCGGAGGTGGGCGCGTAGGCGGCCAGCAGCGAGGCGGCGCCGAAGGCGGCGGAGCCGGTCAGCAGCAGCCGCTTGCGGCCTGTCCGGTCGCTCAGCGCGCCCATGCTGACCAGCAGGCCGGCCAGCACGAAGGAGTAGGCGTCGCCGATCCAGAGGAGCTGGGTGCCGCTGGGGCGCAGCGTCTCGCTGATGGAGGGGAGGGCGAGGGAGAGGACGGTCGCGTCGACCGCGACCACGGTGACGGCCAGGACGAGGACGGCGAGGCCGGTCCAGCGCTGGCGGGGAGTGCTCTGCAGGGTGGTGCCGGTGTGGACGGTGCTGCTCATGGCGTATCGGTGTCCGGTTTCCGGTCCGGGGCGGGGTGGTGCGAAGGGGGGGTGGGCGCAGGGGGCAGGGGTGCCGGGGGCGCGGGGGCGTCGGAGCGGCGCAGCGCACCGCCGAGGAACAGCTCGGCGAGCGAGAAGGCGGCGTCGCGCGGGGCGAGGCGGCCGTCCTGGATGGACCAGCCGATCCCCGCGACGAGGTCGAAGAAGGCCTCGCTCAGCCAGGCGGCGCTCAGCTCGATGCGGAACACGCCCTGCTGCTGGCCGCGCAGGAAGAGCGCGTGCAGCCGGGCGATCTGGACCTCCCAGAGGTCGTTGATGCTGTCGTCGTCGTAGAGCTGGTTCTCGCCGGCCAGGAAGGCGCAGAGCGAGGCGTCCGGGACGGCGGCGTCCACCAGGCGGCGCAGCGCCGCCGCGCTGTCGCCGTCCTCGACGGCCGCGGTGTCCAGCGCGGCGGCGAAGCGGCGCAGGCCGAGCAGGCCGATCTCGCGGATCAGGGCCTCGCGGCCGGGGAAGAGCCGGTGCAGGGTGGCCCGGCTGATGCCGGCGGCGCGCGCGATCTCGTCCAGGTGGGCGGTGGGGCGTCGGGAGAGCACGCCGACGGCGGCTTCCAGGACGGTGTCACGATCGGTGGCCATGAGTCGAGTGTAGGTCATCTGAGACGTGGATGTCTCATACTTAAGGTCTGCGTCTCGAATGCCGCATGCGCCGGCGGCGTCCGGACGCGAAAAAACCGGGGACGGCGGGTGCCGTCCCCGGTCGGGGTCCTACGGGGCCGTGCGGCCCGGTCAGCTCTGGTTGTAGAACCCGGTCTCGTCGAGCGGGCGGTCGATCACCATGACCTCGACCTCGGCCGGGGTGAGCAGGAAGACCCGGCGGGCGATCCGCTCGATGCCGCCCTGGGTGCCGAAGACCAGTCCGGAGGCGAAGTCCACCATCCGCTTGGCCTCGGCCTCGTCCATCTCGGTGAGGTCCATGACCACCGGGATGCTCGCCCGGATGTGCTCACCGACCGTCCGCGCCGCCTCGAAACCGGTCGGCCGCAGGGAGACGATCTTCGCGGGGGCGGGGACGGACGAGACCGTCTCCTGCTCGACCCACTCGTCCTCGTACACCGCGGCCGGGTAGTGTCCCGAGGGCATCAGCCACCCGTTGTGGTGCTCGTCGCGAAGTGCTCCCATGCCGCGCCTCCCTGCCTCGTCCCGTCCTGGTCCCCCGGGGGTGGGTGCCCATTTTTGACACGTCATCCACTCGTCGGAACTGTCCGAGTATCGCACTGTTCACCGGTCCCGTGCCCGCTCGCGACCCCCGTACGAGTCGTGCCGCGCCGGAAACCCGGGCGAACCCGGGCAACATCAGCGACGCGGCCGGGCGCCGTACGGTTGCGCGCGTAGACCATATCGGTCGCGGTCACCGCCCAGTTGACTTTCTGTCAACAATGCGGAAACGATTTCACTCGCCGGTGGCGCCGTCCACCAGTTCGCGCAGCAGATCGGCGTGACCGTTGTGCCGGGCGTACTCCTCGATCATGTGGACGAGGATCCACCGGAGCGTCACCTCCTGCCCGTGGCGCGGCCGCTTGCCCACGGTGTCCAGCGACAGGCCGGCGCTCACCCGGCGGGCCGCGGCCACCTCGGCGCGCCAGACGGCGAAGTCGGCCGCCACGTCCGCGGTGTCGACGTGGTCGAAGTCGCCGTCCGGGTCGGCCTCCGTCCAGTAGTGGCCGGTGGTGAACTCCTCGCCGGACAGCACGCCCTGGAACCAGTGGCGCTCCACCTCGGCCATGTGCCGGACGAGGCCGAGCAGCGAGAGCGTGGACGGCGGGACGGAGCGCAGCCGCAGCTGGTCGTCGCTCAGGCCCTCGCACTTCAGGGCGAGGGTGCTGCGGTGGTAGTCGAGCCAGGCGGTGAGCATGGCGGTCTCGTCGGCGGCCATCGGCGGGTCTATCCGCGGGGAGAGTTCGGTCATGCGGGCCATCCTGGCGCCCCGCGCGGACGGGGGCGAGCGAATTCCCGGGCGGGCGTCGGGGCGGCGGGCGTCAGGCCGCCCGGGACCGGCGGCGGGCGGCGGCGGCCCGCCAGAGCCCGACCGCGCTGCCCAGCACCAGCAGGGCGATCACGCCCGCCGACACCAGGAAGGCCGCGGAGCCGGGTTCGCCCGCGCTGGCGGCGGCCGTCACGTACACCGCGGTGGTCGGCACCACGCCGATCGCGGTGGCCGACAGGAACGGCAGGAAGCGGACGCCGGAGAAGGCCGCGCCGTAGTTGGCCGCCTGGAACGGCATGCCCGGCAGCAGCCGCAGCACCAGCACGCTGCGGAAGCCCTGCTCGGTGAAGCGCCGGTCGAGCGGTCCGAGCACCCGCCCGCGCAGGTACGGCCGCAGCGCGTCCCGCCCGAGACCGCGGCCGAGCGCGAAGGCCATCGCGGCCCCCAGCGTGGTGCCGAGCACCGCGAGCGGCACGCCCTGCTGGATGCCGAGCAGCAGCCCGGCGGCGGCGTTCAGTGCGGGCCGGGGGACGAAGGCGAGGGTGCCCACCGCGTAGACGGTGGCGAACAGCGGCGCGAACCAGTACCCGGGCATCCGGTCGGCGAGCCCGCCGTCGAGCAGTGCCGTCGGGCTCCAGAGCAGCAGCGAACCGGCCGCGGCGGCCAGCAGCGCCACCAGCAGCGCGAACCGCCACCACGGCGAACGGGCGGCGGCGGCCGGGGGGAGTTCCTCGGCCG
Organism: Kitasatospora sp. NPDC004745; assembly: GCF_042873275.1. Lineage (NCBI taxonomy): Bacteria > Bacillati > Actinomycetota > Actinomycetes > Kitasatosporales > Streptomycetaceae > Kitasatospora > Kitasatospora sp. NPDC004745. The sequence goes on along the minus strand of NZ_JBIALK010000023.1, from coordinate 109,253 downwards.
CGGTGGCGGGCGGGTCTGTCACGGGAGCTGGCACCGGCCGAGCCTAACCCGTGGGCGGGGCCGCCCGGCCGCCCGCCCGCCTGGTCCGGTGGAGGCGGAACCGTGCCGTCCGGCCGCGCGGTGGTCGGCGGTGACTCGGGGAGGGGCTCCCCGAGTCACCGGCTCACCGGACGGTGAGGTTCCCGCCGGTGGTGCTCTCCTCCGGCGCCGGGTCGGTGGCCGTCGTGGCGGGACGGCTCCGGTCGGCCGGTGCGTGCGCGCTGCCCGGGCCGTCGGCGTGCTGTTCGGCCCGGCGCAGGGCGCCGGCGCTCAGCAGCAGGGCGAGGGCGAGGGCGGTGACCAGGCCGAAGGAGACGGTCAGCGAGGTGGCCTGGGCGAGGGCGCCGATGACGGCCGGGGCGATCAGGCCCGAGGTGTAGGTGACGGTCGCGACGCCCGCGATGGCCTGGCTGGGGTTGCTGCCGATCCGCCCGGCCGCCGCGAAGGCCAGCGGCACGGTGACCGCGATGCCGACGCCGAGCAGCGCGAAGCCCGGGATGGCCAGCGCGGGGCGGTCGGCGGCCACCACCAGCAGGCCGCCGGCGGTGGCGACGGCGCCGCCGAGCCGGGTGGTGCGGACGGCGCCGAGGCGGCGGATCACCGCGTCCCCGGCGAGCCGGCTGACGGCCATGGTGAGCGAGAAGGCGGTGTACGAGGCGGCCGCGAGGGTGGCCGAGGCGCCGGTGACGTCCCGCAGGTAGACACCGCTCCAGTCCATCGAGGCGCCCTCGGCGAAGACGGCGCAGAAGCCGACCAGTCCGATCACCAGCGAGCTGCGCGGGGGCAGGGCGAAGCGCGGCGGCGCCTCCGCCCCCGCGGCGGCGCGCAGGTCCGGCAGGCCCCGGCAGACCGGCTGGGCCAGGGCGAGCAGGGCGAGCGCGGTGACGGCCAGCTGGAGCCGGGCGTCGAGCGCCAGGTGGGCGGCGAGGATGCCGAAGGCGGAGGCCAGCAGGCCGCCCGCGCTCCACATCCCGTGCAGTCCGGACATGATCGAGCGGCCGAGCCGCTGCTCGATCTCCACGCCCTGGGCGTTCATGGCGACGTCGGCCATCCCGGCGGTGGCGCCGTAGAGCAGCAGGGCGGCGCAGAGCACCGGCAGCGAGGGGGCGAGGGCGGGCAGGGCGAGGGCCAGGCACCAGAGCGAGAGCAGGCCGCGGACCGCCGCCCGCCCGCCGTGGCGGTGGGTGATCCGGCCGGCCAGCGGCATCGCGAGGGAGGAGCCGATGGCGGGCATCACCAGGGCCAGGCCGAGCTGGCCGGGGGAGAGGTCCAGGCGGTCCTGGATCCACGGGATGCGGGTGACGAAGCTGCCGCTGACGGCGCCGTGCACGGCGAAGACCAGGGCGATGCTCGCCCTGGCCCGGCGCCGGGCGGCCGGCTGTTCCAGTGGTGGCGTGGCGGTGCTGCTCATCCGACGGTCCCTCCCGGGTCGCGCACTGCGGCGCGACGTCGCCCTGTGGGTGGTCTACGGGCCGGCCGTGCGGGCCGCGCGGCGGCGGAGCCGTTCGGTGGACGGCGCGACCGGCTGGTGGTTCGTCCCTCCGGTAAATTATCAGGAAGGGACCCTGATAGAAACACTCTGGAAGGATGAGCTGCCATGACCACCGCGCGTACGGCCACGCCGAGCACCGCCCGGGCGATCAACGACCGGCTGGCGCTCAACCTGCTCCTCGAACAGGGCCCCCTCACCGCGACCGAGCTGCGCGACCTCACCGGCCTCTCCCGGCCGACCGTCGCCGACCTGCTCGACCGCCTCCAGCGGACCGGCCTGGTGGCCGTCGTCGGCGAACGCGGCGAACAGCGCCGGGGCCCCAACGCGCGGCTCTACGCCCTCGTCGCCTCCCGCGCCCACATCGCCGCCTTCGACGTGCGCGCCGGCGGCGTCACCCTGGTCGTCGCCGACCTCGCCGGACGCACCCTCGCCACCGCCGAGGTCCCCGTCGAGGACGACGCGGCGCCCGGCACCGCCGAGCGGCTCGTCCGCACCCTGCGCGAGACCGCGCGCGGCGCCGGGGTCGAGCAGCTGCACACCGTCGCCGTCGGCGCCCCCGGACTCGTCGACCCCGCCACCGGGCGGCTGCAGAGCACCGGCAAGCTCCCCGCCTGGCACGCCGAACTCCTCGCCGAACTGAGACGGCTGCCCGACACCGAGGTGATCCTGGAGAACGAGGTCAACCTCGCCGGCCGGGCCGAGTACCGGATCGGCGCCGCCCGCGACCGCGACACCTTCGTGCTGATGTGGCTCGGCCACAGCGTCGGCGCCGCCGTCATCCTGGACGGGCGGCTGCGCCGCGGCTTCTCCGGCGGCACCGGCGAGATCTGCTTCCTGCCCGTCCCGGGCACCACCGGCCTGCCCAGCGCCGACAGCAGCGAGGGCGGCTACCACGGGCTGGTCGGCAGCGTCGCCGTCTGCGAGCTGGCCCGCGCCCACGGCCTGCCCGCCCCGTCCGACGGGAACGCCCCCGCCGGCGAGGCCGCCGTCCGCGCCGCCCTGGCCGCGCTCGGCCCCGGCGAGCCCGGCGGGCCGTTCCTGGACGCCCTGGCCGAGCGGATCGCCATCGGCGCGGCCAGCGTCTGCGTCGTCCTCGACCCGGGCTGCGTGGTGCTCGGCGGCGAGATCGGCCGGGCCGGCGGCGCCGAGCTGGCCGGCCGGGTCGAACGGCGGCTGGCCGGGCTCTCCCCGCTGCGCACCGAGGTCCGGGCCGGTACGGCGGGCGGCGGGGCGATCCTCGCCGGCGCCGTGCTCACCGCCGGGGACGCCGTCCGCCGGGACCTCTTCGGCGAACCGTAGGGCTCGTCCGACCGAAGACCCCCGCCGCGGCCCTCCGGGGGGGGGCGCCGCTTCGCGGGCCCGGCACGCCGTACGGCAGGATGTCGGCGAGGGTTCGGCGCACGCCGGGCCCGTCCCTCCGGAGTCAGCGTCAGGAGTCGCACATGGGCCAGCCCGAGGCGCCGGTCAACCCGTACCGGATCGGCGAGGCCGCGGCGCTGCTCGGCGTCAGCGCCGACACCATGCGGCGCTGGGTGGACGCCGGGCGGGTCGCGGCCCAGCGGGACGAGCACGGCCACCGGATCATCCCCGGCGCCGACCTCGCCGCCTTCGCCCGCGAGCTGGCCCGGCCCGAGAACGCCGAGGCCGAGGGCCGGCCGTCCTCGGCCCGCAACCGCTTCCCCGGGATCGTCACCGACGTGGTGCTCGGCGACGTCGCCGCCCAGGTGGAGGTCCAGGCGGGCCCGTTCCGGGTGGTGTCGCTGATCAGCCGGGAGTCGGCCGAGGAGCTGAACCTCGTCCCCGGCGCACCCGCCACGGCCGTCATCAAGTCCACCAACGTGATGATCGAACGGCGCTGAGCCCGGCGACCGACCCCGCCCCCACCGATCCGCACGAGAGGCCCCGCCCGGGATGACCCACCCGCACCCGCCGACCACCCAGCGCGCCGCCCTCCCCGCCCGGGCCGCGGCCGCCCGGCCCGCAGCCGGCCGCGAACAGGCCCCGGACGCCCGCCGACCGGTCCTCGCGGTGGCCCACCGCGGCGCCCCGTACCGCCACCGCGAGAACACCCTCGCCTCGGTCGAGGCCGCCCTCGCCGCCGGGGCCGACGCCGTCGAGGTCGACGTCCAGCTCACCCGGGACCGGGTGCCCGTCCTGCTGCACGACCGCACCCTGGAACGCCTCTGGGGCGACCCGCGGTCGATCGACCGGGTCACCGCCGAGCAGCTCGAGGAACTGCGCCGCGGCCCGCTCGCCGTCCCCACCCTCGCCGAGACGATCAAGGCCCTCGCCGCCCACGAGGGCCGCCGGCTCCTGCTCGACCTCGACGACCCCGGCCCCGCCGCCGCCACCTGGTCCGTCGTCGCCGGGCTCGGCGCCGAACGGCAGGTCGCCTTCTGCGGGCCGGCCACCGCGATGCTCGCCGTCCGCGCGCTGAGCCCGGACGCCGAGATCGCGCTCACCTGGAAGCAGCCCCGGATGCCCGCCCGGGCCCTGCTCGACGACCTGCGCCCGCGCTACCTCAACCCGCCGTTCGGCCTGGTCACCCCCGCCTTCACCGCGGCCGCGGCGGACGCCGGGCTGGAGGTCTCCAGCTGGACGGCCGACCTGCGCCGCACCATGCGTCGGCTGCGCGACTGCGGGGTCTCCTCCATCACCACCAACCGGATCGACGTGCTGCGCGCCGTCCTGGACGGCCGCCGGTGAACGTGCTGACCGGCCGGCAGCTGGGCCGCGCCCTGCTGGCCCGTCAGCACCTGCTCGCCCGCACCGGCCGGGAACCCGCCGAACTGATCCACCACCTCGGCGGGCTCCAGGCCCAGGCGGTGCCGCAGCCGCCCTACCTCGGCCTGCTCAGCCGGATCGACGGCTTCACCCCCGAGCGGCTCACCGCGCTGCTGGAACAGCGTGCCGCGGTGCGGATCGCGCTCCAGCGCGGCACCATCCACCTGGTCACCGCCGAGGACTGCCTGACGCTGCGACCGCTGCTCCAGCCCGTCCTCGACCGGGCCCTGCGCTCCACCTACGGCGCCCGGCTGGCCGGGCTCGACCTGGACGCCCTCGGGGCCGAGGCCCGCGCCCTGGTCGAGGCGGAACCGCGGACCTTCCAGCAGCTCGGCGCGCTGCTCGCCGCCACCCGCCCGGACCGCGACCCGGCCGCCCTCGCCCAGGCCGCCCGCTGCCTGCTGCCGCTCGTCCAGGTCCCGCCGCGCGGGATCTGGGACCGCAGCGGCCCCGCCGCCCACACCACCGCCGAGGCCTGGCTCGGCCGCCCGCTGGAGCGGGCACCGGCCCTCGACGACCTGGTCCTGCGCTACCTCGCCGCCTTCGGCCCGGCCACCGCGGCCGACCTGCAGAAGTGGTCCGGTCTCAGCCGGCTCGGCCCGGTGCTCACCCGGCTGGCGTCCCGGCTGGTCGCCTTCCGCGACGAGCACGGCCGGGTGCTCCACGACCTGCCGGAGGCGCCCCGGCCCGATCCGGACACCCCGGCGCCGGTGCGGCTGCTCGCCCCCTTCGACAACCTGCTGCTCTCGCACGCCGACCGCACCCGGGTGCTGCCGGAGGAGTACCGGGGCCGGGTGATGACGCAGAACGGGATCGTGCTCGGCACCCTGCTGGTCGACGGGCTGGTCGCCGGGACCTGGCGGCTGACGGGCGGGCAGGAGGTGGCCGTCCGGCCGTTCACGGCGCTGCGGCCCGCCGACGAGCAGGCGGCGCGGGCCGAGGCGCAGCGGGTGCTGGACTTCGCGGGCGGCGGCGGGACGGTCCGCTTCGAGCCGGTGGACGGGGAGCGGTAGCGCTCCGCGTCCCGGGGACGGCCGCCCGGCGCTCCTGCGGCGTCCCGGGACGCCGGGGGACGGCGGGCGGGACGGACGCCGCCGGCCGCCTGCCGGAGCCCGCCGCGGCGCGGGACCGTCCCAGCCCGGACGCGGGCGGCGTCCCTGGGACGGCGAGGGCTCGAGGGACGCCCGCGGGGCCTCCTAGTGTCGTTCGGCGGCGGCCGGTCCCGGCCCCCGCAGTCCACTCCAGGAGCCGTCCATGCTCATGTCCTCGACCGTCAAACGCGCCGCCGTGGTGGTGGCCTCCGCCGGTATGGCCCTCGTCGCGCTGGCCGGTACGGCGAGCGCCAACTCGACCGCCGGCGACATCGCCTACGGCGACACCGGGACGGGCGTCTGGTGCGTCCAGCTGGCGATGAACGCCTCCAACGTGCACGCCGGCCTCCAGGCCGACGGCATCTGGGGCAAGCGCACCGAGGACGCGGTGCGGAAGTTCCAGGCGACCAACCGCGACAAGTGGGGCGGCACGCTCGACGTGGACGGCATCGTCGGCCACAACACCGGCCGCGTGATCCTGGAGGTCCTCGTCCACAACGAGCACGACCAGGCCGAGAAGTGCTGGAACTACCTGCCGACCTGACAGGCGGCCCCCGGGCCCGGCGCGGTGGCGGCCCCGCCGCCGCGCCGCCCACGGCTCCGCCCTCCCTCCCCCTCCGTCACACCCAGTGAGGAACCGTCATGAAGCGCATCCCGGCCGTGGTCGCCGCGATGTTCGCCGCGATTCTCGCGGCCCTGCTGGTCGCGCCCGCCGCGCAGGCCGCGAGCTGGCCCACCGTCCGCAACGGTGACCGCGGCGACAACGTCACCACCGTCCAGTACCTGCTGGCCGCCCACGGCTTCGCCACCGGCGCCGACGGTGCCTTCGGCGCCGGCACCGAGGACAAGGTCAAGGGCTTCCAGCAGTCCGCCGGGCTCAGCCCGGTGGACGGCGTCGTCGGCCCCGACACCTGGTCCAAGCTGATCGTCACCGTCCGCAAGGGCGACAAGGGCGACGCCGTCAAGGCGCTCCAGGTCCAGCTGAACGCCCACGGCGCCGGGCTGGCCGTGGACGGCGACTTCGGCGCCGGCACCGACTCGAAGGTGCGGGGCTTCCAGCAGTCCGCGGGCCTCAACCCGATCGACGGCATCGTCGGCCCGGCGACCTGGGGCGCCCTGCTCTCCGGCGGCGGCAGCACCGGTGGCGGCGGCGGCAGCGGCACCACCCTCACCCAGTCGCAGGCGGCCTCGATGCTCTCGTCCGCCGGGATCACCTGGTCCTCCTCGGGCAACTGCTCCGACCGCGGCAGCAGCAGCTGCACCTCCTTCGACGGGCTGCGCCGCGCCTCGGCGGACGGCGCCATCGCGCTCAAGCGCTCGATCGGCAGCTGCCCGCTGAACATCACCGGCGGCACCGAGACCGGCCACGCCAGCGGCACCTACAGCCACGGCAACGGCTACAAGCTGGACTTCGGCATGTCCGGCTGCCTCACCAACTACATCCACGGCACCTTCACCCACAGCGGCACCCGCGGTGACGGCGCCGACCTGTGGACCGCCGCCTCGGGCAACATCTACGCCAACGAGGGCAGCCACTGGGACGTGACCTTCATGAACTGACCGCCGACGCGGCGGTACCGCCCCGTGACGCGGGTCGGAAGACAGGCCCGAGCGGCCCGGCCGGATCCCCGGCCGGGCCGCCCGGGCGTTTCCGTGCGTCCGGGGCTCCGGAGGTCCGGGGCGCGCCAGGGGGACAAAACCACCATTCCATCTGATCATCTGCTGAGATGGGGCGGTTCGGACTCATCGACGATCCCCGGCGGAGGTGGCGGTGTCCGTGGAGCGCCCGTCAGACGGTGTGCCGGACCGGGACCAGGACGAGGGGCAGGGCCAGGACCGGGACAGGCGCCCGGCCCCGGACGGCCGGCCGGACCCGCGCCGGCCGTACCTGATGCTGCCGCCCGTGCTGCGGCAGGCGGCGGCCTGGTCGGCGGCGGTGATCCTGCTGATCGCCGTGGCCTCGCTGGTGGTCTTCGCCCTGGTCGAGCTGCGGGCGGCGACCGTGCCCGTCGTGGTGGCGCTGCTCGGGGCCTCGCTGCTCTACCCGGTGGTGCCGTGGCTGGTCCGGCGGGGCGTCGGCCGGGGCCTGGCCGCCGGGCTGACCTGTGCGGTGCTGGTCGCGTTCGTCGGCGGCGTGATCGCCCTGCTGGTCAACTCCCTGGTGCACAGCGCCCCGCAGATCGCCGACTCGCTGCAGGAGTCCGGGCGCCGGATCGCCGACTGGCTGGGGCCGTCCGGAGCGAAGGTCCAGCGCGCGCTCGACAACGCCAAGGGCGAGACCAACTCGCTGCTCTCCGCCCTCACCAGCGGCGTGCTCTCCGGGCTCGGCCTGCTCACCCAGCTCGCCACCGGCGGGGTGCTGGCGCTCGCCCTGGTGTTCTTCTTCCTGCGGGACGGCCACCGCACCGGTGATGCCATCCGCTCCTACCTGCCCGAGCGCGGCGCCGGGACCGTGGTCGCCTGCGCCGAGCGGGCCTTCGACGCGATGGCGGGCTTCATGCGCGGCACCACGCTGATCGCGCTGATCGACGCCACCTTCATCACCATCGGCCTGGTGGCGCTCGGGGTGCCGGGCGCTCCGGGGCTGGGCGCCCTGGTGTTCATGGGTGCCTACATCCCCTTCGTCGGGGCCTTCCTGTCCGGGGCGGTGGCCGTGCTGGTGGCCCTCGCCGACGGCGGGCTGGGCACCGCGCTGTGGGCGCTCGGCGTGGTGCTGGCGGTCCAGCTGATCGAGGGAAACGTCCTCCAACCGCTCATCCAGAGCCGCACGGTGGAGCTGCACCCGGCCACCATCATGGTCGCCGTGGTGGCGGGCTCCGGCATCGCGGGCATCCTCGGGGCGCTGCTCGCGGTGCCGATCTGCGCCGCGGGCGTGGGGGTCGTCTCGGTGCTGCGCGGGGTGCCGGGGCCGCGCACGGCCCGCCGTTCGGCGGGCAGCGAGTAGGGGGCGGCGGCGCGAGAGGGGGGCAAGTCGCTTGTGGCGGCCCCCGGATGCGTGCGAGGATTCATAACGCGACGAGAGTCGCAATAACTTGAAGGGGGTGGCATGGCACGGACCACGGAGCTGATCGGCGTCGCCGAGGCGGGGGCCGGACCGTACGGGATCGCGGTGGGGCCGGACGGGGGCGTCTGGTGCACGCTGGTGCACTCCGGGCGGATCGCCCGGCTGGCGGCGGACGGCACGGTCGAGCGCCACGACCTCGGCGCACCCGACTGCGGCCCGTCGGTGATCACGGCGGGCCCGGACGGCGCGCTCTGGTTCACCCGGATGCGCGACCGCCGGATCGGCCGGATCGCCGTCGACGGGACGACGCGCTCCCACACCCTGCCGGGGGAGGGCTCCGGGCCGTACGGGATCGCCGCCGGGCCCGACGGAGCGCTCTGGTTCACCGAGCCCGACGCCGACCGGATCGGGCGGATCACCGTGGACGGCGAGCTGACGGCGTACCCGCTGCCGCTCACCGGGGCCTTCCCGGCGCTGATCACGGCCGGGCCGGACGGCGCCCTGTGGTGCACGCTCAACCGGGCGGACGCCGTCGCCAGGATCGGCGTCGCCGGTGACGTCACCGTCCACCCGCTGCCCACCGCGGGCACCGCGCCGGTGGGGATCACGGCGGGGGCGGACGGCGCGCTCTGGTACGTCGGCATCGGCGGCGGGCTGGTCGGCCGGATCACCGTCGACGGCGAGGTCACCGAGTACCCGCTGGCCGACCGGGCGGCCCGGCCGCACGCGATCGCCTGCGGCCCGGACGGCCGCCTCTGGTTCACCGAGTGGGCCGCCGGCCGGATCGGCGTGCTCGCCCCCGACGGCCGGCTCGACGGCCACCCGCTGCCCGGCCCGGACGCCGAACCGCACGGGATCGCCGTCGGACCGGACGGCACGGTGTACGCGGCCCTGGAGCGCGGCGAGGTCGCCCGGCTGACCGTGCGGGACTGACGCTCCGACGGCGTCCGGGCGGCCGGCTCACGGCTGCCGGCGCAGCAGCTCCTCCAGGTCGGCGAGCAGGCCGAGGGCGGCGGCGCGGTCGGGGCCTGCCGCCGGGGCGGGGGCCCGCTCGGCGATCACCCGCAGCGCGGCTGCGGCCTGCCGGGCGAACAGCGCGAGCAGGTCCAGTTCGGGCAGGCTGGCCCGGGCCTGCGGGGCCGGGTCGAGTACCTCCAGCACGCCCAGCACCCTGCTGCCGTGCGTCAACGGCGCCGCCATCAGCGCGTTCGGCACGTAGGCGGTGGACTCGGCGAAGTCCCGGTCGAAGGTGCGGTTGGCGCCCAGGTCGTCGACCACCATCGGCTCGCCGGAGGCCGCGACCCAGCCGGCGATCCCGCGTCCGGCCGGGAAGCGCCGGCCCACCAGGGCCTCCTCCCCGCGCCCCGAGACGGCCTGGAAGACCAGCTCGCCGGCGGCCTCGTCGAGCAGGCAGACCGAACCGGCCTCGGCGCCGAAGATCGCCCGGGCCACGTCCACCACGGACTGCAGCAGCTCGCGGGCCAGCGGGTCGACGGCGGGGTCAGTGCTGAGGGTCATCGGGCGCCTCCGTGAGGGGGGTGGACGGGCGGGGGCCGACCTGGACGTTGGCCGCGGTGAGGTAGAGCGCGCTCTTCAGCTGGAAGGTCGTCAGCCTCGGCCGGCCGGACAGGATGCGGGCGCACAGCCCGGCGACGTAGGGGGTGGCGAAGCTGTTGCCGGTGGTGCGGATGGTCGCCCCGCCGAGCCAGGGCACCCGGACGTTCTGGCCCGGGGCGAAGAACTCGACGGGCGGCGCCGGGTTGTACAGGTGCAGGGCCGGGTCGTCCTCCTGGTGGCTGCCGACCGAGATGACCGAGGAGAAGCGCCACGGATAGCTCTCCACCTGCGTGTTGTGCGCGGAGGCGACGATCGCGGTGCGGGCGAAGAAGGCGTCGTCGGCGATCGCGTGCAGCTCCTCCAGGAAACGGGTCCGGGTGGTGGAGAGGCTGAGGTTCACGACGTCGAAGCCCTGCCCGACGGCCCAGCGCAGCCCGGCGATCAGCATGTCTCCGGTGCCGGTGAAGCGCTCGCCGAGCACCCGGACGCTGTACAGCTCGCAGTCCGGGGCGGTGCGGCGGATGATGCCCGCGCAGGCGGTGCCGTGGCCGCAGGTGTCGCCGGCGGCGTCGGGGCGGACCACCAGCTCCCGGGTGACCGGATCCTTGAGCACCGCCCAGGACCCGTTCAGCGGGCCGACCAGCGGGTGGTCCGGTTCGACCCCGGAGTCCACCACGCAGACCCGCACCCCCTTGCCGGTGCCGCCCTCCCGGGTGCCGCCCTCCCCGGTGTCGTCGCCGTCGGCGAGCACCGGGAGGTCGGCGGCGGACCGCCCGCGCAGGCTCCAGGTGAGGCCGGCCGGGCCGTTCACCGGGCGCCCCCGATCCGTTCGGCCCGCCGCACGCCCGGCAGGTGCCCCTTGGCGGCGAAGCGGTCCCGGGCGGTGGCCGCCGCCGCGGCGGCCTCGGCCGGCCGGTCGAGCAGCAGCAGCGCGTGGGCGCGGTCCAGCGCGGTGAGCGCCTGCAGCAGCAGCGACTCGGTGCGCTCGGCGGCGGCCGCGGCGGCCGCGGTGAGCTCCAGCGCCGGGCCGGCCTCGCCCGCGGTGGCGGCGACCCGGCCGCGCAGCGCGTCCAGTTCGATCGCCAGCACCGGCGCCGGCGCGGCCGTCGCGTCGACGCCCTCCAGGTGCCGGGCGGCCTGACCGGGGCGGTCGGTGTCCAGCAGGACCCGGGCGGTGGTGAGGGCGAGCCGTGGCAGCGGGGCGGCCGAGCCGAGCCGGCGGGCCACCTCGGCGGCGTCGGCGAGTAGCTCCAGGGCCTGCCCGGTCTGGCCGGTGGCCGCCGCGGCCTGGGCCGTCAGGGCCGGCAGCGAGATCATCGCGTCGGCCAGCGACAGCTCGCCGGCCAGGCCGTTGGCCTCGGCGAGCAGCAGCTCGGCCTCGCCGGGGCGGTCCCGCAGCGCGAGCAGCACCGCCAGCGGGCCGTCCAGCGCGACCCGGACCGTCCGCCGGCCGGCGCCGTGCTCGGCGAGCAGGGCGCGCAGCCGGAAGGTGGCGTTCGGGACGGGCTCGGGGCCGGCCAGCAGCGAGGCGGCCAGCGCGGCCAGCACCGCGGCCCGGTCCAGCTCGGCGTCGGTGCGGGAGACGTGGCCGAGGGCCTCGTCGAGCAGCCGGTCGGCCTCGGTGTGCCGGCCGGCCAGCAGGTGCTCCTCGGCCAGCCGCAGCCGGGCCCGGGCCTGGCCGAGGTCGTCCCCGGCGCCGGCGAACAGCGGCAGCACCGCGCGGGCGGTGGCCGCGGGCTGGTCCGGGCCGGGCGGCAGGCCGCGGGTGGCGAGGGCGAGCCGGGCGTGCGCGGCGTCCAGCGGGTCGGCGGCCGCGTCCCGGACCTGCGCCAGCACGGGCAGGGCCTCCTCGGCCCGGCCGAGGGCCAGCCGGGCCTCGCCGAGGCGGCGCAGGACGGGGCCGGCGCCGCGCTCGTTGGGGTAGTGCAGCCGGACGGCGCGCTCCAGCAGGTCGGTGGCGGCGGGCAGGTCGGCGTGCTCCAGGGCCAGGGCGCCGGCGGCGCCGAGGGTGGCCGCCGCGCGGGTGCGCAGGGCGTCCGTCCGGGCGTCCAGCAGACCGAGTTCGAGCCGGTAGCGGTGGGCCCGCTCCAGGTGGTCGCCGACGGCGGCGCCCCCGGCGGTGCGGACGGCGGGCAGGTCGGCGGCCCGCTCGTGGCGCTCGGCGCGGGCGCGCTTGGACATCGACTGGTACACCGACTCCTGGACCAGACCGCTGCTGAACCGGTAGCCGTCGCCCGCCGGTTCGACCAGGCGGCGCTCGGCCAGTCGCTGCAGCGCGGCGTGCAGCCGCGGCGGGGTGTCGTCGCCGCTGCCGCCGGCCAGGCCGGGCAGGCCGTCGAGCGGGCCGGTGAAGACGTCGTCCTCCGGATCGGCGAAGGCGTCCTGGTCGGCGCCGCCGTGGGCGAGCCCGGCGAGTTCGGCGGCGCGGAAGGCCCGGCCGAGCACGGCGGCGAGGTCCAGCGTGGTGCGCTCGTCCCGTTCGAGGTCGTCGATCCGCGCGCTGAGCAGTGCCCGTCCGGTGGGCGGCAGCTCCTCGGCGAGGGCAGGGCCGTCCGCCTCGGTGAGGGCGGCCAGCAGCTCCTCCAGGTGCAGCGGGTTGCCCTCGGCCCGCTCCAGCAGCCGGCCGGGCACGGTGTCCTGGTGGGCGCTCAGCTCGGTCAGCTGGGCGGCCAGCAGAGCCGACTCGTCCCAGGACAGACCGCCGACCGGCAGGGCCGGCAGCTCCGGGCGGGAGGCGGGCAGCTCCGGACGGGCCAGGCACAGCAGCAGCACCGGGGCCGCGCCGAGGGCGGCGACCAGCCGCTCGGCGGCGTCCAGCAGCACCGGACCGGCCCACTGGCAGTCGTCCAGGACCAGGACGGCCGGGCGTTCGACGGTGCGCCCGCGCAGGATCGCCGCCAGCCGGTCCAGGGACTCGGCCGCGCCCACCTCCGGGGCCACCGCGTCCTCCAACCGGGCCAGCGCCTCGGCGGGCGCGGCGGCTCCGGCGCCGTCGTCCAGCAGGGCCCGGACGGCCTCGGCCAGCGGGGTCAGCACGCCCTGCTCGCCGTAACTGCGGCAGCGCCCGGTGCCGCAGCGGGCGGCACGCCGGCCCACCCGCTCCTGCCACTCGCGCACCAGCCGGGTCTTGCCGATCCCGGCCTCGCCGACCACCAGCAGCAGCTCGGCGCCCCGACCGCCCGCCACCCGTGCCAACGCGGCGTCCAGCAGCGCCAGTTCGCGCTCCCGGCCGACCAGCGGGACGTCGAAGCGGCGCAGCAGCTCCGGGTCGTCCTCGTCCAGCCCGACGAGGCGGTAGGCGGTGACCGGCTCGGCCTTGCCCTTGAGCCGCAGCGGGCCCACCTCGTGCACCTGGGCGGCCGGGCCGGCCGCGCGCAGGGTCTGCGGGCCGATCAGCACCTGGCCGGGCGCGGCCTGGGTCTGCAGCCGGGCGGCGATGTTCACCGTCTCGCCGGAGATCAGTGCCTGGCGCGCCGAGGCGTCCGAACCCGCCACCACCTGGCCGGTGTTGACGCCGATCCGGACGTCCAGACGGACCCCGAGGGTGGCGTCCAGCTCGGTGTTGAGGTCCTCGAGGTCCTCCAGCATGGCCAGGGCGGCCGCCAGCGCCCGGTGGGCGTCGTCCTCGCGGATCACCGGGACGCCGAAGACCGCCATCACCGCGTCCCCGATGAACTTCTCCAATGTGCCGCCGTGCGCCTCGATCTGGCGGTGCATCCGCTCGAAGTAGCGCAGGATCACCTCGCGCAGCGTCTCCGGGTCGAGCGCGCCGGACAGCGCGGTGGAGTCGACCAGGTCGCAGAAGACCACCGTGACCAGTTTGCGCTCCTCGGCGGCCAGGTCGAGGGCGGCGGCCCGGGAGGTGCCGCAGGAGGGGCAGAACTGATCGTTCGTGCCGGCGAGTTGGGCGCATTGTGGGCAGGGCATGGTGGCAGTCCTTCGCTAGGGCTCGTCTGACAATTCCCGCCGCGCCGCGAATTGTCAGACAAGCCCTGGTCCCTCGCGGTGCGGGAGTGCTGTCGGATCCGGGCGTGTCGTCGGGGTGGACGTCGCCGGGCCGTGGGCGTGCCGTCGGACCCGGGAGTGCTGTCGGATCCGGGCGTGCGGGTGTGCCGGGCCAGGCTCCCCGGCCGGGCTTCGGGCCCGGTTCGAGGGCGCCTGGCCGGCGGTATGGCCGCAGCTCGGAGCGGGTCCGCGGGCCCCCCGGCCGGGCCGGCCGGCCGCCCCGGACGCGCCGGCGGCCGCCCCGGCCTGCGGCCATACCGGTGCCGTACCGGTTCCCGGGCCCCGCGCAGCCGGGCCGGCCTAACGTCCTCACCACGGCGGACCACCACCCGCTGCACCCCTACCGATCCACCCAGTGAGAGGAGTTCAGCCATGGCCGAGAACATCGACCCGATCGTCGGCGAGGACGGCGAGGAGACCCCCGAGGTCGAGGCGCACGCCGCCAACATCCTGGACCTGCAGGCGATGAAGGTCCTCCAGGACGCCGCCGACGGCAACTGCTTCAGCCTGATCAGCTACGTCAACTCCGCCGAGACCTCCGGCGCCTGAGGCGCGGCAGGCCGGCGGTCCCGGCACGGGGGCGGGCGCACCACCGCCCCCGGCCGGCACGCCGGACCGCAGGCCCCCGGGGCGGTCCCGTCGGCACGGGACCGCCCCGGCCCGATTCCACCCCCCACCCCGGAGGACGGCCATGGAGCCCACCTCGCTCTCCCGCAACCGGGACTTCCGGCTGCTCTGGGTCGGCGGCCTGCTGGCCTCGCTCGGCTCCCAACTCGCCTCGATCGCCCTGCCGCTGCTCGTCCTGCGGGACACCGGCTCGCCCGCCCAGGCCGGTGCGATCGGCACCGTGTCGGTGGGCGCGCTGCTGCTCACCATGCTGCCCGGCGGCGTGCTCGCCGACCGGATCGAGCGGCGCCGGCTGATGCGGGTCTGCGACGTCGGGAGCCTGCTCGCCGTCACCGCGCTGGTGCTCGCCGTCCTGAACGGGCGCACCCCACTGCCGCTGGTCCTGCTGGTCGCCGCCGCCGGGGCGCTCATCGCCAGCACCTACGGGCCCGCCGCCGGCGGCCTGCTGCGCGCGGTGGTGCCTCGCGACCAGGTCCGCGCCGCCTCCTCCCGGATGCAGGCGCGCGGCGCCGCGGCCCGGCTGATCGGTCCGCTCGGCGGCGGGGCGCTGTTCGCCTGGCACCCGGTGCTGCCGTTCGTCGCCGAGGGCGTCGGGCTGCTGCTCTCCACGGTCTGCGTGGCGCTGATGCGGACGAGGTCGGTGCCCGCCTCCCGGGCCGGGGCGGTGTTCAGCCGCTCCGAGCTGACCGCCGGGCTGTCCTTCATCTGGCACCAGCCCTATCTGCGCACCCTGCTGCTGATCTTCGGCCTCGGGATGAACTTCGCGTTCAGCGCGCTGATGTTCACCACCCTGGCCGTTGCCTCGGACGGCGGACGCTCCGGAGTCGGCGGCGGCACCGTGGTCTCCTTCACCGCGGCCGGGGCGCTGGCAGGCGCGCTGCTCGCCCCGCGGCTGGACGCACCCCCGGCCTGGTGGCCGGGCGGCGCCCACGGCGCGCGCGACGGCAGCCTGGTGGCGCTGAGCTGCTGGGCGGCCGCCGTCACCGCCGGGGTGCTCGTGCTCACCCGGGAGCCGGTGCTGATCGGGCTGCTCTGCGCGGTGTGCATGTGCCTGTCCACGGTGGCCAGCATCGGCTTCGTGTCCGGGATGCTGCTCGCCGCGCCGCCGGACCGGATCGGCCGGGTGCAGAGCGCGGCCGGCTTCCTCTCCACGCTGGTCCAGCCGTTCGGCCCGCTGGTGGGCGGCGCCCTGCTCGGGGCCTTCGGCGGCACCCGGACCTTCGCGCTGCTGGCCCTCGCCATCGCGCTCTGCGCGGCCGTGGTGACCTGGGCGCCGCCGGTCCGCCGCGGGCCGGCCCTGCTGCCCGCCGTCTGACCCCCTGAACCCCCGGGGCCCGTGGGCGCGCCCGGTACCAGCCGTCCAGCGACCGGAAGAGGAGGCCCGCCATGGCCGGCGCCCAGGAGACCCAGCTGTACTGCCTCGCCGACCCGACGTACTACGACACCCCGGGCCGGCTGCGCGACCGCTCCACCCGCTACGCCCTCGGGCTCGGCGCACCGCCCGCCGGGTGGCGGCGCGAGCAGCGCGGGCTGTGGACGGCCCTGCGCCCGGACGGCGTGCGCCCGCCCGAACAGGGCTGGAAGCTCCACGTCTCGACCGTGCCCGAGGAGGCCGAGCAGACGCTGGCCACCGTGGCCCGGATCTGCACGGCGCACCGGGTGACGTTCAAGTTCCTGCGCAGCGACGACGCCCTGCGGGTGGCCAACGGCAAGTACGCGGGGCGCGGGAGCAGCGGCAAGTTCGTCACCGTCTACCCCGGCTCGGAGCGCCAGTTCCTGGCGCTGGCCCGGGAGTTGGCCGAGGCCCTGGCCGGCCGGCAGGGGCCGTACGTGCTCACCGACCTGCGGATCGGCCCGGCCCCGGTGTACGCGCGCTACGGCGCCTTCGTCGAACTCTGGTGCCAGGACGGGGCCGGACGGGCGGTGCCCGCGCTGCGCGACCCCTCCGGCCGACTCGTCCCGGACCGCCGCGAGCCGGTGTTCCGGCTGCCGGACTGGGTCGAGCCCCCGGCGGAGCTGCGCCCGCACCTGGCCGCCCGCGAGGCCGCCGGCGGCGAGCTGCCGTACCGGATCGTCGAGGTGCTGCAGTTCTCCAACGCCGGCGGGATCTACCTCGGGGAGCACCGGACCACCGGGGAGCGGGTGGTGCTGCGCGAGGCCCGCCCGTACGCCGGGCTGGACGCCGCCGGGGACGACGCCGTCACCCGGCTGCGGCGCGAGCAGTGGGCCCTGGAGCGGCTGGACGGCCTGGACTGCGTGCCCCGGCTGCGCGAGGTCCGGACGGTCTGGGAGCACACCTTCCTGGTGCAGGAGCACGTCGAGGGCGTCCAGCTGTTCGCGGAGGCGATCCGGCGCTACCCGCTGGTGCACCAGGACTGCACCGCCGAGCAGCGCGCCGGGTACGCGGCCTGGGTCGAGGAGGTCGTCGCCGGGCTGGGCGGGGCGCTCGCGGCGCTGCACGCCCGGGGCGTGCGGTTCGGGGACCTGCACCCGGCCAACGTGATCGTCCGGCCGGACGGCTCGGTGGTGCTCGTCGACTTCGAGTACGCGGACGAGCTGGCCGGCCGCCGGGTGCCGGTGGCCGGCGCCGGCGGGATCCAGCCCCCGCCCGGGCTCGACGGGGCCGCGGCCGACCGGTACATGCTCTGGGCGACCTGGCTGATGCTGCTGATGCCCGTGATGGAACTGGCCGAGCGCGACGCCGGGAAGCTGGCCGCGCTGGAGCGGCGGGCCCGGGCGTGGTTCGGGCTCGGCCCGGAGGCGGGGCCTCCCCGGCCGGGCACGGCCACCCGGGTGGAGTCGGTGACGGAACGCCGCGGGCGGGAGCTGCTCGGGCGTGTCGGCGACGTCGCGGACCGCGCGGGACGCTGCGAACACGCCCGCGGGCCCGCGGCGGCGGACGGCCCCGATCTCGCCCGGGTGCGCGGCGAGCTGGTCGCCGGGATCCACGCCGGGGCCACCCCCGACCGCTTCGACCGGTTGTTCCCGGGGGATCCGGCCGGCTTCGCCGACGGCGGCACCGGGGTGGCGCACGGCGCGGCCGGCGTGCTCCACGCGCTGCACCGCACCGGGGCGGGCCACCCGCAGGAGTACGCGGACTGGCTGGTCGCCGCGATGCGGCGGCGGGGCCCGCGGCCCGGGGCGGGCGGGCTGTACGACGGCCCGCTCGGGGTCGCCGCGGTGCTGGCCCGGGTCGGACGCGAGGAGGCTGCGGCCGAGCTGGCCGAGCGGGCCCGCCGCGCCCGGCCCGCGCCCACCGTCGCCCTGTACGGCGGCCGGGCCGGCGCGGCCCTGGCCCGGTTGCGGCTCGCCGACGCCCTGGGCGACGGGGCGGGGCTCGCCGACGCGCTCCGGGACGCGCGCGCCCTGGACGCGGCGCTGCACGCGGAGACCGCGGCCGACCCGCTGCCGGCCGGTCTGCTGTACGGGCTGGCGGGCATCGCGCTGGTGCAGCTGCGGCTGTACCGGCGCACCGGCGAGGAGTGGCTGCTGGCCTCCGGGCGGGAGGCGCTGGCCCGGGCGGTGGCCCGGTGCGTCCGGGTGCCGGACGGGTCGGTGCAGGTCCTCGACCGGGGGCGGCGGCTGGCCTACCTGGACCGGGGGAGCAGCGGCATCGCCCTCGTCGCCCGGGAGTACCGGGCGGCGGGGGACGGCGGGTTCGACGGCTTCCTGGCGGACGTGCGGCGGGTGTGCGCGCCCGGGTTCGTCCGCGAGCCGGGGCTGTTCCGGGGCCGGGCCGGGCTGCTGCTGGCCCTGGACCGGCTGGGCGGTCCGGCGGCGCGGGAGGACGTGCTCGGACAGGTCCGCAAGCTCCAGTGGCACCTGGTGGCGCGGCCGGAGGGGCTGCTCGTCCCGGGGATGCGGCTGCGGCGCTTCTCGGCGGACCTGCACACCGGCGCCGCGGGGGTGCTGCTGGCCCTGTGGGCGCTGGAGGGCGGGGACCCGCTGGACGCGCTGACGCTGGGCTGAGCCTCCCCGACCGGGGAGGCCCGCCCTCGCCCGCCGGGGCTCAGCCCAGGCCGTCGGCCGGCACGCCCGCGTGCTCCCGGGCGTGCAGATGGGTGAGCCGGGGCAGCGCGTACAGGGCGGCGTGGGCGGTGACCTCGGCGGTCGGGCAGGTGACGGCTCCGGTGTCGGTGAGCGCCTCCAGGGTGCGCAGCGCGAGCCGCTCGGGGCGGCCGAGGGCGGCGGCGGCCTCCGGGAGGGTGAACAGCAGGGCGAGCGGGAGGGCGGCGAGGCGGGCGAGGGCGAGGCGGCCCTGACCGCCGAGGTCGCGCCAGCCGGAGTCGAGGCGGGCGCGGACGGTGACGTCCCCGGCGACGAGTTCGTCCAGGGCGCCGGCCGGGTCGGCGAGCCGGGCCGCGAACTCGGCGAGCGGGAGGTGGCGCAGCACCGCCAGGCGGGTCCCGGCGACCCGGACGGCGAGCGGCAGCAGCCCGCAGGCCTCGACGACGCGGGCGGCGGCGGCCCGGTCGGTGCCGATCCGGCCGGTGCCGACGATGCGGCCGAGCAGGTCGAGGGCCTCGCCGGGGGCGAAGGGCGGGACGGTGACCCGGTGCACCGAGGCCAGCCCGGCGAGCTGGCTGCGGGAGGTGACGAGGACGGCACTGGGGCCGTGGCCGGGCAGCAGTTCGCGGACCAGGGCCTCGCCGGGGGCGTCGTCGAGGATCAGCAGCATCCGGCGCCCGGCCAGGGAGGCGCGCCAGAGCGCGGCGGCCTGGCCGGGATCGGCCGGGAACGGGCCCGACCGGCCGGTGAGGGAGGCGAGTTCGGCGAGGAGATCGGCGAGCGGGCGCGGGGAGCCGTCCTCGGTGCGCAGCCGCACCAGCAGCCGGCCGTCCGGGAAGCGTTCGGCGAGCAGGTGGCCGGCGTGGACGGCGAGCGCGGTCTTGCCGATGCCGGCCGGTCCGGAGAGCACCGTGACCCGCCCGCTCCCGCCCGACTCGTCGATCAGGTCGCGCAGTTCGGCGGATCTCCCGGTGAAGTCGGCGGTGTCGGCGGGCAGCAGGGCGCCGCCGGAGCCGGTGGGCCGGGCCGGGCGGTCGGCGCCGGGCCGGGCCGGCCCGTGGGCGAGCAGCCGGCGGTAGCGGGCGGTCAGTGCGGCGCTCGGCTCCAGGCCCAACTCGCGGGCGAGTAGCTGGCGGTGGGTGTCGTAGACGGCGAGCGCCTCGGCCTGCCGGCCGGACCGGTGCAGGGCGTTCATCCGGGCGGCCTGGAGGCGTTCGCGCAGCGGGTGGCGGTCGGCGAGTTCGGCGAGCTCCTCGGCCACGGCGATGGCGTTGCCGAGTTCCAGCTCGGCCTCCGCCCAGTCCTCGTGGACGCCGAGGCAGCGGCCCTCCAGCCGGTCGGCCTCGGCCTCGACGGCGGGCGAGCAGCGCAGGTCGGCGAGCGGCGGCCCCTGCCACAGGTCCAGGGCCTGGCGCAGCAGCCGGGCGGCGGGTGCGAGCGCGCCGCCGTCGGCGGCGGCCCGGCCGGCCCGGGCGAGGGCGCGGAACTGCAGGAGGTCGAGCTCGGGTTCGGCGACGCGCAGCTGGTAGCCGCCCGCGGTGTGGACCAGCCGGTCGGGCTCCGCGCCGCGTCCGAGCAGGGTGCGCAGGGCGCAGACGTACACCTGGAGGTTCTTGCGGGCGGTGCGCGGCGGCTCCTCGGGCCAGAGCGCGTCGGTGAGCAGGTCGACGGGGACGGAGGTGTTGGCCCGGGTCAGCAGGACGGCCAGCACCAGCCGCTGCTTGAGCGGCCCGAGGGCGAGCGGGCGGCCGTCCGCGGTGCCGGTCAGCGGGCCGAGCACGGTGAAGCGGACCCGGGCGGGGGCGGCGGGCTGGGCCAGGGGCATCGGCGTACCTCCGGGGGCGTGGGCGGGGGCGTGCGGGGGCGTGACCGGTGGTGGTGCGGCGTGGGCGCAGGCTACGGGACGGCCGACCCGAGCTGTAGGGCACGGAATCGGCGGGGTTCCCACACCGGGCCCACACGGGCCGGGCGCCCGGGCGGCGGTGCGGCCGGGGGCGCCCGGTGCCCGGCCGGGCGGTGTCCGGGCAGCTGGGGAGGGGTGCGGGCGGGCGGCGGGCCCGGTGCGCGGCGGCCGGCCGGGGGCGGGCGCCGGCCGGTGCGGCGGGCGTTCCGGGGGTGCGGGTGCCGGGTCGGCTCCGGCGGTTCTCCAGCGGGGCTCGTCGCCGTGGCGAGCGGCCTCCGAGGGGCCCGGGGCAGTGGCCGGGGCCACCGGAGGTCCCGGTCCGGGGGCCGGAACGCGGGTCGAGCGGCCCCGGGTGCGCGGGCCGAACGGCCCTGGGGCGCCGGGCCGGTGCGTTCCGATCATGGATCGCCACCCATTCGCACGAGGTTCCGAAGGAGTGCGTCCTTGAGCGCCACCCAGGCACAGGGCGACCCCATGCCACCGTCAACCGCCGTACCGTCGACGGGAGTCCGGCCGAAACGGCCCGGCTCGGCGGTGGTCAGGCTGCTGACCACCACCGACCACAAGACGATCGGCTCCATGTACCTGGTGTCGGCGTTCGCGTTCTTCCTGATCGGCGGCGTCCTGGCGCTGGTGATGCGCGCCGAACTCGCCCGCCCGGGCACCCAGATCCTCTCCAACGAACAGTTCAACCAGGCCTTCACCATGCACGGTTCGGTGATGCTGCTGCTCTTCGCGATGCCGCTGTTCACCGGCTTCGCCAACTGGATCATGCCGCTGCAGATCGGCGCCCCGGACGTCGCCTTCCCCCGGCTGAACATGCTCTCCTTCTGGCTGTTCGTGTTCGGCTCGCTGATCGCCGCGGCCGGCTTCGCCACCCCGCAGGGCGCCGCGGACTTCGGCTGGTTCCTCTACGCGCCGCTGTCCGACGCCGTGCACTCGCCCGGTGTCGGCGCCGACATGTGGATCATGGGCGTGACGCTCTCCGGCTTCGGCAGCATCTTCGGCGCCGTCAACTTCATCACCACGATCATCTGCATGCGGGCCCCCGGCATGACGATGTTCCGGATGTCCATCTTCTGCTGGAACGTGCTGCTCACCTCGCTGCTGGTGCTGCTGGTCTTCCCGGTGCTCGCCGCCGCGCTGCTCGCCCTGGAGGCGGACCGCAAGTTCGGCGCGCACGTCTTCGACCCCGCCAACGGCGGGGCGATGCTCTGGCAGCACCTCTTCTGGTTCTTCGGCCACCCCGAGGTGTACATCCTGGCGCTGCCCTTCTTCGGCATCGTCTCCGAGGTCATCCCGGTCTTCAGCCGCAAGCCGATGTTCGGCTACGCGGGCCTGATCGCCGCCACCGTCGCCATCGCGGGCCTGTCGGTGACGGTGTGGGCGCACCACATGTACGTCACCGGGCAGGTTCTGCTGCCGTTCTTCTCCTTCATGACCTTCCTGATCGCCGTCCCGACCGGGGTGAAGTTCTTCAACTGGGTCGGGACCATGTGGAAGGGCTCGCTGAGCTTCGAGACGCCGATGCTGTGGACGGTCGGCTTCCTGGTCACCTTCCTGTTCGGCGGCCTGACCGGGGTGCTGCTCGCCGCCCCGCCGATCGACTTCCACGTCTCCGACTCGTACTTCGTCGTCGCCCACTTCCACTACACGCTGTTCGGCACCGTGGTGTACGCGATGTTCGCCGGCTTCCACTTCTGGTGGCCCAAGATGACCGGCAGGATGCTCGACGAACGCCTCGGCCGGATCACCTTCTGGACCCTCACCATCGGCTTCCACTCCACCTTCCTCGTCCAGCACTGGCTCGGCGCCGAGGGCATGCCCCGCCGCTACGCGGACTACCTCTCCACCGACGGCTTCACCACGCTCAACACCGTCTCCACCCTCGGCTCCTTCCTGCTCGGCCTGTCGATCCTGCCGTTCCTCTACAACGTCTGGAAGACCGCCAAGTACGGGGAGCGCGTCGAGGCGGACGACCCGTGGGGCTACGGCCGCTCGCTGGAGTGGGCGACCTCCTGCCCGCCGCCGCGGCACAACTTCGTCACCCTGCCGCGGATCCGCTCCGAGTCCCCGGCCTTCGACCTGCACCACCCCGACATCGCGGCCCTGGACGTGCTGGAGAACACCGGCGAACCGGCCAAGCACCTGGCCGGCGTCACTCCGGCCAAGTACGACCTGCCGCGCGGCGCGACCCGGCGCGCCCGCCCCGAGGGCGACTGACCGGGCCGCCCCCCGACCGCCGTCCCCGCCCGCGCCGCTGCCCCCGGGCGGGCGGGGACGGCCCCACCCTCCCTGCGAACCGGAAGGCCGGGCCCATGAACCACACCGTCCTCGCCATCGGCACCGCCGCCCTCACCGCCAGCGGCTGCGTCTGGTACCTGCCCGCCATCGCCGACCTGCAGGCCGGCCCCGACCGCCCCCGCTCCACCCGCACCGCCGCGGCCGCCTGCGTCCTGTGGTGGGCGGCCCTCGCCCTGGCCGGCGGGCTGCTGCTGGTCCTCCCCGACTGGCGCCCCGCCGCGCAGACCGCCCTGGCCGGGCTGGTCGGCGGCGCCGCGCTGCGGGTGCGCGCCCGCTGGGACCGGCACGGCGAGCAGCGGGAGAGCGTCGCGCGCTGGGCGGCGCTGGACGCCGCTCCGGCGCCGCACCCCCGGCGCCCGGCGGCCCCCGCCCTCGCCGGCTGGCTCCTCGTCGGCGCGGCCGTCGCCTCCCTGGGGGCGGCGGCCGTGCTGCTGTCCGCCGGCGGCGGGCTAGGGCCCCGGGTGGGGCTGGCCGCGGCGAGCGGGGCGGGCGTCGCGCTCGCCTTCCTGCTGGCCGGTCTGGGCAGCGCCCGGCGCCGGTGACCGCGCCCGACGGCGGGGGCGGCGAGGCGCCGGGGCGGTGGGGCCCTTCGGCCCTGTGCCCGCCGCCGCGCGGTGGGCGATGATGCCCTGGGCCCCGCCGGGAGTGCGCGGGGGTTCGACGAAGGTGGAGCGGCGTGATGGCGACCAGTACGGCGGGTGCCGGGGCACCGGCTCCGGTGCGGGTGTTCCTGCTGGACGACCACGAGGTGGTGCGCCGCGGCGTGCACGACCTGCTGGACGGCGAGCCGGACCTGGAGGTGGTCGGCGAGGCCGCCACCGCCGAGCAGGCCCTCGTTCGGGTGCCCGCGCTGCGCCCCGACGTCGCGGTGCTGGACGTCCGGCTGGGCGACGGTGACGGGGTGTCGGTCTGCCGCGAACTGCGCTCCCGGATGCCCGGACTCGCCTGCCTGATGCTGACCTCCTTCGACGACGAGGAGGCCCTGCTGGACGCCGTGATGGCGGGCGCCGCCGGCTACGTGCTGAAGCAGATCAGCGGCACCGACCTGGTCGCCGCCGTCCGCACCGTCGCCTCCGGCCGCTCGATGCTCGACCCCGGTGCGGCCACCCGGCTGCTGAACCGCCTGCGCAGCGACGCCGAACCGGCGCCGCCCGTCGCCGCCGGACCGGCGCTGACCCAGCGCGAGCAGGAGGTGCTCGCCCTGATCGGGGAGGGCCTGACCAACCGGCAGATCGGCGAGCGGCTCTACCTCGCCGAGAAGACGGTCAAGAACCACGTGTCGCGGCTGCTCGCCAAGCTGGGCGTGGAACGGCGCGTCCAGGCGGCGCTGATCGCCACCGAACTGCGCCAGGCCCAGGCCGCCGCGCCGCACTCCCCGCTGCGTGCCGGGCGGTTCTGACGGCCCGCCCGGCGGCCGGGAACCGGGGACCACGGGCGGGACCATCGGCCCTCGCGGGCGGGCCCCGGCCCGGGCGAGCATCGCTGGCATGAACCGCGATCACGACCCGCAGGAACTGGACCGCGACCGGGCGCTGGGCCTGCTGGCCCGGGCGCTGGTCGGCCGGGTGGTCTACACCGTCGGCGCCCTCCCGGCGGTGCTGCCGGTGCACTTCCGGCTGGAACCGGGCGACGGCGGGATCCTGCTCTCGGCCCCGGCCGGCTCCGAACTGGCCCGCGCCGTGGACGACGCCGTCATCGCCTTCGAGGCCGACGAACTGGACGGCCCGGACGGCTCCGGCTGGTGCGTCACCGTCCTCGGCCGGGCCCAGGTCCGCCCCGTCGCCGGGGCCGTACCCGCCGCCGTCCGGATCCGGATCCGCCCGGAACTGGTCACCGGCCGCCGGCTGCCCCCGCTGCGCCGCGCCGCCCGGCCGCCGGCCCGGCTGGGCACCGGCACCTGAGCCCGCCCGGTCAGTGCGGGTCGCCCTCGATCCGGCCGGCCAGGGCGCGGACGGTCGGCGGCAGCTGGCGCCGCCGGGCCACCAGCAGCGGGACGGCCAGCGCCAGGTACACCCAGCTGAGCGCGGCCCGGGCGGACTCGCCGGGGAGGGCGAACTGGACGGCGAACAGCACGAAGAGCAGCCCGGCCTTCCACGGGCGGAAGCGCAGGTCGAGCAGGAGGACCACGGCGAGGACGGTCTGCGCGGCGGTCAGCAGCACCTCGTCCACCTGGCGTTCGACGAGCGGCAGCGAGGCCCCGCCGCCGCCCGCCAGGTAGGCGAGCGGGAGGCAGCCGATCAGCAGCGTCCACTGGTTGACCTTGCTGGAGAGCAGCGCGCCGAGGCCGTCGTCCCCGCGCAGCCGCCAGGCGAAGACCACCGCGACGATCAGCTCGGGCGCCTCGGAGGCGAGCGGGGCCAGCCACTGCACCAGCAGGAAGCGGTCGACGCCGAGCGAGGCGCCGGCGTCCACGAGCGAGGTGGCGAACGGCTCGGCGCAGGCGAAGACCACGACCGCGGCCACCGCGAAGACCAGGACGGTGGTCGCCCGGCGGCGCCGCCGCGGGAGCGCGGCCAACCGGGCCGGGACGCCGACGAGCTCCTCCTCGTCGGTCTCGCTGCAGCGGCCGACCCGGAACAGGTAGGTGGCGTACCAGGCGATCAGCACGACCGCCAGCACCCAGGAGATCTGCCGGGTCAGCGGCATCACGAAGGCGAGCAGGGCGGCGACGCCGAGGAAGCCGGTGTCGATCCGGCGGTGCTCCCGCAGGGTGATCCCGGGCTCGACGCCGCGGCGCCGGGCGGCGAGGTAGCCGGCGAGGGCGACCAGCGGCCAGCCGACGCCGACCAGCAGACGGTTGGCGCCGGTCATGTTGGCGGCCGCGTAGGCGGCGTACTCGGGACGGGTGCCCGCCGCGTACGCGAAGTAGAGGTCGACCGCGTACTCGGGCAGCACGGCGATGAACGCCAGCAGGGCCAGTGCGAGCGGCCCGGAGATGTCCGCGCGGGCGGTCTCCGCGGCCCACATCAGCAGCAGCGCCGCCGACAGCACGCCGAGGCCGAACACCGCCATGCCCGTCACCGGGGCCGGGTGCACCCCGGTCAGCCGCAGCACCACGGCGGGGAGCGCACCGGCCACGGCGGCCGCGATCCGCAGGGCCGTCACGGACCCGCTCGGCGGCTGCGCCGACGGCACCGGGGCGGCGTCCTGCGGGGCGGTCAGGGGTGACTTGTGGGCCATCGGCCGTCCTCGTGCTCGGGGAACGCGAGCAGGCTAGGGCGCGGGGCCGCGGCGGGGCGGGGAACGGCGGTGCGGCGCGGCGGGGTTCCCCCGGACGGCGGCCCCGTCCGGCGTCCGGGGGCGGTGCCCTACGCTGGGCCGCGACACCGCCGACGGAGGGACCACGCGCCATGCTCGACCCCGCGATCGCCGCCCTGTACGAGCGCGACGGGACCTGCCGGATGCTGGGGATCGCCCTGGACGAGGTGTCCGCCGGGCGGGCGGTGGCGCGGATGACGGTGTCCGCGACGATGGTGAACGGGCACGGCACGGCGCACGGCGGCTTCCTCTTCCTGCTGGCCGACGCGGCGTTCGCGTTCGCCTGCAACAGCCACGGCCCGGTGGCGGTCGCCCAGGCGGCGCAGGTGGTCTTCCTGGCCCCGGCGCGGCCGGGTGACGAGCTGGTGGCCGAGGCGGTGGAGCGCTCGCGGTCGGGGCGCTCCGGGGTCTACGACGTGACGGTGCGGCTGGCGGACGGCGGGGTGGTCGCCGAGTTCCGCGGGCAGAGCGTGGTGATCGGGGGCCGGCCGCAGACCGGCTGAGCGGCCCGCGGCCCCCCGCCGAGCCCCCTGCCCGGCCCGCCCGGTCTCAGGCCCGCGGCCGCTCGTCCAGCACCTGCTGGAGCTTGCCGGTGCGCGGGTTGGTGACCAGCTCCGAGCGCGGCACCCACTCCACGGTGAGGTCGTGGATGCTGCCCAGCGCGACCTCGGCGGGGTAGAGCGGGCGGGCGGTGTAGACGGCCTCCACGAGCCGGTCGGCGAGCTCGGCGAGCTCCTCGGCGGCCGGCCGGTCGGTGTGGCCGAGCCGGATGATCAGGCCGTCGCGCCCGCCCCAGCGGCGCTGGACGAGCTGCATTCCGGCGATCCGCCGGTCCGGGTCGGCGGCCAGCAGGACGGACCGGATCTCCTCGGTCGGCATGGCGACGGTGCCGACCCGGGCGCCCTCGGCGGAGCGGCCGAGCAGGCGGAAGCGCCGGCAGTCGGCGTCGACCCACTCGGCGCGGTCGCCGGTGGGGTAGCGCAGGATCGGCATCAGGGTGCGGAACAGGTTGGTGACCACGACCCGGCCGGGGGTGCCGGGGGTGGTGATGGCCTCGCCGGTGACCTGGTCGACCAGTTCCACCACGGTGCGGTGCGCGAAGGCCTCGTGCACCCGGACGTCGTCGCCTGGCACGGGCGCGCCGACCAGCCCGGCGTCGTTGGAGGCGTAGCCCACCGAGGCGACCGCGGCCCGGGGGAAGGCCCGGGAGAGGATCGGGCGCAGGTCGGCGAAGAGCAGGTCGCCGCCGAACAGCAGCAGTTCGACGCGGTCGGCGACCTCCCCGCGCCGGACCAGGCAGTCGGCGACGGCGCTGAGCTTCATCGGCTCGCCCGCGAGCACGTCGACGCCGAAGCCGGTGATCAGGTCGGCGACGTAGTCGTCCGGGGCGGCGCCGCCGACCGGCAGCCGGACGTTGTCGACCGGCGCGTGGTGCAGGGCGTGCTCGATGTAGAGGAAGCCGCCGTAGAGCTCGCCGGCCATGAACAGGTTGGCCACCCGGTGTCCGGGCCGCAGGCCGGCCCCGACCAGTCCGGCGCCGAAGGCGGTGACCGAGTCGGCGTGCTCCTCGCGCGTCCACGGCGAGAACTTGGGGACGCCGGTGGTGCCGCCGGTCTTGTAGACGCCGGCGTCGCTGAGCGGGCCGGTCAGGACGCGGTTGTCGGGCCAGGCGTTGGCGGCCCAGAACGCGGCCTGGTCGACGACGGGGAGCTGGTCGAGCCGGTCGAGGGAGGCCGGCAGGTCGCGGTAGAGCTCCGCGTAGAACGGGGAGTTCGCCCGGGCGAAGGCGATCAGATCGGGCAGGGGCTTGGCGGACATGGTGGTGGACTCCGTTGCTCAGCAGGGGTGTTCGGGCTGCCCGAGCCAGGTCCGGGCGAGGTCCTGGACGGCGGAGCCGTCGGGGTCGGCGAGTTTGGCGGCCAGGTAGTTGGCGGCCCAGCGGTTGGCGGGCACCCGGAAGGGGGGCCGTTCGGCGAGCAGGGTGCGCACCACGACTCCGGCGACCTCCCGGGCCGGCTGGCCGGCCGACTCCCAGCCCTGGCCGCCCACCCACTCCAGGTACCCGGCGAAGGTGGGCGCGTACGGGCCGGACGCGGCCCGGATGGTGGCGCGGTTGACGTCCGGGAAGATGCCGAACCGGGTGTCCGGGACGAAGCCGGGCACCACCACGGACACCCGGACGCCGTGGGCGGCCGCGACCGGGGCCAGCGCCTCCAGGAACCCCTCGACGGCGAACTTGGCGGCGCAGTACGCCTCGTTGAAGGGCTGGCCGACGACGCCGTGCACGCTGCCGACGGTGACCAGCCGGCCCCCGGCGGAGCGCAGCAGCGGCAGCGCGGCCCGGCTGACGGTCGCCACGCCGAAGAAGTTGACCTCCAGGTTGGCCCGCAGGGCGGCGTCGGTGGACATCTCCAGGGTCGGGTCGTGGTTGGCGACGCCCGCGTTGTTGACCAGGGCGTCCAGCCGTCCGTGGGTGCGGCGCACCTCCTCCAGGCAGTCGGTGACGGAGCCCGGGTCGGTGACGTCGAGCCGGCGCACCTCCACGGCGACGCCGGCCGCGTCGGCGGCCGCCCGCAGCGCCTCGGCGCGGCCGGGATCGCGCATGGTCGCCACCGTGGTGTACCCGGCGCGGGCCGCGGCGACGGCGGTGGCCAGGCCGATGCCGGAGGACGTCCCGGTGATCAGCAGGACCCGGCCGTCGGCGCGGGCGCCGTCCGGCCGGTCCGGTCCGGGCGCTCCGCCGGGGGTTGCGCCGCCGGGGGTCGCGCTCACGGGGCGCTCTCCGCGAGCGCGTCGGCCCCGTCGGCCTCGTCCGCTCCGTCGGCCGGGGCGGGCGCGGGCGCGGCGGCGTCGAGCAGCGGCTGGATGCCGAGCGCCGGGAGGAAGGAGCAGGCGGCCAGCAGGGTGCCGCCGGCCATCACCACCCGGGCCGCGTCCAGGATGCCCAGCGGCCCGGTGAGCAGGCTGACGGCCAGGCCGGCGACCAGCGCGGCCAGCGGGATCACGCCCCAGGTGACGGTCCGGAAGGCGGCGTGCATGACGCCCTGGTTGCGGGAGGTCATCCGGGACTGCCGGGCGGGTGCGCTGCACACGTTGATGCAGGACATGAAGAAGCCGTAGCAGCCCATGGTGACCGCGATCACCGGGCCGGCCGGCAGCGCGGGCGCGGCCAGCACGCCGAGGCCGACCAGGCAGTGCAGCAGCAGCGACCAGGCCATCGTCCGGCCGAGGCCGAAGCGCCGGCTGATCCGCGGTGCGACCACCGCGCCGGCCAGCGCGCCGAGTGCCGCGACGGACATGGCCGCGCCGAACACGCCGACCTGGACGCCGAGGCCCCGGTAGGCGAGGACGGGCAGGACGGTGACGAAGACCGGTCCGCCCGAGTTGAGCGTGACGGCGGACAGGACGATCCGGCGCAGCACCGGGTCGGCCCAGTTGAGCCGGAAGCCCCTGGTGAGCCGCTCCCGGACGGAGCCCTCCTCGACCGTCCGCTCGCCCCAGGGGCGCATGGAGCGGAAGCAGACCGCGGAGACCAGGTAGCTGGCCGCGTCGACGAGCAGGGCGCCGACGCCGAGCGCGCCGTACAGGGCGGCCGCGACGGACGGCCCGGCGACCTCGGCGACCGAGCCGCTGCCCTCCAGCCGGGAGTAGGCGCGGACCATGCCGTCCTCGGGCACCACGGCCGGGACGGCGACCAGGTAGCCGACGTTGAAGAAGATGGTCGCGCCGCTGATCACCGCCACGCAGCCGAACAGCAGCGGGGTGGAGAGCACGTCCAGCGCGTACGCGAGCGGGATCGCCGCGACCGCGAGCAGCCGGACCAGGTCGCAGGCGAGCATCGTCCGGCGCTTGTCCCAGCGGTCGACCAGCACGCCGGCGATCGGGCCGAGCAGCGGGATGCCGAGGTACTGGGCCATCGCGACGACGCCGACCTGGAGGGCGGAGGCGTGCAGCACGAAGATCATCAGGGTCGGGACGACGAACACCGTGACCTTGTCGCCGACCAGGCTGACGGTCTGCCCGGCCCAGAACAGCTGGAAGCTCCGCCCGAGCGGCGCCGGCCGGCCCGGCGGCGCCGGGGCCTTCGCCGTCACGACTCCTCCCGGACGACCAGGGCCGCGGTCTTGCCGGTGCGGCCGTTGCTGACCAGCGCGTCCACCGGGCGCACCCGGAAGGACTCCGGGTCGTGCTGGAAGGCGGTGCTGAGCGTGAAGGTGGCGGCGAGCAGTTCCTTGCGCAGCCGCTCGGCGTCGGGCGCGGCGCCCGGCCCGTCGGCGAGCAGCAGGACGTCCACCCCGGTGGCCCGGCCGCGCTGCTCGGTGAGCACCACCTGGGCGCGGGCGACGCCGGGTTCGCGCTCGGCCCGGGTGATCAGCTCGTCCACGTCCAGCCCGAGGCCGCGGACCTGGACGACGCTGTCGCGCCGGCCCAGCACCCGCATCGCCGGGCCCGGGCGGCCGCACGGGCAGGCGGTCAACTCGCCCGCGTCGCCGGTGCGGTAGCGCAGCACCGGGTTGAGCATCTCGGGATCGAGGGTGGTGAAGTCGAGCAGGCCGTCGGCGTCCACGTGGACCAGCTGGTGGGGCAGCGGGTGGAAGGTGTCGGCCGGGCAGTCCGGGGTGTTGGTGCCGACCACCCAGGTCTCGGTGCTGCCGAACATCCCCCAGCGCCGGGCCTGCGGCGCCATCACGGCGAGGTCCTCCTCGAGCTGGGGCTGCCAGGCCTCGCCGAGCCAGAGCACCTTGCGCAGCGAGGGGAGCCGGACGCCGGTGGCGCGGGCGTGCGCGAACCAGAGCCGCAGCACGCTGGGCGTGCCGCCGATCGCGGTGACCCCCCGGTCCGCCAGGAAGGCCAGCCAGTCGCCGTACTCCTCGCGGGTGACGGAGCCGAGCGCGATGATCCGGCAGCCCGAGAGGTCGGCGAGCCCGGCGGCGAGGTAGTGCGCGCCCCACATCCGGCCGGCGCCCCAGGCGTTGGCGAAGACGTCGGTGCGGTCGAGCGGCTGCCAGTGCGCGTGCACGCCGGCCATGTAGAAGCCGGTGGGCGCGTAGCCGACCTTGGGGGCGCCGGTGCTGCCGCCGCTCTGGAACAGCCAGGTGGCGGAGTGCTCGGCGGCCGGCTCCAGGTGGGCGAGGGCGGTGTTGAGGTCGTCCTTGGCGAGCGGGGGCAGCGCCGCGAGCCGCTCCAGGGTGTGCACGTTGACGTGGGCGGCGTAGCGGGCGGCCAGCGCGGGGACGCCGCGCAGCCGTTCCAGGGTGCGCCGGGCGACGTCCAGCCGGGGTTCGGCGGCCTCGGGGGGCAGGGAGAAGGAGGCGGTCATCGGGGGTCCGTCCGGTGGGTCGGGTCGAGGGTCAGCGGGCGGGCGCCGTCGGCGAGCCACTTGGCGTGGCCGTCGCGGTAGGCGGTGAAGCGGGCGCGGGTGACGTCGCGCTGGAGGGTGCGTTCCGGGTCGCTGAAGTCGGGGGCGATGACGCCGTCCGGTTCGAGTTCGGAGAACCAGTACCGCTCGCCGTCGTACAGGAAGTCGACGCAGAAGAACGGGATCGGCAACCGCTCGGCGAACCAGGCGGTGGCGGCGGCGAGTTCGGGCGGCACGGGCGGGAACTCCATGGCGCCGCCGCGGCTGGCGTTGGCGACCGGCGAGCCGGCCTCCGGGGTCCGCTTCATCACCGCGTGGGGCCGGCCGTCGACGACGTAGACCCGGTAGTCGATGGTGCCGTCGCCGAGGTACGGCTGGACGACGAGGGTGGTGTCGCCGCCCTGGGCGAGGCTGGCCAGGCCCCGGATGTCCTCGGGGCCGCGGGCCAGGTTGATTCCGCCGCCGCCGCACCAGCCGGCCGGCTTGACGATGGCCGGGTAGGTCATGCCCCCGAGCGCGACCTCGTAGACGTGCTTGCTGATGTCGCGCCCGGTGCCGATCCGCACGGTCGGGATGGTCGGCACGGGGGATCCCGCCAGGAACAGCAGGGTGGCCAGCTTGTCGTTGCCGATCAGCGAGACCTGCGGCGGGAACGGCAGGTAGAAGCCGGCCTGTTCGAGCACCGCGTAGAGCGCGTACTGGTTGAAGACGTCCATCGACTGGTACGGCAGCGAGTACAGCGCGGTGATGAACAGGGTGTCCTCGGGGGTGACCGGCTCGTCGTCGACGTAGACCCGGGGCCGGCCGGGGCCGGTGGCGTCCACCGTGACGGCCTCCGGGGCGTGCCTGGTCCAGCGCAGCCCGAGGTCGGCGGCGCACTCGGCGTACAGGTCCCAGAAGAAGCCGTGCCACATCCCGGCCATCCGGGAGGACTCCCGGTCGGGGAAGATCCAGCACAGGCGGCGCAGTTCGCCGGCCGGGGCGGGTGTGCTCATCGTGCTCCTCGCGGTGTGGCGGACTGCCCGGACCACCAGCGGCGGCCGGCCTCGGGGAGGGTGTCCACCGGGTCGAAGTAGGGGTGGCGCCGGTCGAGCGGGGCCTGCGGGCCGTCGTCGCCGTCCAGGCTGGTGCGGTAGTTCTTCGTCCAGTACGAGATGCCGCGCTCGCGGTCGTAGGCGACCGCCTGGTGGACCCACCGCTTGCCGACGTCGGGGACGTCGCAGACCAGGCGTGGCGTGGCGTAGCCGGGCAGGTAGCCCATGATCGCCTCCTGGAGGTGCTGCGCCCGGTGCAGCGGGGTCCGCCAGTGCTCCGCGCCGGGGATGACGTCGCAGAGGTAGAAGTAGTACGGCAGGACGTTCGCCTCGCCCTGCAGGGCGAAGCAGAGGTCCAGCAGGTCCTCCGGGGTGTCGTTGACGCCGCGCATCAGCACGCCCTGGTTGCGGACGTCCCGGACGCCCGCGTCCAGCAGCGCCCGGGCGGCCTCGGCGACCAGCGGGGTGACGGACCGCACGTGGTTGGCGTGGGTGTGCACGGCGAGGTTGACGGCGCGGCGGGCGGCAAGGTCGGCGACCCGGGCCACGCCCTCCAGCACCCGGGGCTGCAGCCAGTGCTGCGGCAGCCCGACCACGGCCTTGCTGGCGAGCCGGATGTCCCGGACGGAGCCGAGGTCCAGCAGCCGCAGCAGGAAGGACTCCAGGCGCGGCCACGGGACGTTGGCGAGGTCGCCGCCGGAGACCACGACGTCGCGCACCGCCGGGGTGCGCTTGAGGTAGTCGAGCATCTGCTCCTGCCGGTCGGCGGGGCGCAGCAGCAGCCGGGTCTTGGCGACCTGCGGGGTGGAGGTGCCGACCAGGTCCATCCGGGTGCACTGCCCGCAGTACTGCGGGCAGGTCGCGGTCAGCTCGGCCAGCACCTTGGTGGGGTAGCGGTGCGTCAGCCCCTCGACGGCCCACATCTCGGCCTCGTGGAGGGAGTCCCGCTCGGCCCGCGGGTGGCTGGGCCACCGCGGGTGCCGGTCGGCGCGCACCGGCAGCATGTAGCGGCGCACCGGGTCGGCCAGGAACGCCTCGGTGTAGGCCGCCGGGGCGTCCTGGGCGTCCGGGGCCATGGTGTTCAGCATCTGCGGTGGCAGCAGCATCGGCATGGTGGCGAACTGCGCCTGGTCGGCGGCGAGTTCCTCGTAGAACCGGTCGGTCAGCAGCGGGCCGGTGACGGCCCGCAGCTGGCGGGCCGTCTTGACCGAGTGGGAGCGCTGCCACTGCGGGTCGCGCCACTGGGCGTCCGTCACGTCGCGCCAGCCCGGCAGCCGCCGCCAGTCCGGTTCGACCAGGGGCGTGCGCGTGTACTGGTACGGCTGGCGGATCTCGGGGTGGTCCATGGCCGGCTACTGGCCGGCGGAGGCGGTGAGCAGGCCGGCCAGGCGGGTCCGCAGTTCGCGCTTGAGCACCTTGCCGGTCGGCCCGAGCGGGAAGTCCTCCGGGGTGCGGGCGATCCGGACGGCGGCGAGTGCGGCCAGTCCGGCCCCGGCCAGCGCCTCGTTGGCCGCCGTCCGTACCCGCTCGGTGTCGGCGTCGGCCGCCTCGGCCTGCAACTGGACGACGGCGACGGGGCGTTGGCCCTCGCCCGCGGCGCCGGGCAGGCCGATCACGGAGCAGTCCCGCACCAGGTCGGCGCAGTCGGCGAGCAGCACCTCCTCGATCGGCAGGCTGTGCACCGGGCCGTCGGCGGTGTCGATGACGTCCACCGTGCGGTCGAGGTGGTAGAAGCGGCCGTCCGGGTCACGGCGGGCGAGGTCGCCGGTGAGCCAGTAGCCGGCCAGCTCGAAGCTGCCGGTCAGCCGCGGGTCGTTCCAGTAGCCCGGGGTCCGGGAGGGGGTGACGACGCCGAGCATGCCGACGGTGCCGTCGGGGACCTCGGCGCCGTCCTGGTCGAGCACGGCGGCCTTCAGGACGACCTCCAGCGGCCTGCCGACGCAGCGGTCGTCGCGGGGGCTCTCCGGGGTGGTGACCTGCCCGAACAGCGCCATGCCCATCTCGGAGGAGCCGAGGCCGTCGACGAACTGGGAGCCGGGCAGGGCGGGTTGCTCGGCCTTCTCCTGCGGCAGCAGCCAGGGACGGATCAGTCCGGCGGGCCGCTCGCCGAGCGTCACCAGCCGCCGGATGTGGCCGTGGTGCGCGCTGTCGCCGGTGTTGAACCAGGAGTGCACCCGGGCGGCGCCGCGGACGGGGAGCTCGCCGGTGGCGAGTTCCACGAAGGTGCGCGGGAAGGAGGCGACCATCGTCGGCTGGAAGGCCTCCATCACCGGCTCGACGACGGCGCGCCGCCAGTCGGCCATGACCACGGTGGGCAGGCCGAGCAGGGTGGCGGTGAGGAAGTAGCTCAGACCGCCGGCGTGGGTGTGCGGCATCAGTGACATCAGCCGGTCGTAGGGCTCGGCGGGGAAGCGCTCCATGCGCGGCTGCTTGCCGTCCCAGAACTGGCGGTGGGCCAGCATGGTGGACTTGGGCGTGCCGGTGGTGCCCGAGGAGTGGATGAGGGCCACCACGTCGTCCGCGGCGTGCCGGTACGGGTACGCGGCGGGCAGCCCGGCGGACGCGGCGTCGAAGGCCTGCACCTCGGCGGCGAGCGCGACGAAGCGCGGGCGGCGCTGCGGGGCCTCGCGGTAGGCGGCGGCCAGCCGGGTGGGGTCGTCGGCGACGACGCCGACCACGCCGACGTGGTCCAGGTAGCGGACCATCACGTCGTGCCGCATGGCGTCGTTGACCAGCGCGGGGACGGCGCCGAGCGCGGTCAGCGCCAGGAAGTGCAGCAGCGGTTCGAGACCCTCGCCGACCACGATGGCCACCGGCTCGCCGGGGCGCACCCCGTTGGCGTGGTACCAGGCGGCGTAGCGGTCGCGCAGGGCGGCGAGGTCGAGCAGGCTGTGGCCGCGCAGCACCACCTCGCCGCGGTGGTCGGTGCGGTGGGTGAAGGCGAACGGCACGGCGCGGTTGGGGTTGGCCGCGATCGCGTGGTCGAGGAAGTTGCCGGCCCCGAGGGCGGGTTCGGTCATCAGCCGCTGTCGGGCGGCGAGGGGGGCGATGGAACTCTGGTCGCTCATGGCGGTCTCCGGACGTGGGGTGCCGGGCGCGGGTTCTCGTGAAACCGGCGCCGGGTGGGGAGAGGGTCGTGCGTGGGGAGGGGCGGTGCGCGGGGAGGAGGCGGTGCGGTGCGGTCAGCCGCGGGCGAGGACCTCGGCGACGACGCGGTACGCGGAGCGGATCGCGCCCTCCATCAGCCCGAAGTAGGCGGTGCTGGTCTCGGTGCCGGCCCAGTGCACGCGCCCGTGCGGGGTGGTCAGCGTGGGGCCGAGCCGCGACCAGTCGCCGGGGCCCAGCAGGGCGGCGTAACAGCCCTTGCTGTAGGGGTCGTTGAGCCAGTCGGTGACGTGGCAGTCGATCGGTTCGGGCAGCATCGGGAAGAGCTGGGCGGCCTGCTCGGCGGCCGCCGCGCGCTGCTGCCGGGCGGTGAGTGCGGCGAAGCGGTGCGCCTCGGCGCCGGTGACGAAGCCGGTCAGTACGCCGATCCGGCCCTCGGCGGGGGAGTCGTCGACGGTGGAGAGCAGTGGCCCGCGGGCGTTCACCGACCAGCCGGAGAGGCCGTGGTCGCGCCAGACCGGCTCCGGGTAGACCAGGTGCACCTTGACGGCGCAGCCGCGTGCGGTGCGGTCGCCGGCCCGCGGCACCGGCAGTCCGGGGCGGAAGTCGATCGCGTCGGCGAGCAGCGGCGGCAGGGCGAGGACGGCGACGTCCGCCCGGTGGCTGCCGTGCGCGGTGTGCACGGTGACGGCGTCGGCGTCCTGGTGGACGGCCCGGACGGGCTCGCCGAGCCGCACCCGGGGGCCGAGCCGCTCGGCCAGCCGTTCGCACACCTGGTGGGCGCCGCCGGCGATGCGGTCCTGCTGGGCCCCGCCGGCGAAGGCGTTGAGGTAGCGCAGCCCGCCGCCGGAGCGCAGGTAGAAGGCGAGGTGGAGGACGGAGACGTCGGCCGGGTCGGCGGCGGTCATCTCGCCCAGGAAGAGCGGGAAGAAGAGCCGGGCGTCCGGGTGGCGGAGCTGCTGCTCGGCCCAGTCGGCGGCGGTGAGGGCGTCCAGTCGCTCGGCGTCCGGGGTCAGCCAGGGGGCCTCCGGGTGGACGGCGGCGGTGAGTTCGGCCAGTTGCTCGAACAGGTCGCCGAGGGCGACGGCGTTGAGCGGCGGGAACCGGCCGTCCCGGGTCGCGGCTCGGCCCGGGTCGGCGGACGGGTCGGGGTCGAGGGCGAAGCGGCTGGCGCCGAGCATCGTGGTCGGGGTGGTCTTGAGGCCCAGCTCGGCCATCAGGGCGAGCAGTTCGGTGTGCCGGTCGCCCAGGTAGGCGGCGCCGGCGTCGACCCAGGCGCCGGGGGCGGCCTCGATGCCGTGGGTGCGTCCGCCGACCCGGTCGCGGGCCTCCAGGACGGTCACCCGGTACCCGCGCGCGGCCAGCCCGGTGGCTGCGGTGAGCCCGGCGATCCCGGCGCCGACCACGACGGCGGAGGGGCCGGTGCGCCCGCTCATCCGGTGGCCGTGATTCTCTGGGCGAGGCCGGCCGGGGTGGTGGCCTGCAGGAACTCCTTGAAGGTCAGTTCCACGCCGTGGTCGCGGGCGACGGCGCTGAGGACCCGGGTGGCGACCAGGGAGTCGCCGCCGAGCTCGAAGAAGTCCGAGTCGGCCGTCACGTCCTCGCGTTCCAGGACGCGGCGGAAGACGGCCACCAGGGCCTCTGGTGTGGCGGTGGTGGTGAGGTCAGTGCTCAACGGAGGTCTCCTTCGACCTGTCGTGGGCGTAGCGGAGGTGGCAGGCGGCCCGGTCGACCTTGCCGCTCGGGGTGTGGACGAGCCGCGGGACGACGGTGATCCGCCCGGGCACCAGGTGGCCGGGCACCCGGGCCCTGAGGTGGGAGAGCAGCGCGGCGTCCAGGCCCTCGGCCGAGGCGTGGCGGCGGGCCACCACGTACGCGACCAGGGTGGTGCGGCCGGCCGCGGTGGTGCCGGTGACGGCCGCGGCGGTGACGTCGGGGTGCGCGGTGAGCTGGGCCTCGATCTCGGCCGGGTCGACCCGGATCCCGCGGACCTTCAACTCGCCGTCCAGGCGCCCCTGGTGGGTGAGCAATCCGTCCGGGCCGCGGCTCACCCGGTCGCCGGTGCGGAAGTACCGCTCGCCGTCGAGGGTGGTGAACCGGGCGGCCGTCGCCTCGGGCAGGCCGAGGTAGCCGAGCGCGACGCCCGGCCCGCCGATCAGCAACTCGCCGCTGTCGTCGAGGCGTTCGACGACGTGCGGCAGGGCGCGGCCGATCGGTGCGGGGGCGGTGCCGTCCCAGTGCCGCTCGGGTGCGAGCGGGCCGGCGAGGTCGACGGCGTGGGTGATCTGGGTGGTCTCGGTGCAGCCGTAGGTGTTCAGCAGTCGGATCCACCCGGTGTCCAGCCGGCTCCAGTCGGCCAGCCGGGCCGGGTTGGCCGCCTCGCCACCGATCACCAACAGGCTTAGGCAGGGCGGGAGTCGGTCGCCACCGTCGACCAGGTGGTGGACGAGTTCGTGCCAGAAGGCGGTCGGCAGGTCGAGGACGGTGATCCGCTCGCGCTCGACCATCCGCAGGAAGCGCGGGAAGGACCCGCTGTGCGCGTCGGGGTCGAGGACGAGGGTGGCGCCCGCGGTGAGCGCCGGGAGGATCTCCTCGAAGCAGGTGTCCCAGTTGAGCGAGGCGAACTGGAGCACCCGGTCGTCGGGGGTGAGTCGGAAGAGCCCCCGCAGCGCGTGGGCCGTGGCCGCTGCGGCACGGCGGGGGGTGGCGACGGGTTTCGGCTGCCCGGTCGAACCCGACGTGAAGAGAATGTAGGCCGGTTGTTCCGGGCCGTATTCGGCGCGGTCCGGCGGGCGGGTGCCCGGCGGATCTCCGGGGAATTCCAGGAGTGTCGGTAACTCGACTAATCGGAGGTCGAGTTGGGTGGCAGGAGCGTCCCGGCCGGCCACCTGCACCCGACAGTTCGCGGACGCCGACATGGCTTGTCGGCGCACCGTCGGGAATGCCGGATCGACGGGGCAATACACGCCCCCGGCGGTCAGCACGCCGAGAAGTGCGACCACCGTTTCGGCCGTGTGGATGGCCGGCACGGCGACCGTGCCCGGGTCCGGCCCCAGCCGTGTGGCCAGGGTGTTCGCCAGCTCCGCGAGCCGGCCGTAACCGATACTGCGTCCTTGCTGAACCACCGCTGGGCGGTGGGGATTTCGACGTGCCATTTCCGTGAACGCGTCGATCAGGTCGGGAGTGACCTGGAGGGTGTCGCGATTAATTGACATGCCCGCCCCAAATGACGCTGTCGAATGCTCATCCGTGCTCGGCGAACGGCGACTCTACCGTCGAACATGCGTTGCGACAATGGATGTTGGGGATGCAGTTCGAGGGGGGCGTGCTCGAAGTGTGAAGCCACCCGGGCCGGTTCGGTCGTTCGGGTGAGGACGACGTCGCGCCGGGCCGCGGCGGCCCGTACCGACGGCGCCCCCCGGACCGTACCGAAGGCGCCCCCCGGACCATCCGACGGATGGTCAGGAGCCCAGCGGGGCCTCCCAGACCACCCGGGTGCCACCGTCGTCGCCCGGCCCGACCGCGAACGTCCCGCCCACCCGCTCGGCGCGCTCGGCGAGGTTGCGCAGCCCGCTGCGCCGGCCCCCCTCGGTGACCCCCACCCCGTCGTCGGAGACGGTCAGCGCCACCCGCCCCGCCAGCGCCCGCAGCGTCACCTCCACCCGGCTCGCCCGGGCGTGCCGGGCCGCGTTGCTGAGCGCCTCGCCGAGGACGGCCACCACGTGCTCGGCCAGCTCCTGCGGCACGTCGGTGTCCAGCAGGCCCTCCATGCTCAGCCGCGGCGCGAACCCGAGCGTCCCCTGCGCCTCGGCGACGGCCCGGGTGGCCCGGGCCCGCAGACCGCGGTCCGGCTCGCTGTGCGCGCGCAGCCCGAAGATGGTCGAACGGATGATCTTGATGGTCTCGTCCAGGTCCGCCACCGCCCGGGCCACCCGGTCCGCCGCGGCCGGGCTGTCGATCAGCCGTCCGGCGCTCTGCAGCGTCATGCCGGTGGCGAACAGCCGCTGGATCGCCAGGTCGTGCAGGTCACGGGCGATCCGGTCGCGGTCCTCCAGCAGGGTCAGCTGCTCGGCGTCGCGGCGCCGCTCGGCCAGCTCCAGGGCCAGCGCCGCCTGGTCCGCGAAACCCAGCAGCGGCCCGGTCTCGTCCGGCCCGAAACCCGGCTGCCCCGCCGCCCGGGCCAGCAGCAGCACGCCCCGCCCGTACCCCGCCCCGGTGCCCAGCGGCACCGCGACCGCCGGGCCCAGCCCCGCGAACCGCCCCGCCGGCCCGGCCGGGTAGCGGGCGTCGCAGGCCAGCTCGTCACTGGTCACCGGGGACCCGCAGGCGTACGCGGCGCCCGACAGCGTGCCGTCCACCGGCACCGTCACCCCCAGCCGCGCCGACGGCTCCCCGCCCAGCGCCACCTCCACCGTCAGCTCCGCCGCCGGCTCCTGCGGACCGGCCACCGCCACCGAGACGTCCGCCAGGTCGGCGCCCGCGATCTCCCGCGCCCGGCGGGCGATCAGCTCCACCACCTCCAGCCGCGGCGCCCCCGACAGCAGGCTGCGGGAGATCTCCGCGCTCGCCCGCAGCCAGCGCTGGCGCAGCTGCGCCTCCTCGTACAGGCGGGCGTTGTCGATCGCCACCCCGGCCGCGACCGCGAGGGTGGCGATCACGGCCTCGTCGTCGGCGTCGAAGTCCAGACCGCCGCGCTTGTCCGTGAGGTACAGGTTGCCGAACACCTCGCCGTGCACCCGCACCGGGACCCCCAGGAAGGTGTGCATCGGCGGATGGTTCGGCGGGAAGCCCACCGAGGCCGGGTGCTCGGACAGCACCGGGCAGCGCAGCGGCTGCGGATCACGGATCAGCTCGCCCAGGATGCCCCGGCCGGACGGCGGCGGACCGACCTCGGCGATCTCCTCCTCCGACATCCCCACCGTCAGGAACTGCGACAGCGTGTGCCCGTCCGGGCCGATCACGCCGAGCGCGCCGTAGCGGGCGTCCACCAGGTCGACGGCCGCCTCGACGATGCGGTGCAGCGCCTGTGCGAGGTCCAGCTCCCGGCCGACCGCGAGCACCGCCTCCAGCAGGCTGTGCACCCGGTCCCTGGTCCCGCGTGCCGCGTCGATCCGCCACTGGAGCTCCTCCAGCAGCTCGTCCAGGCGCAGCCGGGGCATCCGCGCGCCGCCGCCCGCCGCGCTGCCGTCCGCTCCGCCCACCGGTGTCCTCCTCGTGTCCGCCCCGCGCGCGGCCCCCGCTGCCCCGGGTGCCGTCCCACCTGCGGGATCGCCCGGTTCACCGTAGTGCCCGGGTGTCGGCGCACCGCACGCCGGGGTCGGCCGTACGCTCCGTCGGGCGGGCCTTTCGTCCCGTCCCCCGGGGTCCTCGGGCCCCTGTCGCCGGCCGCCGCGCACCGCCAGGGTGGGGGAGGAGCGGACGGGCCGTCAGTGCGCCGCCGCCCGGCGCCGACCCGCCGGACCGACACAGTGGAGGACCTTGTGAGTGAGCGGAGCGCGTACGTCAACGAGAGCGGCGGGCACCCGGTGCCGGCCGTGCTGGCCGGGGTCGACGGCTCGCCGCAGAGCACCGCCGCCGCCCACTGGGCCGCCGGGGAGGCCCGGCTGCGCGGAGTGCCGCTGCGCCTGGTGCACGCCTGGCCGTGGCTGACCGACGGCGAATCGGCCTTCGCCGAGCCCGACGACCTGCCCGCGGCCGCGCAGCGGGTCCTCGCCGCGGCCGCCGGGGAGGTCCGCGAGCGCCACCCCGGCCTGGAGGTGCGGACCGACGGCGTGCTGGACGCGCCGGTCGACGGCCTGGTCGCCGCCGCGGCCGACACCGACCTGCTGGTGCTCGGCTCCCGCGGCCGCGGCGGCTTCACCGGCCTGCTGCTCGGCTCGGTGAGCATGGCCGCCGCCGCCCGCAGCGGCGTGCCGGTGGTCGTGGTGCGCGAACCCGGCACGGCCGGCGGCGGCGACGGGCCCGAGGTCGTGGTCGGCGTCGACGCGCAGGACCCGCAGGACGAGGTGCTCGCCTTCGCCTTCCGCGAGGCGGCCCTGCGCGGCGCCCGGGTGCGGGCCGTGCACGGCTGGGACCTCCCGCCGGTGTTCGGCTACGCGGGCGGTGCCGTACCGGCCACCGAGATCGCCCAGCTGGAGGCCCTGGAGGCCAAACTGCTCTCGCTCGCCGTGGCCGCGGAACGCGAGCGGCACCCCGGCACCGCGGTGGTCGAGGACGTCCGGCTGGGGGCCGCCCGCGGCCTGGTGGACGCTTCTGCCGGGGCCGCTCTGGTGGTCGTCGGCCGGCGGCACCGGCCGATCGAGTTCGGCCCCCGGCTCGGCCGGGTCGCGCACGCGGTGCTGCACCACGCGCAGGCGCCGGTCGCCGTCGTCCCGCACGGCTGACCGGCTGACCGGCTGACCGGCGGGCACCCGGCCCGGGCCCCGGACCGCCGTCGCACCCGCCCGGCGTCCGTCCGGCGGGCGGGTGCGACGACGGGCCGTTGGACCCTGGCGCCCGCCGCGCCCCCGGCGCAGGCTCGGAAGCAGCGAGGTCACGGCGCCCGTCCGGGCGGGCGGACCCCGGGACGGGCCGACGGCCCCCGCCGGGCGCGCCGCGACCTCCGGTCCGGCACGGCACGCGGTCCCGCGGTCCCGCGTTCAGTGTTCCCGCGTCCCCGTGCGACGGCCGGACCCCGGACACGTCCCAGGAGTGGATCACCATGACCGGCACCTCCCTCCCCCTGACCCTCACCCCGGCGGACCTGCAGCTGCTCGCCCTCGCGGGCGGCGCGGCGCCGTCGCTGCACAACAGCCAGCCGTGGCGCTTCACGCCGACCCCGGACGGGCACGGACTCGCCGTGCACACCGACCCCGGCCGCGCGGTGCCGCTCGCCGACCCGACGGGCGCGGCGCAGCACATCGCCGTCGGCGCCGCCGTGTTCAACCTCCGGGTCGCCGCCGCGCGGCTCGGCCGCGACCCGGTGGTCCGGCTGCTCCCGGACGAGGCCGACCCGACCCTGCTGGCCGTCCTCGACCTCGCCGCCCCGGCCCGCAGCCGGCGCCCGTTCGGCCGCGACCTCTACCCCGCCATCACCGCCCGGCACTCCAGCCGCCAGCCGTTCGCCCAGCGCGACGTGCCCGAGGCGGTCCTCGGCGAGCTGATCGGCGCCGCCGGGGAGGAGGGCGTGGTGCTCGCCCCGCTGGAGGAGGCCGGCGTCCGCCGGGTGCTGGCGCTCACCGCCGAGGCCGAGCACCGCAACACCGCCGACCCGGCCCGCTCGGCCGAGACCCGCGACTGGCTGCGCGCCGGGCCGGGCGCGGCGCCCGACGGTACTTCCGGCGCCGCCGGGGACGGCATCCCGTACGAGGCCCTCGGCCCGCAGGACCACGACGCCCGCGTCCCGATGCGGGAGTTCGCCGGCCGCCCGCCGCACCGGCCCGCGCAGCCCTCCCGCCGCTTCGAGGCGC
Organism: Kitasatospora sp. NPDC004745; assembly: GCF_042873275.1. Lineage (NCBI taxonomy): Bacteria > Bacillati > Actinomycetota > Actinomycetes > Kitasatosporales > Streptomycetaceae > Kitasatospora > Kitasatospora sp. NPDC004745. The sequence goes on along the minus strand of NZ_JBIALK010000023.1, from coordinate 66,235 downwards.
TGCCCCAGCTGTGCACCCTCGCCACCGGCGGCGACGGGCCGGTGGACTGGCTGGCCACCGGGCAGGCGCTGCAGCACGTCTGGCTGCTGGCCACGGTGCACGGCGTACGGCTGACGGTCTGGCACCAGGCCGTCGAGTGGCCGGACACCCGGTGGGCGCTGCGCGACCCGGCCGAGGGGCCGGGGCACGTCCAGCTCGTCCTGCGGGTCGGCTACGGGCCGCCCGGGGCGGCGACCCCCAGGCGGCCGGTCACCGAGCTGCTCGGCGGCTCCTGAGCGGGCGGCCCCCGCTGCCCGCGACGGACCGCGGGCTCAGCGCGGGCGGGAGGCCGGCGGCAGCACCTGGGCCCTGAGCCGCAGCTCCGGGCTGCGGCGGAAGGAGAGGGTGAACTCCACCCACTGGCCGGCCTGCAGCGGCGGCGGGTCGGCGATCAGCAGGTCGGAGTCCTCCGGGGACATCACCAGCTCGCCGCGGCCCGGGACGGGCAGCGCGGCCACCGGCTCCCAGCGGCCTGCCGCCCCCTGGTGCAGATGCCGCTTCAGGGTGACATGACCGCCGAACTCCCAGCGTGCGCCGACCAGTTCGTCCGAGACGTCGCCCGGGTTGCGGACCGTGAAGAAGGCCGCCACCGCCGGGGCGGCGCCGGTCGGCAGCAGCACCCACCCCGGCCCGGCCTCCACCGGCCGGGCCCGGCCGGCACCGCCGACCGCCGTCCACCCGGTCAGCAGGGCGAGCGCCAGCACCGCCGCGCCGACCGGGGGCGCGACCGCCCGGAGGCGCTCGGCGCGCCCGCTCGTCCGCCGTCCGCTGGTCCGCGGCCCGTTCACCCGTCCGTCCGCCCGTCGCCCGCTCATCCGTCGCCCGTCCGCCCGTCGCCCGTTCATCCGTCGCCCGTCCGCCCGTCGCCCGTTCATCCGTCGCCCGTTCACCCGTCCGTCCGCCGGTCCGTCGGTCCGTCCGCTCATCGGCCCGGTCCGTCCGTGCGGCTCCGCGCCCGGCCGGGGGCCGTCGGGGCGCCCCGGCCCGGCTGCCAGGTGCGCAGCCGCAGGCTGTTGCCGACGACCAGCAGCGAGCTCAGCGACATCGCCACCGCCGCCAGCATCGGGTTGAGCAGCCCGACCGCCGCCAGCGGGATCAGCACCACGTTGTAGCCGAAGGCCCAGAGCAGGTTGACCCGGATCGTCGCCAGCGTGCGCCGCGCCAGCCGGACGGCGTCCACCACCGCCTCGATGTCACCGCGCACCAGGGTCAGCCCGGCCGCGCCGATCGCGGCGTCGGTGCCCGAGGCCAGCGCCACCCCGAGGTCCGCCGAGGCCAGCGCCACCGCGTCGTTGACGCCGTCGCCGACCACCGCGGTGGTCCGCCCCGCGGCCCGCAACCCGGCCACCACCTCGGCCTTGCGCTCGGGGGAGGCCGAGAAGTGCACCCGCTCGATGCCGAGCTCGCGGGCCACCGCCTCCGCCGCGCCGGGGCCGTCCCCGGTCAGCAGCACGGTCTCCAGCCCCAGGCCGCGCAGCCGGTGCAGGGCGCGCCAGCTGCCCGCGCGCAGCGTGTCACCGACGGCGAGCACCGCCGCGGCCCGCCCGTCCAGCTCCACCAGCACCGCCGTCCGGCCCGCCGCCCCGGCCGCCGTCACCGCGGCGGCCAGCACCTCGGGCAGCGGCCCCGCGGCGTCCGGCCGGACCACCCGGACGGACCGGCCCTCCACCGCCCCCGACACCCCGAGCCCGGCCGTGGCCGCGAATCCGTCCACGGCCGGCAGCGCGCCGCAGCGCTCCCGCGCCGCCGCCGCGACGGCCCGTCCGACCGGATGCTCCGACCGGTGCTCGACCGCGCCGGCCAGCCGCAGCACCGCGTCCCCGGACGCGGCCCCGGGCCCGTCGGCCACCGTCACCGACGCCAGTTCCATCCGCCCGGTGGTCAGCGTCCCGGTCTTGTCCAGCACCACGGTGTCCACCCGGCGCAGGTTCTCCATCACCTCCGGGCCGCGGACCAGCACGCCCAGTTCGGCGCCCCGCCCCGTCGCCGCCAGCAGCGCCGTCGGCGTCGCCAGGCCCAGCGCGCACGGGCAGGCCACCACCAGCACCGCGACGGCCGCCGTCACCGCCGCCTGCGCGGACGCGCCCGCGCCCAGCCAGAAGCCCAGCACGCAGACCGCCACGGCCAGCACGCTGGGCACGAAGACCCCGGCCACCGCGTCCGCCAGCCGCTGCGCCCGGGCCTTGCCGGCCTGCGCCTCCGCCACCAGGGCGGTGATCCTGGCCAGCTGGGTGTCCGCGCCGACGGCCGTCGCCCGCACCACCAGCGCGCCGCCGACGTTGACCGTCGCACCCGCCACGGCGTCCCCGGGGCCGACCTCGACCGGTACGCTCTCCCCGGTCAGCAGGCTCAGGTCGAGCGCCGAACCGCCCTCGACCACCACCCCGTCGGTGGCCACCCGCTCGCCCGGCCGCACCACGAACTCCTGCCCCGGAAGCAGCAGTTCGATCGGGACGAGGCGCTCCTCGGCACCCCCGGGAGTCCGGACGCACACCTCCTTCGCGCCCAGCCCGGCCAGCGCCGCCAGGGCCGAACCGCTGCGCCGCCGCACCCGGCCCTCCAGCAGCCGCCCGGCCAGGACGAACAGCGGCACGCCCACCGCCGCCTCCAGGTACACGTGCGCCGCGCCGCCGCCGTCCGCGGTGAGCGAGAACGGCATCCGCATGCCGGGATCCCCGGCGCCGCCGAACAGCAGCGCGTAGGCCGACCAGCCGAAGGAGGCCACCACCCCCAGGCTGACCAGGGTGTCCATGGTGGCCGCGGCGTGCCGCAGCCCCTGCCAGGCCCGCCGGTGGAACCCCGCCGACCCCCAGGTCACCACCGGGACGGCCAGCGCGAAGCAGACCCACTGCCACGCGGTGAACTGCAGCGCCGGCACCATCGACAGCACCACCACCGGGACTGCCGACAGGGCCGTCACCAGCAGCCGCAGGCGCTCCCGCGGCTCCTCCGCCGGGAGCCCGACGCCGACGCCCTCGGGCGCCGGCGCGGCGGTGTAGCCGGCCCGTTCGACCGCCGCCACCAGCTCCGCGACCGGCACCCCGGCCGGGTGCAGCACCCGGGCCCGCCCGGTCGCCAGGTTCACCCCGGCCGTCACCCCGTCGATCCGGGCCAGCCGCTTCTCCACCCGGCCGACGCAGGCCGCGCAGGTCATCCCGCCGACCGCGAGGTCGGTGCTCACCAGGGCCCCGGTGCCGGCCCCCGCGACGGGGCTCACGGCATCCCGCCCATGTCGTGCCCACCCGCCCCGGGCGCGCTGCCACCCGCCGGCGCGGGCCGCAGCCCGGGCGACACCGGCCCCGCCTGGCGCCCCACCGCGAAGGCCACCACGAACACCACCACCAGCAGCAGGGCGAACCCCGCCAGCACACTCGACGGCCGGACACCCGGCGACTTCGCACTCACCCCCCAGCAGTCGGACGGCCGGAGCCGTCGGTTCCCGTACGTTCCGACTTTCGGCATCCGAGGGCGGTTCCGGCGCCGGGGCCCGTGCCGGTGCCGGTGCCGCCCGGTGGTCCCCGGGTACCTTCCGGCGCCCTCCGGGAGCCTCCGGGCGGCACCGGCGGGCCGGGCCCCGCGCCGGGGGAGCACCGCCACCCGAACGGGCGCGCAGCTGTCGCCGTCGCGCGGCAACGCGACGAAGCATGGGGTGGGAACGGGCCCTCCGGCCGCGGCCTCCAGCGCCCGGACGTAGAACGCCGAGCGAGAAGAGAGAACCCCGGTGCGCGAACTCCACAGCCTCCCCAGCCCCTCGGCCACCCGCCGCCCGCGCCGCCGGGCCGCCGCCCTGGTGGCGGTGCTCGCGGCCGCCGGGGTGCTGGCGGCCTGCAGCAGCTCGTCGACCAACCCCTCGATCACGGCCTCCGGGCCGGCGCCGTCCGAGTCGGTCGCCGCCGCCGAGGGCACCCCGTCGCCGTCCCCGACGGCCGCCGAGTCGCCGTCCGCGGCGGCCACCGCCGACGCCTCGGCCGCCGCGGCGGCGGCCTCCTTCGCCGCCTCGGTCTCCGCCCAGCAGACGGTGACCGGGGCGAAGGCCGCCACGGTGCTCGCCGCGCTGCCCGGCGGCGGCAACGCCATCGGCTCGGTCACCGTCGACGAGGTGCCGCTGCGCGACTCCGGCGGGCTGCCCGCGGCCGTCGTCACCGTCGAGAACGGGGGTCTGAACCCGGCCTCCTACGCGGTGCAGGTCGACTTCACCGACACCAGCGGCAAGACCGTGGACAGTGCGATGGTCGGCGTCGAGGCCCTGCCGGCCGGCGAGCAGGCCTCCTCGATCGCGTTCAGTCGGACCCCGGCCCAGCAGCGCCTGCTGCCCGTGGTGGTGAAGGCCTACAGCTACTGACGGCGGCACCGGGGCGCGGGCGGTCCCGGAACCGGTCGCCGGACGGACTGTCAGTGGTGCGCCGTAGCATCCCTTCGTGTGCCGAACAGCGGTGCACGGAGGGATTCACCACGTCAGGGGGAACAGTGATGACGCGCAACAGCAGGCGGATCCTGGCCGCAACGGCCGGTGCGCTGGGGGCGGTGCTGGCGCTGGCCGGTCCGGCCGCGGCGGTCCAGGGCGGCATGGGGACGGGCGAGATCCTGCCGCACCCCGGGCCGGACGGCCTGATCTGGATTCCGGACTGGATCGGCGACGGCGGGGCGGTCAGCGCCTCGGTGAACCCGTCGCAGCCCTTCACCGTGACGGTCGGCTGCCGGGGCGGCGGCTCGGTGCAGGTCCACGTCGGGGGCCTCGCCCCGGCCGACTTCACCGTGCGGTGCCCCGTCGACGCCACCGGCACCGGCTCGGTCGAGATACCCGCCCGCCCGGGCCGGGACATCGAGTTCACGGTGACCGCCTCCGACCAGGCGATCCACTGGGGCATGTACGCCACCCAGCCGGAGTGACGCACCGGGCCGTCCGCGTCGGCGGGCGCGGACGGTCCTCAGCGGCGGACGCGGACGGTCCTCAGCGGCGGACGCTGCGCGGGCCGGTGACGTCGGCGCCCAGGGCGGTGACGCGGGCGCGGAGTTCGCGGTCGGCGGTGACGACGAGGCAGCCCCGGTCAGGCCGTTCGGCGCGGGCCGCGCGCACGAGGTCGACGATCCGGTCGTCGCCGCTGCCGGCGGCCGTGACCACCCGCACCTCGGGCAGGCCGGTCACGCCCCGGGCCGCGCCCTCGACGACCAGCAGGACCTCCACCGGGCCGGGGCGGTCCGGCAGGCCGTGCGCGGCGACGGCCACCAGGGCGTCCCGCAGGCGTTCGGCGGCGCCCCGGCGGTCCCGCCACCACCCGTCGGGCACCGAGCCGACGACGTTGGCGCCGTCCACCACCAGCAGCGGCAGCGGGCCCGGGCCGGTCCCGTCGTGCTCTCCCATGGCGGCGGCCTCAGCTCAGCGTGATGCGGATGCCGACGGTGCCGCGCTCGCCGCGGCGCAGCCGGCTGCCGAGCAGGGTGAGCACGCCGAGCAGCCCGTACTTCTGGCGCAGCAGGGTCCGGTAGGCGGCGGTGCGCTCGGGGCCGAGGATCTCGGCGGTGGCCGGGTAGTGCGCCCCCGTCGGCCGGCCCTTGACGTCGCAGGGGCCGACCAGGACGTCGGCGCGGTTGCGGATCCGCTTGACCTTCCAGGAGTCGGTGACGGTCCAGACGCCGAGGGCCTCCCCGTCGCGCACCACCCAGACGGGCGTCGGCACGGCGGTGCCGTCCTTCTTGTAGGTGGTGACGAGCAGGTAGCTCCCGGAGGAGAGGCTGACGATCCGGGCGAGGTGGTCGGGCGTGGTCATGGCCAGGAGTGTAGGGCGTCGGCACCGATCGCCGCTGGTCAGCACGGGCCGCGGGGCGGCGGGCCGGGTGGCCGGTCCGGCGTTCAGCGGTGCCGGCGGGTGCGGGCGGTGACGACCAGGGCCCGCGCGCGGCGGACGAGGCGGCGCCGGCCACGGCCGCCGACCCCGGTGGAGCCGCCGAGCGCGGTGCAGCCGCCGCGGCGGAGGGCGAGCGCCGGCGCGGAGGCCGCGGCGACCGCGACCGCTGCCGCCGGGGCACCGGGGGCGGTGGCGGGCCGGCCGCGGCGGCGGGCCGCGGTGCGCCGTCCGGCGGCGAGCAGGGCGAGGGCGGAGCCGAGGGCGGCGGCCGTCCAGGCGGCTGGTTCGAGGCCGGGGCCGCGGTCGTCGGCGGCCTGCGGTTGCCGGGTGGCGCCGCCCGGGCCCGTGCCGGAGCCGGAGCCGGCGGCGGGGGCCGGCCCGGTGGCGGGCGCGGTGTCCTCCACCAGCTGTCCGACGGGCTGGACCTTGCCGGCTGCGGCGAAGCCCCAGTCGAGCAGGGCGGCCGCCTCGTCGTAGACCCGGCCCTGGGCCTCGGGGTGCATGACGGTGACCAGCAGGGTGCGCCCGCCGCGCTGGGCGGCTCCGGTGAAGGTGGCGCCGGCGTTGGTGGTGTAGCCGTTCTTGACGCCGATCAGCCCGGGGTACTTGCCGAGCAGGCGGTCGGTGTTGGCGATGTCGAAGCTGGTGCGCTGGCCGGTGAGCTTGTCCAGTGCGCCGGGGAAGCGGGCGGTGCGGGTGCCGCAGTAGGAGCGGAAGTCGGCGTTGCGCAGCCCGGCGCGGGCGAACAGCGTGAGGTCGTACGCGGAGGAGACCTGCCCGTCCATGTCGTAGCCGTCGGGGGAGACCACCCTGGTGTCGCGGGCCTGCAGCGACCGGGCGCGGGCCTGCATCTCGGTGACGGTCTGCTGGAGGCCGCCGTTCATGTGGGCGAGGACGTGGACGGCGTCGTTGCCGGAGCTGAGGAAGACGCCCCGCCAGAGGTCCTCGACGCGGTAGGGGAGGTTCTCCTTGACGCCGACCAGGCTGCTCCCGGCGCCGAGGTTGGCGAGTTCGGCGGGGGCGACCTTGTGTTCCAGCGTGCGGTCGAACTTGGGCAGCACGGTGTCGGCGAAGAGCATCTTGAGGGTGCTGGCGGGGGGCAGCTGCCGGTGGGCGTCGAGGGCCGCCAGGACCTCGCCGGTGTCGGCGTCGGCGACCAGCCAGGACCGCCCGGTCAGTTCGGCGGGCAGCGCGGGGGCCCCGGCGAGGGGGGCGACCTGGACGGCCGGTCGGGCGAGCCGCTCCCCGCCGGCCGTGCCGGCGGCCTCGGGTGCCGCGGTGGCGGCCGTGGCACCGCCGCCGGCCGGGGCGGCCGTCGCGCCCGCGGCGCCCGCTGCGAGCACCAGCGTGGACGCCGCGGCGGCCGCGAGCCTGCTGACATGCTGTGACATCTGCTGCACACCGCGAACGTACCCGGGCCCGGGCCGGCCCGCCGCGCCTGCTGCTCCGTCCGGATCCCCGGCGGAGGGAGGGCGCTGCTGATCCCCGGTCAGGGCCTCCGGGGCGCCGGCGGGGCGTTCATGGCGTCGACGGCGGCGACGAGGGGGGCCAGTTCGGGGTTCCCGGCGGCCTCGTCGAGGGCTTCCCGGAGGGCGGTGTCGTTGGTGGGCCGGGCCTGGGCGAGGAGCTCCAGGCCGGCTTCGCTGACGTTGGTGTAGATGCCCCGGCGGTCGGTGGGGCAGAGGTAGCGGGAGAGCAGTCCGCGGTCCTCGAGGCGGCTGACCAGGCGGGTGGTGGCGCTCTGGCTGAGGACGACCGCGTCGGCGACCTGCTTCATCTGCAGGTGGCCGCCCTCGCCGTCGTGCTGGCGGCTGAGGACGTCGAGGAGCGAGTACTCGCGCACGCTCAGGTCGTGCCCGGACTGCAGGGCGCGCTCGATGTGCGCCTCGATCCTGCCGTGCAGCAGGTACAGGGCGCCCCATCCGTTGGCGAGGGCGGTCAGCGCGGGGTCCGTGGCGGTCATGCCAGGGCCTCCTTCGAGGGTGCGGCGGGTGTCCAGGGTAAGCCGTGGCCCGAAATATCGGCCAGAGGAGACAGTCAGCGTTTGCATTTATCGCGCGTCTGCAACTATTGTCGAAGCACGTAAGGCGCACTGACAATCGCACGGAGGGTGGCACCATGCCTCTCGCGCTCCTCGCCCTGGCCATCGGGGCCTTCGGGATCGGCACCACCGAGTTCGTGGTCATGGGCCTGCTGCCCGAGATCGCGGGTGACTACGGAGTGTCCATCCCCACCGCAGGTCTGCTCGTCACCGGCTACGCGATCGGCGTGGTCGTCGGCGCACCGCTGATGACGGTGCTCGGCACCAGGATCAGCCGCAAGACGATGCTGATGCTGCTGATGGGCCTGTTCACCGCCGGGAACCTGGTGTCCGCACTGGCGCCGAGCTTCGGGGTGATGCTCGCCGGGCGCATCGTCGCCTCGCTGGCCCACGGCGCGTTCTTCGGCATCGGCTCGGTGGTCGCCGCCGAGCTGGTCGCCCCGGACCGGAAGGCGGGCGCCATCGCCACCATGTTCACCGGGCTGACCGTCGCCAACATCGTCGGCGTGCCGCTCGGCACCTACATCGGGCAGGCCGTGGGCTGGCGGACCACCTTCGTCGCGGTCGCCGCGCTCGGCGTCGTCGGCCTGCTGGGCATCGCCAGGCTCGTCCCCGCCCTGCCGCGCGCCGAGGGCGCCCGCCTGCGCGGCGAGCTGACCGCGTTCCGCAACCCGCAGGTGCTGCTCGCGATGGCGATGACCGTGCTCGGCTTCGGTGGAGTGTTCGCCGCGATCACCTACATCGCCCCGATGATGACCAACGTCGCCGGCTACTCCGACGGCGCGGTCACCTGGCTGCTGGTGCTGTTCGGCGTCGGCATGTTCCTCGGCAACCTCCTCGGCGGCAGGTTCGCCGACCGCAGGCTGATGCCGCTGCTCTACACCACCCTCGGCGGCCTGGCCGTCGTGCTCGCGGTGTTCACCCTCACGGCGCACGACAAGGTCCTCGCCGCCCTGACGATCCTGCTCGTCGGAGCCCTCGGGTTCGCCACCGTCCCGCCGCTGCAGAAGCGGGTGCTGGACCAGGCCCACGGCGCGCCCACGCTGGCCTCCGCCGTCAACATCGGGGCGTTCAACCTGGGCAACGCGCTCGCGGCCTGGCTCGGCGGGACGGTCATCTCCGCCGGCCTCGGCTACACCGCCCCGAACTGGGTCGGCGCCGCCCTGGCAGCCGCGGCGCTCGCCCTCGCGCTCTGGTCCGCGGCGCTGGAGCGCCGTGCCCCGGCGGCCGTGACCGCTGCCGCCGGGTCCACCACCGCGCCCGCCGCCGCCGGGGCCTCCGCCGCCGGGTCCGCCCCGGGCCTGGCCCACCGCTGAGCCCTCCCGTCCACCACCGGGCCCCCCGACCGCAGACCCCCCCGACCCCCAGGCCTCCGCCCCCGACTCCCAGGAGAAGCACCACCATGAGCACCCCCGCCGTGCACCCCACCGCCGTCACCCCGCTCGGCACCGCCGACGCCGAGACCCTGGTCGGTGCCGCCCGCGCCGCCGCCGAGGCGGCCGGGGTCGCCGTCAGCATCACCGTCCTCGACGCCGGCGGCCACCTGCTGGCCTTCCGCCGCGACGACCGGGCCGTGCTGATCTCCGGCGAGACCAGCACCCGCAAGGCGTACACCGCCCTCCAGCTGGACGCCCCGACCGCCGACCTGGTCGACCTCGTCAGGCCGGACGGACCGTTCCACTCGCTGCCGACCGCCCTGGACCGGCCGCTGCTGTTCATCGCCGGGGGCGTCCCCGTGCGCCGCGACGGCCGGCTGATCGGCGCCCTCGGTGTCGGCGGCGGCGCCCCCGAGCAGGACCACGCCTTCGCCACCGCCGCCCTGGACGCGCTCACCCGGTGACCGCTCCCGCGGCCGCCCCGCCGCCGCGGGAGCCGCCCCCGCACCGCCGGCCCCGGGCATAGCGCCGGTCAAGGAAAGGTCTGCCGTCTCCAATGCCGGCGCCCTCGCCGGCCGACTCGGATTCGGCACCGCCCCCGGCGCCGCCGGGATCCACCGGGACGACCCGGGGGTTCCGCACCGCATCCCGGCGGGTTGACGGCCCGGCGGTTCCGCACCGCATCCCGGCGGACCGACCGCCCGCGGCTCGTGAGCCCTACGGCGTGTCAGCGCCCTCGCCCGTGCCCGCCGCCCGACCCGGTCGGGTGGCGGGCACGGGTGCGTCCCCGGCGGCCGGCGCGGCGGCCGCGACGCCGTCGAGCAGGACGGCGAGGCCGGTGCGGAAGGTCTCCTGCTCGCGGTCCTGCGGGGGGCCGTCGGCACCGCTCTGCAGGGCGGTGAGCAGCGGGAAGCGGCTCGGGAAGTCCGGTGCCAGTTCGGCCAGTCGGGCGGATCTGGCGGTCCACCAGTCCTCGTCCGTGACGCCGGTCTCGGCGGCGGCCGCGCGGGACTCGGCGGTCGCGGCGGCGGTGCCGCGGACGAACTGCCAGAGCGCGGAGACCGCTCCGCGCAGCGGCCCGGGCGCCAGACCGGCCGGCCCGAGGGCGACCAACAGGGCCTCCATGGCGGCGAGTTCGGCCGGGCCGAGGACCGGCCGGGCCTGCGAGACCTGGAGCATCCAGGGGTGGCGCAGGTAGCGGTCGTACAGCGCGCCGGCCCAGGCGGTGACGGCGGCGCGCCAGTCGTCCGAGGGCGGGGGAGCCGTGGGGAGTCCGGCCAGGGCGCGGTCGTGCATCAGGTCGAGCAGCTCGGCCTTGCCCGGCACGTAGGTGTAGAGGGCCATCGCGGTGCGGCCGAGCCGTTCGCCGACGGCGCGCATGGAGAGCGCGGCCATCCCCTCGTCGTCGGCCACCGCGATTCCGGCGGACACGATCGCGTCCACACTGAGCCCCGGTTTGGGGCCGCTGCGCCCGGTGCGCGGTTCCGGTGCGGCGCCCCAGAGCAGGGCGAGGGACCGGTGGGCGTCGCCCTGTCCGGCGTAGACGACCATGCGCAACTCCTTATGGCGTAAAGTATCCTCGACCACGGCAACTCTTTATGTCGTAAGGTTATCAATCGGAGGGGTTCGCGATGACACTGCCCGTCACCTTCCTCGAGGTCGTCGAGGTCTGCCGGATCACGCCGCGCACCGCCCGGGTCGTCTTCGAGGCCGAGGCCCTGGACGACTCCGTGGGCGCGGCGCCCGACCAGCAGGTCAAGCTCTGCTTCCCGCGCCCCGGGCAGCGGGTGCCCGAGCTGCCGCCGCAGAGCGCCGACCCGATGGGCTGGTACCAGGCGTACCTGGCGATCCCCGAGGCCGCGCGCCCGCTGCTGCGCAGCTTCACCCTCCGGCGTCGGCGGCCCGGCACCCGGCGGGTCGAGATCGACTTCGTGCTGCACGGCGACGCCGGCCCGGCCGCCGCCTGGGCCGCGCGGGCCGCCGCCGGGCAACGGCTCGGCATGGTCGGGCCCTCCGCGCTGTACGCCCCGGCCGTCCCGTTCGCCGACGCTGCCGCCGCGGCCGACTGGGTGCTGCTGGCCGGGGACGAGACGGCCCTCCCGGCCGTCGCGACCCTGGTCGGGGCGCTGCCCGCCGCGGTGCCGGCGGTGGTGTTCGTCGAGATCGCGGACGAGGCCGAGCGGCAGCCGCTGGAGAGCGGTGCCGAGCCGGTGGTGCACTGGCTGCCGCGGGGCGGGGCGTCCCCGGGCGCCGTGCTGACGGAGGCGGTGCGGGCCGCCGAACTGCCCGCCGGCCGTCCGTTCGTCTGGCTGGCGGGGGAGGCCGGCGCGGTCCGGGCGCTGCGCCGGCACCTGGTGGACGGGCGCGGCGTGCCGAAGGCGTCGATCGACTTCACCGGGTACTGGCGCCACCGGCTCACCCAGGACGACGCGCCCACCGCCGAGGACCTGGCGGACGCTCAGGAGCGGCTGTCCGACGCCTGATTCCGGCGGCGGTCCCCCGGACTCGCCGGTGCCCCGGGCCGCAGTCGGCCCGGGGCACCGGTTCTGTCATGTCCGGTTTCGGGGCCGGAGGGAGGGGAAGAGAGAGTCGGACGGCGCGTGCGGTGCGCCGCAGGTGGCGGTGTTTCGCCAGTGTCCAGAGTTCGCCACCGTTTTCCGGCCGCATCGGGCGGGTCCGGAGGGGGCCGGTCGGCGAATAGGGGCGGGATTGGCCCGATTTCCGCCGTGCATTTTACTTTCTGATGGTCATCTTTACTTGCTGATGGGGATTTCCCCCCTTGTCGTGGTCGTGTCGGATGCGCTGGAATTCGACCGCTGTCGGGACGCGCGGTCCGGAGCAACCACGCGACCGATCCGGATCCGCGTACGCTGGGCCGTGCAACCTGACGTCTCATCAGACGAAAGGATGTCCATTGATCGGCTGGCGGAAATCCCAGCTAGCAGCTGCCGTCACGGTCACCGCCGCGTCCATGGTCCTGACCTTCGGGTCCAGCGCCGACGCAGCCCCGATCCCGGAGCCGCAGACCGCCCCCGTGGCGTCCGCGGACGGGAGCCCGGTGCCGGTGATCGTGATCCTCAAGGACCAGATAACGGACGCCCCGGCCGACCACGGCCACCTGGGCACCCGTCAGCAGAAGGCCGCGCAGACGCAGGCCCCGCTGCTGGACAAGGTCAAGGCCGGCGGCGGGACCAACATCAAGACCTTCGTGGTCGGCAACGCGTTCTCGGCCACCGTCAGCCCGGCGCTGCGCGCCGCACTGGAGACCGACCCGGCCGTCGCCTCCGTGGTGGCCGACACCCAGATCGCCGTCGCCCCGCCGGCCGCCGGCAAGGCGAAGCAGGACACCGCGGCCACCACGGCCGCCGGAGCCAAGGCCCCCAAGGCCGCCGCCCCGCAGGCCGCTCCGGGCAGCAACGGCGCGCAGGGCACCGAGGAGAACGCGACCAACACGGTCTGCCCCTCCGACCCGGCCAAGCCCCTGCTGGAGCCCGAGGGCCTCTACTCCACCAAGGCGGTCGGCGGCAACGGCCAGCCCGGCGCCGACACCCTGGCCACCGGCAAGGGCGTCAAGGTCGCCTACATCGCCGACGGCCTGGACCCGAACAACCCGGACTTCATCCGGGCCGACGGCTCGCACGCCGTCGTCGACTACCAGGACTTCGCCGGCGACGGCTGGGACGCCCCGACCGGCGGCGCGGAGGCCTTCGGCGACGCCTCGGCGGTCATCGCCCAGGGCCGCCAGGTCTACGACGTCTCCAAGTTCGTCAACGCCTCGCACCCGCTCCCGGCCGGCTGCAACATCCGCGTCCGCGGCCTCGCACCGGACGCCTCGCTGGTGGCGCTGAAGGCCGGCGGCGAGGTGATGTCCAACTCCTCGATCCTGCAGGCGATCGACTACGCGGTGCGGGTCTCGCACGTCGACGTGCTCAACGAGTCCTTCGGCGGCAACGTCACCCCGGACAGCGGCGCGCACGACACCATCTCGCTCTTCAACGACCAGGCCGTCAAGGCCGGCGTCACCGTCGCCGTCTCCTCCGGCGACGCGGGCATCACCGGGACGATCGGCACCCCCGCCACCGACCCGAACGTGATCGCCGTCGGTGCCTCCACCGACAACCAGAACTACCAGCAGACCGGTTACGCGGGCGCCCAGTTCTCCAACCGGACCTGGAGCAACAACCGCATCTCCGCGCTCTCCTCGGGCGGCTTCACCCAGGCCGGCCGCACCGTCGACCTGGTCGCGCCGGGCGAGTCGGACTGGGCGCTCTGCTCGCCGGACACCGCCAAGTACACCGACTGCAAGGGCTTCAGCGGCAACGGCACGCCGATCCAGTCCTTCGGCGGCACCAGTCAGGCGGCCCCGTTCGTCACCGGCGCCGCGGCCCTGGTCATCCAGGCCTACCGCGACACCCACGGCGGCGACTCGCCCTCCCCGGCCCTGGTCAAGAAGCTCCTCACCGGCACCGCCAGCGACCTCGGCGTCCCGGCCGAGGAGCAGGGCGCCGGCCTGCTGAACGTCCGCGCCGCCGTCGAGGCCGCCCGCGGCATCCAGGACGGCGACGGCACGCCCGGCAACCGCACCGTCGTGGTGAACACCGGTCAGCTCGACATCGCGGGCAACCCCGGCTCGACCCACACCGCCGACGTGAGCGTCACCAACACCAGTGACGAGCCGCAGACGGTCAGCGCGGCGACCCGCGCCTTCGTGCCGCAGGGCAGCGACCAGCAGACCGTCCAGCTGGACTCCGCCTCCACCGACACCTTCAAGTACGCCACCAACGGCGTCACCTGGGTGAAGAAGGAGGTCAAGTTCACCGTCCCGGCCGGTGCCGACCGCCTCGCGGCGTCGATCGCCTGGCAGGGCGCGCCCAACCCGGTCAGCAACGGCCCGGTGGTCCGCATGACGCTGCTCGACCCGTCGGGCCGCTTCGAGACCAACACCCGCCCGCAGGGCGGCGCGACCCCGGCCGACTTCGGCCTGGTGGACGTCCCCCGCCCGGTCGCCGGCCAGTGGACCGCGATCCTCTACACCCCGGCGGGCCAGGCCGGCTACACCGGCGCCGTCCAGCTCGGCACCACGACCCAGCGGGCCGTCCCGGCCGGCGGCGTCAGCCCCTCCACCACCGAGCTGAAGCCGGGCCAGACCAAGACCCTCAAGGTCCAGGTCACCACCCCGGCGACCAGCGGCGACTCCAGCGAGGCGGTCACCGTCTCCGCCTCCAACGGCAGCACCACCAGCGTGCCGGTCGTGCTGCGCAGCCTCGTCCCGGTCAAGAACGGCACCGGCACCTTCACCGGCACCATCACCGGCGGCAACGGCCGCGGCTCCTCCCCGACGCAGAGCTTCTCCTACGGCTTCGACGTCCCGAAGGGCCAGAAGGACCTGCGGGTCGGCCTCGCCGTCAAGGACCCGAAGCTGCTCATGCAGGGCGCGCTGATCAGCCCCAACGGCACCCCGATCGACATCGAGGGCAACGGCCTCTTCGACGCGCAGGGCAACCTGACCGGCACCACCGGCGGCGTCTCGGCCACCACCGTCAACCCGGCCGCCGGCCGCTGGCGGTTCGTCCTCAACGTGGTCGGCCCGGTCAGCGGGCAGCAGCTCGGTCAGGACTTCACCGGCACCGTCGCGTTCAACCAGAACAGCGCCACCGCCGCGGGCCTGCCCAACGACGGCCGGACCAAGCTCGCCGCCGGCAAGCCGGTCACCGTCCAGGTGAACTACACCAACAACACCGTCGCCACCCAGAAGATCTCGGCCGACGGCCGCCTGGACCGCCGGGTCGACCTGCCGCTGGTGCCGCAGGGCACCTCGGCCACGGTCAAGCTCCCGCTGAACCTGGAGTCCGCCGTCCCGTCCTTCCTGGTGCCGCCGGGCACCGACCAGCTGAAGGGCGTCGCGGCCTCCTCGACCCCGGCCCAGCTGGAGCTCAGCGCCACCACCGGCTCGCCGGACCTCTTCGGTGACCTGAAGAAGGCCCAGGACGGCTCGACCGTCTCGGTCGTCACCGACAAGGGCAGCGCCGAGCAGCCCGTCGTCCCCGGCAACTGGGGCGTCTTCGTCCAGCAGATCGGCCCGTTCGGCAACGGCGGCGCGCCGGCCGGCACCTCCACCATCACGGCCACCGCGCACACCCAGGCGTTCGACCCGGCGCTGACCTCCAGCACCGGTGACCCGTACGCCGCGGCGGTCGACGCCTCGGCCGCGGCCGCGAACCCGGTGACCGTCCAGCCGGGCGCCACCGGCTCGCTGCAGGTGACCCTCACCCCGACCGGGGCGAAGGGTAGCACCGTCAAGGGCGTCCTGTACCTGGTCTCCGCCCCGACCGGGGTGGCGACCGCCAACAACGTCCTGAACACCACCGGTGCGGTGCTCGCGGCGATCCCGTACAGCTACACGGTGAACTGACGAAGCATCAACTCGCCGAGGCCGTCCCGGAGTTACGGGGCGGCCTCGGTCGTGTTCGGTCCCCCGGAAGGGGATTCCCGGGGCGCGGCACTGGGCAGGGTCGAGAACGAACGGACGCCGCCGAGGCGTCCGACCGGACCCGGGGAGCGGGAGTTGAACGAGGCGATCAAGCACAGCCACATCGAGGTGAACGGCGTGCGGCTGCACCTCGCGGAACAGGGCGAGGGCCCGCTGGTCCTGCTGCTGCACGGCTTCCCGGAGAGCTGGTACTCCTGGCGCCACCAGTTCGCCCCGCTGGCCGCGGCCGGCTACCGGGTCGTCGCCCCCGACCAGCGCGGCTACGCCCGCAGCGAGCAGCCGTCCAGCGTCGACGCGTACACCCTGCTGCACCTGGTCGGCGACGTCACCGCGCTGATCGGCGCGCTCGGCGAGCAGCGGGCGGTCGTCGTCGGCCACGACTGGGGAGCGCCGGTCGCCTGGGCCGTCGCCGCCCTGCGGCCGGACCTCGTGCGCGGCGTCGCCGGGCTGAGCGTGCCGCCGCTGCCGGTCAGCGGGCCGCCGCCGCTGCACGCCGCCCGGGAGCACTTCGGCGAGGGCTTCTACCAGCTGTACTTCCAGGAGCCCGGCCGGGCCGACGCCGAGCTGGCGGCCGACGTGCGGTCCAGCCTGCGCCGCATCCTCTCCGGCACCCAGCCGGAGGGCGGCCCGCGGCCCTGGGTCGTCCCCGAGGGCCGGACCCTGCTGGACACCGTCCCCGAGCCGGAGCGCCTCCCGCACTGGCTCACCGAGGCGGACCTCGACGCCTTCGCCGCCGACTACGCCGAACACGGCGAGCGGGCCTTCACCGGCGGGCTCAACTGGTACCGCAACATCGACCGCAACGCCGAACTGCTCGCCGCCTTCGACGGGGTGACGATCGACGTGCCCGCCCTCTACGTGGCCGGCGAGCAGGACCTGGTGAACGCGCTGATCACCCCCGAGGTGCGCGCCCACCTGCTCGGCCGGGTCCCCCGGCTGCACCGCCACGTCCGCCTCCCGAAGACGGGCCACTGGACGCAGCAGGAACGCCCGGACGAGGTCAACGAGGCCCTGCTGGACTTCCTGAAGGCGCTGGACTGACCGGCCGCCGGTCCCGGGGCCGGGGCGTCCCGGAGCGGGGTCAGACCGGGATCAGGCGGGTGATCAGTTCGGCGAGGCGACGGGCGTTGCGGCAGGAGTGCATCTCCACGACGCCCGCGTAGGCGAGGGCCGCGGAGTCGCCGGTCGGCCAGAGGGCGGGTTGCTCGGGGTTGAGCCAGTACACCCGCCGGGCCCGGCCGGCGATGCGGCGCAGCGCGTCGAGGTTCGGGTCGCGGTGGTTGGTGCGGGCGTCGCCGAGGATCAGCACGCTGGTGCGCGGGCCGACGGCGTCCGGGTGCCGCTCGGCGAACTCGCCCAGGGCTGCACCGTAGTCGCTGTTGCCGTGGTAGCCCGTCACCTTCGCCTCGGTGAGGATGCGGGCGGCGAGGCGGGCCGGGTCCGCGTCGCGGCCGGCCAGCAGGCCGGTCACCTCGGCGGTGCGGTTGACGAAGGCGAACACCCGGACCTTGCTGAACTGCTCGCTCATCGCCTGCACCAGCAGCATGGTGAAGTCGGCGAAGCCGGCCACCGAGCCGGAGACGTCGCAGAGCAGCACGATCTCCGGCCGGGCCGGGCGGCGCAGCCGGTAGGCCGGGCGCAGCGGCACCCCGCCGGTGGACAGCGAGCGGCGCAGGGTGCGGCGCAGGTCGATCCGTCCGCGGGCGGCGCGGCGGCGCCGGGCGGCCAGCCGGGTGGCCAGCTTGCGGGCCAACGGGTGCACGGTGCGGCGCAGTTCGGCGAGCTGGCCGCGGCCGGCGGTGAGGAAGTCGATCCGGTCGACGGTCGGGGCCACGGCGCGTTCGGCGATCCGCTCGGCACCGCGCAGCTCGGCGACCCGGCGGCGGGCCTCGGTGGCGACGAGCACCCGGAAGTCCCGGATGCGGCGGCGGATCTCGTCGGCCAGGACGAGGTCGGACAGGTCCGGGTCGCCGGCCCCTGCGCGCAGCCCGGCGAGGACCCGGGCGAGCAGGGTCTCGGGGGCGAGCCGGCCGAGCGCCTGGTGGGCGGACCAGCCGTCCGAGCCCGGCGCGGACCCGGCCGCCGGGCCGGAGCCGTAGCGGCCGAAGGCCTCCACCACCTCGCCGGCCAGCCGGGCCTGCGCGGCGCGGTCGTCGGCCGCCAGGGCGGCGGCGAGGCGGTCGCGCAGCTCGTCGCGGAGCGGGTCGGGCCGGCCCGGTCGGGGCGGCGTCAGGCCCTCGGGCGGGGCGGAGGGGTCGCCCTGGCCGTCGCGGCCGGCCCGGACGGCCTCGGGGGTGCCGACGCCGAGCGGGAAGAACAGGTCGAAGGCTGCGTCGAAGACCGTCCGCTGGCCGTCCGAGCGCAGCAGTGCGGCGGCCAGCCCGGCCCGCATCTGCTCGCGGTCGGCGAAGCCGAGCACGTCGAGAACGGCCGCCGCGTCCACCGTCTCGGCGGGGCCGATCCGCAGGCCGTGCCCGCGCAGCGCCCGGACCAGGCCGGTCAGCCGGGCCGCCGGGTCGGTCGGCGGCGGGGCGGCCGTCATGCGGGGGTGAGCTTCTGGGCGGCCTTCCGGATGTCGTCCTGGTGCTTGAGGACGACGCCGAGGGTGTCCCGGACGGCGGCCTCGTCCAGGGTGTCGGCGCCGAGCGCGAGCAGGGTGCGGGCCCAGTCGACGGTCTCGGCGACGGACGGCGCCTTGCGCAGGTCCATCGCCCGCAGCGCGCCGACCACCCGGACCAGCGAGGCGGCCAGCGTGTCGTCCAGGCCGGGCACCTTGAGCCGGACGATCCGGCGCTCCAGCTCGGCGTCCGGGTAGTCGAGGTGGAGGAAGAGGCAGCGGCGGCGCAGGGCCTCGGAGAGTTCCCGGGTGGCGTTGGAGGTGAGCAGGACGAAGGGGCGGCGGCTCGCGGTGATCGTGCCGAGCTCGGGCACGGTGACCTGGAAGTCGCTCAGCACCTCCAGCAGCAGCGCCTCGACCTCGACGTCGGCCTTGTCCATCTCGTCGATCAGCAGGACGGTCGGCTCGTCGCCGCGGATGGCGGTGAGCAGCGGGCGGGTGAGCAGGAACTCCTCGCCGAAGATGTCGGTGCGGGCCTGGTCCCAGCCCTCCTCGCGGCCGGCGGTGATCCGCAGCAGCTGCTTGGCGTGGTTCCACTCGTAGAGCGCGCGGGCCTCGTCGATGCCCTCGTAGCACTGGAGCCGGACCAGCCGGGCCCGGCCGATCGCGGCGACGGCCTTGGCGAGCTCGGTCTTGCCGACGCCGGCGGGGCCCTCGACGAGCAGCGGCTTGCCGAGCCGGTCGGCGAGGAAGACGGTGGTGGCCACCGCGGTGGAGGCCAGGTAGCCGGTCGCGGCGAGCTGTTCGGCGGTGTCCGCCACCGAGGTGAAGAAGCCGGTGCCCTCGATGCCGCCGCTGCTCATGCCCCGCCCCGTTCGTGTCGGCCGTGTCCGTGCGCAAGCACCCTACCGGCCGGTCACTTCGCTGTCGCGGGGTCGGCGCGCCGGGGAGGGAGGTGGGCCGGGGGAGGGGAGGGGGAGGGGAGGGGGACCGGGGAGGGGGAGGGGAGGGGGCCGGGGAAGGGGGTAGGCCGGGAGGGGGTAGGGAGTCGGAGTGTGGGCAGACGGGGCCGGGGCGTACGACGACCGGGGTCGCCGTACGCCGTCGTGCCCGTGCCTGCCGTCCGGTCGTCAGTTGACGAAGACGAGCGGGCTGCCCGCCGCCGAGGTGTCGGTGACCGGGCCGTAGGTGGCGCTGAAGTAGCCCGTCGAGAAGCACAGGCCGGAGCCGGAGAGCAGGCTGAACGGCTGGGCCGAGAAGCCGATGGTGTTGCCGGTGTTCGAGGTGGTGCCGGCGATGCCGGTGGTGTTCTGGTAGACGCAGTTGACGCTGCCGAGGACGGTGTTGAGCACCACCGTGGTCTTCATCGCGCCGGCCGCGCCGGGGGTGAGGGCCACCGGGTTGCCGGGCCCGTCGCCGACGGTGTTGGTGAACGGCAGGTTGTTGACCGTGATGCTCTTGACCCCCGTGACGCCGAGGACGTTGGAGGTGCAGGAGCCGAAGGTCTGGGCGTTGAGCTGTTCGACCGCACTGCCGGGGGCGGTCGGGTTGGCCGTCACGGTGGCGGAGAAGCCGGAGCTGGCACACTTGATGCCGCTCGTGCCGGTGGCGCTGTTGTAGAAGGTGGCGTAGGTGCCGGAGACCAGGCTCGCGGTGAGGGTGTCGCCGACGGCGACGGCGGGGCCGCCGAGGCTGCCGGTGGTCAGGACCGCGGAGCCGGCCGCCTGGGCGGGTGCGACGGCGGCGCCGGCGAGGGCGATCGCGGCGAGGGCCGCGGTTCCGAGGGTGCGGCGGAAGCGCATGAGGGTGACCTCTCTCCGTGCGGAGACGGGTGGGGGTGGCCCGCGGTGCGGGTGTGGTGGCGTGCACGGCGGGGGAGGTGCGTGGCATGGCGAGTGCGGCATGGCGTACCGGGGGCCGCGCGGGGCCGTGGCCGGGCGGGCCCGGCGCCACGGGCCCGCTGGTGCGGCACGGCGGTGTGAAGGTGCGGACGTGCGTGCGTGCAGTGGGGTGCGCGTCGACGGCTGCCACCGCCGCGGGCCTGCGTCCGCAGTGGTCCCGTGGCCCGGGCGGGTCGCCCGGGGCCGTCGGAGCCCCTGGAGGTCGGCCGGTGGTGAAGTGGTTCGCCCACCGGTTGGAAACCTGTCAGTGTTGTAAACCCTGCGTTGCGTCAATGTCAATACAGGCCACAGGAGTTGGGGATGGAACACAAACACCTGCGGAGTGCCGACGTGGTCCTGCTGCCGGGCGCGCGGACCGGACGTGACCCGGCCCGGTCGATCAAGCGCGGACCGAGCCGGCTGCCCCCGGCGGTGGTCGCCGCCACCCAGCGCGAGCGGCTGCTGGACGGACTGGTCCAGACGGTGGCCGAGCGCGGCTACCAGCACGCCACGGTCAGCGACATCTGCCGCGCGGCGGGCGTGACCAGGCCGGTCTTCTACGAGCTGTTCAGCGGCAAGGAGGACGCCTTCCTGGCCGCGCACCGGTACGGGACGGGCGTGGTGATCCGCCGGATGGCGGCGGCGTTCGCGGCGGAGAGCGACTGGTGTGCCGGGATCCGGCAGGGGCTCGGTGCGATGCTCCAACTCCTGGCCGGAACACCCGCCTTCGCCACCATGGCGGTGATCGAGATCGAGGCCGTCGGTCCGGCCGGGCGTCGTGAGCGGGACCAACTCCTCAAGAAGTTCCGGGTGTTCTTTACCGAGGTGCCCCAACTCCCCTGCGGTGTGGCGGTCGAGGAACTGGTGGACGCCGTGGTGGGTGGGGTGTACAGCGCGCTCCACCGGCGGGTCGACTCCGGGCGCACGGATCAACTACCGGATCTGTTGCCGGTCTTGAGCCTGTTCTGCCTGGCCCCCTTCCTCGGCCCGGCGGAGGCCGCCAGGCGTCTCGGGTTGCCGAATGGTGAAGATCCTTCGTGCACCCGTATTGACCCGGCCAATACCGAGCAGTAGCTTCCCAGTTACTCACCGCACGGCCGACCGGGGCCGCCCCGCTGCCGAGGGGCGGACGGCCCGGTCCGGCCGTGGAACGCTGTCCGCGCCAGGGCAACGTGTGCCCGCACACCCATCCACCACAGGGAGCACACATGGCCATGTCCGAGGACGCCGCCGCGGCGGCCGAAACGGCGGAGACCCCGGCCACCGCCAGAAGAGGGCGGGTACGGCTGAAGCGCACCGCCCTGATGGCCGTCCCGGCCGTCGCGGCGGGCGCCGTCCTGATGGCGCTCACCGCCCAGGGCGTGCTGGCCGCCCAGTTCAACATCAGCGGCATGCCGTTCACGATCACCGCGGACAAGCTCGACGGCAAGGGCTTCGCCCAGTTCGGCGGCCTGGACTCGATGATCCCCGACAGCCCCAACCAGGGCGACACCGGCGGTCAGGTGCTGGTCGCGGTCTCGGCGATCAAGAACGCCGAGATCACCAACCTGTGCCAGAGCGTCGACCTGGGCGGCATCAACCTCGTCATCCATGCCGGCGACGGCGGCACCCCCGTCACCGCCAGCGATCTCACCACCGACTCCGACATGCTCTCCGGCGACGCGGACTTCACCAACATCGAGATCGGCGGCGACGCCAGCACCTACACCAAGGCCGGACCGAAGGGCGTGGGCGGCGCCGGGGTCTTCGGGCAGCAGGCCGACCGCGTCATCCTGACGAACCTGAAGCAGCACAACTACGCGAGCACCGCGGTCGGGTTCAAACTGCCCAACCTGCGGCTGAGCTTCAGCTCCAAGGGCTGCTGACCGTGACGGAGTCCGTGCCGGAACCGGCCGGGGCGGCGGCCGCCGGGCCGGTGACGTCCGCGACGGCACCGGTCGGTGAGGCCGCCCGGGCCACGGCCACGGCGCAGGCCGGGGAATCCGACGGGGCGGGGCCCGAGGGGGCGGCCGAGGGGACGGCCGCCGCCCAGGCGCCCCCCGTCCCGGCGCCCGCCGGCCGCCCGCCCAGGCGCGACTGGCGGGGCAAGCGGCCCTTCTGGGGCGGACTGCTCGTCCTGCTCGGCGGCGCCGAGATCCTGTTCACCCTGCGCTCCCCGCTGCCCGTCGTGCTGCACATCGGCATGGAGGGGATCGCCGGGTACCTGGTGCCGGCGGTGATGGTGCTGTGCGGCCTGCTGATCCTCTTCAACCCGGCCCAGCGGCTGTTCTACTCCGTCCTCGCCGTGCTCGCCTCCCTGGGCAGCTGGATCACCTCCAACCTGGGCGGCTTCCTGGTCGGGATGCTGCTCGGGCTGGTGGGGTCCTCGCTGACCTTCGGCTGGCTGCCCGACCAGCCGCTGCGTCGTGGACGCCAGCGGCGGGAGGACCGGCGTGAGCAGCGCCGGGCAGCCGGGCCGTCGGGGCCGGGTCGGCGGGCGCGGAGCGCATAGCGCGTGGCGCGTGGCGCGTGGCGCGTGACCGTCGTGGAGAACGGACGCGGCGCCCCGCCCCCACGGTGACGGGAGAGGTCACCGTGGGGGCGGGGCGCCGCGGGCGTGGGTCGGCGGGGCTCCGGGTCGGCGGGGCGCCGCGTGTGTGGTCCGGCGGATCAGATGGTCGCGGCGTCGATCACGAACCGGAACCGGACGTCACCGGACAGCACCCGCCGGTACGCCTCGTTGATCTGGTCCGCGCGGATCAGCTCGATCTCCGCGGTGATGCCGTGCTCGCCGCAGAAGTCCAGCATCTCCTGGGTCGCCGGGAGCCCGCCGATCATCGAACCGGCCAGCGAGCGGCGGCCGTTGAGCAGCGCGTGGGCGTTCACCGTCACCGGCTTCTCCGGCGCGCCGACCTGCACCATGACGCCGTCGGTGCGCAGCAGGCCGAGGTAGGCGCTCAGGTCGAGGTCGGCGGAGACGGTGTTGACGATCAGGTCGAAGCTGCCCGCCAGCTCGGTGAAGGTCGCCGGGTCGGAGGTCGCCCGGTAGTGGTCGGCGCCGAGCTTCAGCCCGTCCTCCCGCTTGCGCAGCGACTGGCTGAGCACGGTGACCTCCGCGCCCATGGCGTGGGCGATCTTCACCCCCATGTGCCCGAGCCCGCCGAGGCCGACCACGGCCACCTTCCGGCCGGGGCCCGCGCCCCAGTGCGCCAGCGGCGAGTACAGCGTGACGCCCGCGCAGAGCAGCGGCGCGGCGGCGTCCAGCGGCAGGTTGTCGGGGATGCGCAGCGCGTACGCCTCGTCGACGACCAGCTCCGAGGAGTAGCCGCCGTACGTCGGCAGGCCGTCCTTGCCCGTGCTGTTGTACGTGAAGACGGTGCCGCCGAGGCCGGTGCAGTACTGCTGGAGGCCGGCCCGGCAGTTGTCGCACTCCCGGCAGGAGTCGACGAAGCAGCCGACGCCGACCCGGTCGCCGACCCGCCAGCGGGTCACCCCGGGGCCGACCTCGCTGACCACACCGGCGATCTCGTGCCCCGGGACCATCGGGAAGATCCCGGTGCCCCAGTCCTCGCCGACCTGGTGGATGTCGGAGTGGCAGATGCCGGAGAAGCGGATGTCGATCACGATGTCCTGCTCGCCGACCGCCCGGCGGGTGACGGTGGTCCGCTCCAGCGGGGCGTCGGGCTCGGCCGCCGCGTAGGCGGCGACGGTGCGGGTGGTGAGGTGGGTCTCCGAGCCGTTCGTGGCGGTGTCCGCCGTCGTGCCCGTCGTGCTCGTGGTGGTCGCGTCGGTCGTCGTGTTCGTCATGCCCCCAGAGTGCGGCGGCGCGAGGGGGGCAACCAGACCAAGGATCATCGTAGGAACCCCGCACCTAGGAACCCCGCACCTAGGACCCCCGAACGTACGACCCCGGAACGTACGCACGGCAGTGTCACCCTCGCCCGCCCCCGGGCACGCCCCCCGGCCCGCATACTGCACACATGGACCAGCGCACCGAACTCAGCGAGTTCCTCCGATCCCGCCGCGCCCGGCTGCGGCCCGAGGACGTGGGCCTGCCGGACACCACCACCCGGCGCCGGGTGCCCGGACTGCGCCGCGAGGAGCTGGCCCAGCTGGCCGGAGTCAGCACCGCCTACTACACCCGGCTCGAACAGGGCCACGGCGAGAACGTCTCCGCCGCCGTCCTCGACGCCATCGCCCGCGTCCTGCGGCTCGGCCCCGCCGAACGCGAGCACCTCGGCCGGCTCACCAAGCCCGCCCGTCGCCGCGCCGGCCGGGCCGCCGCCCGCCGGCAGCGGGTCCGCCCCGCCCTCCAGCAGCTGATGGACGCGATGGACGGCGTGCCCGCGTACGTCCTCGGGCGGCGGCTCGACATCATCGGCTGGAACCGGCTCGGCACCGCCCTGCTCGGCGACTTCGCCGCCATGCCGCCCGAGCAGCGCAACATGGCCTGGCACGTCTTCCTCGACCCGGCGGCCGCCGAGCTGTACCAGGACTGGGAGGGCAAGGCGAGCGACGTGGTCGGGATGCTGCGCCTCGACGCCGGACGCGACCCGGACGACCCCCAGCTCGCCGCACTGATCGGCGAACTCTCTCTCAAGAGCGCCGACTTCCGCCGTCTGTGGGCCGCCCACGGCATCCAGGACAAGGGGCACGGCACCAAGCAGCTGCACCACCCGGTGGTCGGCGGGCTCAGCCTCCAGTACGAGGCGCTGCGCCCGGCCGGCGACGCCGACCAGGTGCTGATCACCTACCACGCCGAGCCCGGCACCACCTCGGCCGAGTCCCTGCGGCTGCTGGCCAGTTGGGCCGCCACCGAGTTCCTCCCCGAGCCGGGGGAGACCTCCCGCACCGAGCCGACCAGGTAGCGGCTCCCCGGCCCGCCTCGGCCCGCGTCGGTGGCGCCATCCCGGGCTCCGGCCCCCTGGCCCTGTCCCCGGCCCCCTGGCCGGAACGGGCGGAACGGGCCGATGGTCCCGGGGCCGCCCGGGGCCATCGGCCCTTCTGCCGCCCAACCGACCGCAGTTGACTGGGCGGGTCATGGACATCACCAACAGCACCGCCGCCACCACCACCGCCACCGCCGAGTACGACCGGCTGATCGCCCGCCACCACGCCATGCGGCTGCGGCGCCAACTCCTCACCCCGGCCGCTCCGTCGGGGCCCGACACCGGGGGCGGAGGGTACGACGGCGCGGCCGACCAGCTGCTGATCCGGCGGGGCCTCGGCCTGGTCGCGCCGCTCGCCGACCTGATCGACCACCTCTACGGCGTCATGTTCCGCCGCCGCCCGTTCCTGCGCCCGCTCTTCCCCGCCTCGATGGAGTTCCAGCAGGCCCACCTGGAGCGGATCTTCCGCCACCTGATCGACCACCTCGACCGGCCCGCCGAACTCGACCGGATGCTCCGTCAACTCGGCCGCGACCACCGGAAACTGGGTGTCCGGCCGGTCCACTACGAGGCCTTCGAGGAGGCCCTGTGCGCAGCGATCCGGCACCGGGCCGGCGCGGGCCGGACGGAGGAGCTCGAGGCGGCGTGGACCAGGATGCTGCGCTTCGCCGTCGGCGCGATGACCGCCGGAGCCGAGTCCGCGCTCACCGAACCCCCGTACTGGCACGCCGTGGTGACGGGCCACGAGCGCCGCCGGCCCGACCTCGCCGTGCTGCGGGTGCGCACCGGAGAGCCCTACCCGTACCGGGCCGGGCAGTACGGCACCGTCGAGCACCCGCTGCTCCCGCACACCTGGCGCCAGTACTCGATGGGCTGCGCGCCCCGGGCCGACAACGAGCTGGAGTTCCACGTCCGCCGCACCGGCCCCGGCGGGGTCAGCGCCGCCCTGGTCGAGCGCACCGCCGTCGGCGACCGGCTGCGGCTCGGCCCGCCGCGCGGCACCCTGCTCCCCGAGGACGACACCCGGGACCTCCTGCTCGTCGCGGGCGGCAGCGGACTCGCGCCGATGAAGGCCATCATCGAGCAGCAGGCCGTCCACCGCCCGCCCGGCCGCCGCGTCCACCTCTTCGTCGGCGCCCGCGACCGCGGCGACCTCTACGACTGGTCGGCACTGGCCGAACTCGGCCTGCACAAGACCTGGTTGGCCCTCACGCCGATCACCGCCGGCCGCCTCGCCGAGGCCGTCACCACGGCCGGTGACTGGCGCGACCACCTCGCCTGCCTCAGTGGCCCGACCGGCATGGTCGGCTCCGTCCGCTCCGAACTGCTCGCCGCCGGCCTGCCCCCGGCCCGGGTGCGCCACGACCAGGTGTTGGTGGGGGCCCGCCCGGCTGGCTGGTGAGGTTCCGCGGCGGGACAATGGCAGCGGAGCCCGCTCCCGACCGACGACCCGCGGGAGCAGGGCCGTCGAGCGTGCCGGCCGCACCCGACCCGGCGCGCGGACGGGACGGCCATGACGCGACCACCTGCCGGTGACGGCGACACGCGGCTGCTGGCCGGGCGGTACCGGCTGATCGAGCAGCTCGGCCGCGGTGGCATGGGCACCGTCTGGCGGGCCCACGACGAACTGCTCGACCGCGAGGTCGCCGTCAAGGAGGTCAGCGTCTCCGGGCCGACGGCGGAGGAGCAGGAGGTCCTGCACGCCAGGCTGCGGCAGGAGGCGAGGGCCGCCGCCCGGATCAGACACCCCGCCGTGGTCACCGTGTTCGACGTCCTGCAGGAGGACGGCAGGCCCTGGATCGTCATGGAGCTGGTCGACGGCCGCTCGCTCGCCGACGTGCTCGCGGCCGAGGGCGCGCTGTCGCCACGGGACACCGCCCGGATCGGTGCCGTGGTGGTCGACGCCCTCGACCAGGCCCACCAGCTGGGGATCCTGCACCGGGACGTCAAACCCGCCAACGTGCTGCTGGAACGCGGCGGCCGGATCGTGCTGACCGACTTCGGCATCGCGCTGCTGGCGGACTCCCCGGGCCTCACCCGCACCGGCGATCTCGTGGGATCACCCGACTACCTCGCCCCGGAGTGCGCGGTCGGTCGCCGGCCCGGCCCGCCCGCCGACCTGTGGTCCCTCGGCGCGACGCTCTACACGGCCGTCGAGGGCCGGTCGCCGTTCGGGCGCGCGTCCACCCTGGGCACCCTGCAGGCGGTGATCTCGGACCCGCTGCCCGAACCCCGGCACGCCGGCTCGCTCGCCCCCGTCCTGGAGGCGTTACTGCGCAAGGACCCGCAGGAACGACCCACGGCGGCCGGTGCCCGGCGGATGCTCGACGAGGTGGCCGCCGGGGCACCGGGCCCGCCGCCGGAGCACCCCCCGACCCGCGCCGTCGCGGCCGGGGGCGCGACGGCCACCCACCCGACCCCGGCGGCCCCGACGCCTTCCGCGGACCGCCCCGGCGGCAGCGGCGCCTCCCGCCGTCGGCGCCGGACGAGGCTGCTGGCCGCGCTCGGCGCCGTCCTGCTGGCGGTCGTCGTCGCCGGCCTCGCCTGGGCCCTCGCTGCAGGCGGAGGAACCCCGGCCTCCCGGACCGCGTCGCCGACCGCCACCAGCGCCGCCTCGGCCCAGCCCGGGTCCGGCCAGCCCACCTCCGCCCAGCCCGGGTCCGCACCGGGAGCCCCGGTCATCACCGGGTGGTCGACGTACCAGGAGGGGCAGCTGGTCTACCTCAGCGTCCGCTACTCCGCCCCCGACGCGACCGGCTTCGGCTTCCGCGGCGTCAACGGCTCAACCCTGGGGGAGGAGGACCACGACTTCGCCCACCCCTCCTACGGCCGGGTGAGCCCGGGCCGCGTGGACTACCCGTACAACCTGCTCTGCGGGACGCCCCAGCACGCCCAGACCGACCTCGACTTCTGGATCTTCACGGCCCAGGGCCAGCGGAGCATGATCACCGTGCACCTGACCTGCTAGTTCCTGCCTACCGGTGGCAGTAGGAGTCCGAGGAGGCGTCGCCGCCCGCGAGGTGGGTCTGGTGGACGCGCAGGCCGCGGAAGTCCGCGCCGTGCGGGAAGAACCGCTCGTCGACGGAGAGCCCGCCGGTCTCGGGGTCGGCGTCCAGCTTGACCATCCAGGGCTCGATGCCGTCCGGGTAGAACTGGTCGTCCCAGGCGCCGTACAGGGAGTTGGTCAGGTAGAGGCGCCGGCCGTCGCGGCTGATCTCGACCATCTGCGGGGCGCCGCTCAGCGGGCGGCCCGGCTCGGCCGGGTGCGGGGTGCGCGCGGTGATGCCGCCGAGGCGCACCGAGGCGGCGAGCCGGGGGTGGAACGGGTCCGAGACGTCGTACTGGAACAACTCGCCGGTGCCCCAGGCGGAGACGTACAGCCAGCGGTCGTCCACCGACAGGTTGATGTCGGTGACCAGCGGCGGCACCGCGCCGAACGGCTGCAACGCGGGCGGCAGGTCCTCGGCCTTGGCCGGCTCGGCCGGGATCTCGATCACCTTGCGGGCGGTGAACGCCGGGCCCTGCCGGTACCAGAGCCACACCGAGGCGGAGAGGTCCTCGACGTTGGTCACCACCCCGGCGAAGCCCCACTCGGCCTGCGGATCGTGTGCCGGGCGCAGCTCCAGCACCATCTGGTACTGGTCGCCGAGGTCGACCCGCTGCAGGTGGCGGCCGGAGTCCAGCTCCCAGAAGTGCAGCGCGTGCCCGTACTTGCGGCCCAGCAGCAGCTCCGGCACCACGCCGTCCTCGACCATCCACGGCGTGCCCCACTCGCTGGTCACGCCCACGTTCGTCCCCAGGTGCCACCAGACGTCGTAGGCGAGGTGCTGCGGCCCGCGCTCCGTCTCCCACGCCCGCAGCACGTCGAAGGTGGTGTGGTCGAGCAGCGCCACCCCGCCGGGCCCGTCGGTGCCCTCCGCCCCGCCCAGGCAGGACAGGAACACGCCGTCGGGCCCGCAGTGCAGCGTGTGCGGGCGCGAGTACCCGGCTCTGGACGCCAGCTCCGCCGCCTCGACGGTCTTCACCAGGCGCGGCCGCACCGGGTCGGGCCGGGTGTCCATCACGTGCAGCCGCGAGGAGCGCAGGCCCGGCAGCAGCAGGTAGCGCCGCTCCGGGTTCCGGTGGCAGGCGTGCGCCAGCGCACTCGAGCAGGCGTTCCAGCCGAAGTGGTGCAACTCGTCGCCCAGCGTCGGCAGTTCGGCGAAGTTCAGGACCGTCCCGTAGCCCGCCGAGGCCGGGTCGGTGTCGACGGTGAGCAGCGCGTCCGGCCGCCGCCCCGCCCGGTCGAACCCGGCGACGTACGCCAGCGTCTCCGGCGGCGCGGCGATCGCCTCCGCCGCGGAACGGTACAGCGACGGATCGGTGTGCCCGCCCTGCGGGCCCTGACCGTGCGGCATCCCGGACTCCTCAACTCGCCCTGCTGGTACACGGACTGTGTCCTGCGTCCGGGAAGCGTTCCACAGGTCCACCGGCGCACAGCAGGCGCACGGGGAGCGGGCGGGAGGTGCGGACCTCGGCGGATCGGATCCCGGGCGGCGGCGTGGCCCGTACGCTGGGTCCTTCTGCGGAAGAAACCACCCGGGAGACCTGGGAGGTGGGCGGACGCGGGATTCGTGACGGGTGAACGGGTGGGGCGGCGTGGGGTCGAAGCGCAGGACGGGTGGGAAGCGGCCGCCGCGGGGCGTCGCGGTGTCCAACGCCATCAGCGGCGGGACCTTCAACGGGGGGAACACGGTCCAGGCGGGGACGGCGCACGTGACGATCCATCAGGCGGAGGCGGTGCGGGGCACGGAGGTCCTGCCGCCGCTGCCGGCCCTTCCCGCGGCCTTCACCGGCCGCGAGCACGACGTGGCGGAACTGTTGGGACTGTTGGCGCCCGCCGCCGACGGTGGGGCGCCGCTCGGCGTGATGGTCACCGGACTCGGCGGCATCGGCAAGACCACGCTCGCCGTCGCGGCCGGCCGCGCGGCTCTGGCCCGGGGCCGGTTCCGTGGCGCGCTCTTCGTCGACCTGCGCGGCTACGACGAGACGCCGATGGAGGCCGGGCAGGCTCTCGACACCCTTCTGCGCGTCCTCGGCGTCGCGGCCGAGCAGATTCCGCCCGAGCTGGACGCCCGGGCCGCGCTGTACCGAGCCGAGCTGAACCGCCACGACGCCGGTGTGCTCGTCGTCGCCGACAACGCCTCCAGTGTCGGACAGATCGCGCCCCTGTATCCCGGCTCCGGACGGCACCGGCTGCTGGTCACCTCCCGGGACACCCTCCCCGGCCTGGACGCGCGCCTGCTCGTGCTGGACCAGCTGGAGCCCGAAGCGGCCCGGGACCTCCTGGAGGCCGCCGTGCGGGTGGCCAGGAACGACGACGACCGGGTCGGCGCCGACCCGCAGGGCTCCTCGCGCGTCGCGGAGCTGTGCGGACACCTGCCGCTCGCGATCAGGCTCGCCGCCGCCCAGCTCGTCCTCGACCGGCACCTGCGACCCGCCGAGCTGGCTGCGGACCTGGCGGACGCCGCGGGCCGGCTGGACCTGCTCTCCGACGGCGAGACCGGTATCCGCCTCAGTCTGGACCGCTCCTACCGGCGGCTCACCGTCCCGCAGGCGGAACTGTTCCGGCTGCTCGCGTTCGGACCCGGGCCCGACATCTCCACCGAGGCCGCCGCCGCCCTGACCGGCCGCCAGATCCGCGACGTGCGCGCCCGGCTGGCCCAGCTCGCCGGTACGGCCTTGATCCGGCAGAGCCCCGAGGGCGGCCGGTGGTACCTGCACGACCTCGTCCGGGCGTACGCGCTGGAGCAGGCGGAGCGCTTTCCAGGGCCGAACGCAGCCGCCCGGCGCCGGGTCCTCGAGTACTACGCGGTGGTCGCCGACGCCGCGGACGACCGCGTGCGGGCGCTACCCGCGGGCCCGGCCGCCGGGCTGTTCGGCGATCGCGCCCGGGCACTGGCGTGGCTGCTGACCGAGCGGGTCAACCTCGTGGCGGCGGTTCAGACGGCCGCGGCCACCGGCCACGCGGACATCGCCGCACAGCTGGCCCCGTCGATCGGGCCGCATCTGGCCCGGTGGTTCCGGACCGACGACACGCTCACCGTCACGCGAGCTGCGCTGGAGGCGGCGGCCACGCTCGACCTGGGGTCCGAGGCCGGGGCGTGGAACAACCTCGGCCTGGCGCTGCACGACGTCCGTCGCTTCACGGATGCCGTCGAGGCCTTCCGGAAGGCCGGCGAGCTCGCCCGTGACCTCGGGGACCGCGGCGGAGAGGGCAGCGCCCACGACAACCTCGGCAACGCCCTCCACCAGCTGCGCCGGTTCGACGAGGCGATCGGGGCCCACGAGCGCGCCCTCGCCATCTTCCGGGAGCTCGGAGACCGCCGCCGCGAGGCCGGCTCGTTGAACAACCTGGCCTCGACGCTGCAGGACGTCCGCCGGTTCGCGGAGGTCATCGAGCTGCTGGAACGCGCCCGCGACGGCTACCAGGACCTCGACGACCGGGACGGCGAGGCGGTGGTGTGGACGAACCTGGCGACGGCCCTGCGGGAGGTCGGTCGCTTCGACGAGGCGGTCGAGGCGCACGAGCGTTCCGGCGCGCTCGCCCGAGAGCTCGGCGACGTCCGCGGTGAGGGCAGGTCGCTGGACGCCCTCGGCAGTACGCTCCAGGAGCTTCGGCGCCACGACGAGGCGATCACGACGTACGAACGGGCGCTGGTCATCTTCCGGGAGATCGGAGACCGCCACGGTGAGGCCCTGTCCCTGGGGAACCTCGGGCTCGCCCTGCGGGCGGTGCGCCGGTTCGAGGAGGCGGTGGACGCCCACGAGCGGGCGCTCGCCATCAAGTCGGAGTTCGGGGACCGCCACGGGGAGGCCGGTACCTGCAGCAACCTCGGCCCGGCCCTGCAGGAGCTGCAACGGTACGACGAGGCGGAGGCCGCGCTCCGCAGGTCCCTGAAGATCTTCCAGGAACTCGGGGACCGCCACGGCGAAGCCCTGGCCCTGAACAATCTCGGTGCCCTGCTCGAGAGCACGGGACGGGTGGAGGACGCGGCGGAGGCCCACCGGCAGTCCCTGGCCGCCGCTCACGAGCTCGGTGAACCGCGCCTGCAGAGCCGGTCCCTGAACAACCTCGGCAGCGTCCTGCGCGTGATGGACCAGCCGGATGCCGCGCTCGACGCGCACCAGGCGGCGCTCGCGATCAACCAGGGGCTGTCGGACCGGTTCGGCGAGGCGGAGGTGTGGAACAACCTGGGACTGGACCACGACGCGCTGGAACGGTACGAGGAGGCGATCGACGCGCTGAGCCGCTCCCGGGACCTGTGCAGGGAACTCGGTGACCGCCACGGGGAGGCCGTGGCCCTGGTCAACCTCGGCGGCACGCTCTGCGAGCGGCAACGGTTCGCGGAGGCCGTCGCGTCCTGTCGCGAGGGCATCGACCACTTCCGGGAGCTCGGAGCGCGCCGCAGCGAGGCGCTCGCGTGGCACGTTCTCGCCGCAGTCCTGCGCGAGGCCGGCGACCCCGCCGAGGCGGAGGCCGCCGAGGAGCGGGGCATGGCCGTGCTGGCGGACCTCGACGCGGCCGCCGCGGGGGCCTCCGCAACCCCCGCCCCCTGAGCGTCTTAACCCTGCGGGACCCACCGCCCGCGCGCGGCCGGGCTACCGGCCGGTATCGTCGGGCGCGGAACGGTGGAGACCCGCCGGAGCGGCGGGCCGAGCGGAGGACGGGTGCGGCGGCAGATGGAGTTTCGGGAAGACGTCCTGGGTGCCCCCTACGAGGCGGCCGAGCTGACCCTGCGGCCCGACGACGAGGGGCCGGTCTGCGCCACCCTGGTGCGGCGTCGGGTGCCCGGCTCGGAGCGGGCCGTGCTGTACATCCACGGCTACAACGACTACTTCTTCCAGACCAATCTGGCCGACCACTTCGCCGAGCTCGGGTTCTCGTTCTACGCCCTGGACCTGCGCAAGTACGGCCGCTCGCTGCGCCCCCACCAGTCGCCGAACTTCGTGCGCGACCTCGCCGAGTACGACGAGGAGATCGACGAGGCGGTGCGGATCATCCGGGAGGTGGACGGGCACCGGCAGCTGCTGCTGAACGGGCACTCCACCGGCGGGCTGGTCGGCGCGCTGTGGGCGTCCCGGCGCGCCGGGCGCGGGCTGGTGGACGGGCTCTTCCTGAACAGCCCGTTCCTGTCGATGCCGACCGCGCCCGCGGTGCGCACCGTCGGCGGCCCGGCCGTCACGGCGCTCGGACGGCTGGCGCCCACCCGGGTGCTGCCCTCCGCCCTGAACCCGCACTACACCCACAGCCTGCACAAGGACCACCGGGGCGAGTGGGACTTCGACCTCACCCTGAAGTCCCCCGAGGGCTTCCCGCTGTACGCGGGCTGGCTGGCGGCGATCCACCAGGGCCACCGCCGGCTGCGGCACGGCCTGGGCATCGACGTGCCGGTGCTGCTGGCGGCGTCCACCGCCTCGATCTCCACCACCAAGTGGCACAACGCGCTGCACCACGCGGACGGCGTGCTGCGCGCGGACGACATCGCCGCCGAGGGCCCGCGGCTGGGCCGGCACGTCACCGTCGTCCGGATCGAGGGCGGCATGCACGACCTGGTGCTGTCCGGCGAGGCCGCCCGCGCGCAGGTCTTCGCCGAGCTGGACCGCTGGCTCGCCGCCTACCTGGACGTCGTGCCGGCGGCCGGGGCCGCAGCGGCCGCGCCGTCCCGGGCCGGGGCACCGGTGGGGGAGTCGGCGTGACGGACGAGCCCGTCCCGGTCGGCCGGCAGACCGACCTCGGCTTCGCCAAGCTGATGCCGGACATCGACCGGGCGGGCGCCTGGCTGCTCACCCTGGACGGCACCCCGCAGTCCTACGTGGACCTGGCCGACCCCACCCACCTGGAGTTCGAGTACACCCGCCGGCTCGGCCACCTCGCGGACGCGCTGGCCCCGGCCGGCCGGCCGCTGGACGTGCTGCACCTGGGCGGCGGCGCGCTCACCCTGCCCCGCTACCTGGCGGCCACCCGACCCGGCTCCCGGCAGCGGGTGGTGGAGGTGGACGGGCCGCTGCTCGCGCTGGTCGAGGAGCACCTGCCCTGGCAGGCGCCCGGCGCGGACGTCACCGCGACGGTCGGCGACGCCCGGGCCGCCCTCGCCGGGGCCCCGGCCGGCTCGCAGGACCTGGTGATCGCGGACGTCTTCCACGGCTCGCGCACCCCGGCGCACCTGACCTCGGTGGAGTTCGTCCGGCTGGCGGCGACCGCGCTGCGCCCCGGCGGCTGCTACGCGGCGAACCTCGCGGACGGCCCGCCGCTGGCCTTCGCCCGGGCGCAGGCGGCGACGGTCGCGGCGGTGTTCCCGTACACCTGCCTGGTCGCGGAGGCGCCGGTGCTGCGCGGCCGCCGTTACGGCAACATCCTGCTGGCCGGTTCGACGGCGCCGCTGCCGGTGGCGGAGCTGAGCCGGCTGCTGGCGGGCGACGTCTTCCCGGCCCGGCTCACCGAGGGCGCCGACCTGGCCGCCCTGGTCGGCCGGACGGCGCCGGTGACGGACGCCGAGGCCACCGACTCCCCGCCCCCGCCGGACGGGGCCTTCAGCGTCGGCTGAGCCCGGTCCCGCCGCTACCGGGCCCCGGTTTCGCCGCCGACCCGCGGCCGCACCCGGGCGGCGCGTCGTCCGGCGGCGGTGCGTTCTCCGGCGGCGATGCGCGGGCCGGGTGGCGCGATCGCCGGGCCCGCGGAGCCGGACACTCTGCCGCGCCCTCCGGTACCGCGTGCGGCCGTTCGGTAGTCTGCGGGTGATCCAGTTCCAGCGGCTCCGGCCGGGGATGCCGCCCCGGCGAGTCCACCGCGCCGCGCACCGGTGCCCGACCGAGGGCCGGCCCCCGTGATCCTCGCCGCCCTCGCCGTTCCGGTCCGGTCGCGGCGCCCCGCTGGTCCTGCCGCCGTTGATTCCGCCGCTCCAGAGGAGACCCGCGTGGCCACTGACGAACCGCCCGCGCCGCCGTCGACCGGACTGCTGTCGGTCGACCTGGGCGCCGTGCCCGAGACCGCCCTCTGGACGCTGTACCAGCGTGCCGTCGAGGCCGGCCGCCCGGACGCGGTGCTGCGCGACCCCAAGGCCGTCGAGCTGGTCGGACGGATCGACTACCCCTTCGCCGAGCGGTTCGGCACGAGCGGCAGCCAGGCGCAGCTCCAGGCGCTGCGGGTGGCCTGCTTCGACCGCGAGGTGGCGGACTTCCTGGCGCGGGAGCCGCGCGGCACCGTCGTCTGTCTGGGCGAGGGCCTGGAGACGCAGTACTGGCGGGTCGACAACGGGCGGGCCCGGTGGCTCACCGTGGACCTGCCCGAGTCGGTGGCGCTGCGGGAGGAGCTGCTGCCGCCCGGGCCGCGGCAGCGCTATCTGGCCGCTGACGCCACCGACCTGGGGTGGGCCGACGAGGTGGACCGGGAGCACGGGGTCCTGATCACCGCGCAGGGCCTGCTGATGTACCTCCCGCCCGAGCGGGTGAGGACCCTGATCGCGGGCTGTGCCGAGCGGTTCCCGGGCGGCTCGCTGGTGCTGGACGCGGTGCCGCGCTGGTTCGGCCGGGCCACCCGCAGCGGCCGGATGCGCATGCGCGGCTACCAGGTGCCCCCGATGCCGTGGGCGATGGACGCGGGCGAGCAGGTGAAGCTCGGCACCGCGAGTCCTGCGGTGGCCTCGGTGCGGGAGGTGCGGCCGGTCGGCGGCCGGGGGCTGCTCGGCGCCCTGCTGCCCGTCGCGCTGAGCGTTCCGCCGGTGGCCGCCCGTCGTCCCTCGATCACGGTCCTGGACTTCGCCGAGCGGGCCGGGCGTGCCGGGCGGCCGGGGCGGCTCGGGCGCCCTGAGCGCTCTGAGCTGCCCGAGTGACCTGCGCGCCCGGGGGGCCCTGTGCGCCCTGAGCGACCCCGGGCGTGACCGCTGAGGGGGCCGGCCGCTCCGGCTCGGACGGCCCCCGAACGGTACCGGTGCCGGTCCCGCGGATCCTGCCCGTCCTTCCGGGGCCCGCGGCGTGCGGATCGGACGGCGGGTGGATCGGACGGCGAGCGGATCGGACGGCGGGGCGGCATTCAGGCGGGCAGTGCGGCGAGCCAGCCGGTCAGGAGCCGGTTGACCTCGGCGGGCCGCTCCTGCTGGATCCAGTGACCGCAGCCGTCGAGCAGGTGCGAGGAGACCAGGCCGGGCAGAGTGGTGGGGAACGCGTCGATCGCGTCCGCCAGCCACCGGGTGGAGGCGTCCAGGCCGCCGCCGGCGAAGAGGGAGGGCTGGGTGATCGGGGCGCCGTCGAGGTCGGCGAGGTCCGCCCAGTCGCGGTCCATGTTCCGGTAGCGGTTGAGTGCGCCGCTGAGGCCGGTGCGCTCGAACTCCCCGGCGTAGACGTCGAGATCGTCCTCGCCGAGCCAGGAGGGCAGCCGGCCGGCCGGGAACCGGTCGCGCAGCGTGCCGCCCCGGGAGACGAAGTGCGGGTCCGCCTCGTGGGGTGCGGGCATGGTGTCGGCGGACAGCGCCGCGTAGAAGCCGGCGAGCCAGCCGCGCACATCGGGCTCGATCTCGGCCTCGGCCCGTCCGGGCTCCTGGAAGTAGGAGACGTAGAACTCCTGGTCGCCGCCCATTCCGGCGAACACCTCGCTGGGCCGCGGCCCGCCGCGCGGGGTGTACGGCACGCTGAGCATCCCCACCGCCCGGAAGACGTCCGGTCGCTTCAGCGCCGAGTTGGCGGCGATCGTGGCTCCCCAGTCGTGTCCGACGATCACCGCCGACCGCTCGCCCAGGGCCCGCACCACGGCGACGTTGTCCTCCACCAGGTCCAGCATCCGGTACGCGTCCACGGCCTCGGGCCTGGAGGAGCGGCCGTACCCCCGCACGTCGATCGCCACCGCCCGGTACCCGGCACCGGCCAGCGCCGGAAGCTGGTGCCGCCAGGAGTACCAGGACTCGGGGAAGCCGTGGACGAGCAGCACCAGCGGGCCCGTGCCCTGTTCCACGAGGTGGATCCGGCCCGCCGGGGTGGGGACCGATCGGTGCACGGGGCCTGCGGTGACGTGCTGAGGCATGGGCCCTCCAAGGGGTGTCGACCGTCCCGCGCCGGGTCGGAGCAGGAGCAGCAGTCGGAGAAGGAGAAGGAGCAGGAGCAGGAGTCGGTCCGTCGTGGTCCGGTCCGGCGGGCTCCGATCCTGTCCCGCCCGCCGCGACCGCAGCCAGCGTTGTTGCCGTTTCGGCAAAGCGGGAGCCGGTCACACCCGTCCGCGCGGGGGGCGGCCGTCCGTGGTCGCACCGCGCTTTGCCTATTCTTGGGATTCGCGGCACCGTACCGGAACCACGGCCACCCGCCGTACGTCGTAAGACCAGGTGCGGACCAGGCGATCGGCGGGGGGAACGGGCCCCTCCGGCGCGTTACCCTGCCCTGAGGGGGAGCGGCCTGGGGCCGCGACGGACGACTACCGGGACGGGCGCGCCGCTGAGGGCCGCGCCCGTCCCGGCCTGCCACGGAGGTACTGGCCTTGCACATCGACGCCTGGATCGAGAGCGTCCCACCGGGCGCGGTGTACGCCCTCGTCGGCCTGATCATCGGGCTCGAGTCGCTGGGCATCCCGCTGCCCGGCGAGATCGCGCTGGTGACGGCGGCCCTGATGTCGGTCAAGGGCGTGGTGAGCCCGTGGGGCGTCGCGGGCGTCGCGATCGCGGGCGCGATCATCGGCGACTCGATCGGCTACTCGATCGGACGCAAGGGCGGCAAGCCGCTGTTCGAGAAGCTCGGGAGAAGGTTCCCGAAGCACTTCGGGCCCTCGCACCTGGCCACCGCCGAGCGCTCGTTCCAGAAGTGGGGCATGTGGGCGGTCTTCTTCGGCCGGTTCATCGCCCTGCTGCGCATCTTCGCGGGGCCCCTCGCGGGCGCTCTGAAGATGCCGTACTGGAAGTTCCTGATCGCCAACGTGCTGGGCGGCGTGGTCTGGGCCGGCGGTACGACGCTGCTCGTCTACAAGGTCGGCAAGAGCATCGAGCCGTGGCTGGCCCGGTTCTCCTGGGCGGGCCTGGCCGCGGCCCTGGTGATCGGAGCGCTCTCGGCGTGGATCATGAAGCGCCGGGCCGCGAAGACCCACGCGAAGATCGAGGCCGAGGAGGCCGCCGCGGCCGCCGCGGCAGCCGGTGCCGCGAAGGCGCCGGTCGCGGACTGACGCACTGACGGGCCGTCCGCGGCGGCCACGGAGGGGTGTCGGGCCCCCGGAGTAGCATCGGCGGGGTACCTGTCGATCATGCACACCCAGGAGGGCCCGATGACCCAGCCGACGTGGGACGCCGTGGACGCGTACTTCTCCGAGCAGCTGGTCGGCCACGACCCGGCGCTCGAGGCCGCGGAGGCCGCCGCCGACGCCGCCGGGCTGCCGCACATCGCGGTGGCCCCCAACCAGGGCAAGCTGCTGCACCTGCTGGCGCTGACGCAGGGCGCGCGCCGGATCCTGGAGGTCGGCACCCTCGGCGGCTACAGCGCGATCTGGCTGGCCCGGGCACTGCCCGCCGACGGCACCCTGATCACCCTGGAGATCGACCCGAAGCACGCCGAGGTCGCCCGCGGCAACCTCGCGCACGCCGGCCTGGACAAGGTCGCCGAGGTGCGGCTCGGCCGGGCCGCCGACTCGCTCGCCGCGCTGGTGCAGGACGGCACCGAGCCCTTCGACCTGGTGTTCATCGACGCCGACAAGCCCAGCAACCCCGAGTACTTCCGCCGGGCCCTGGAGCTCACCCGCCCCGGCTCGCTGATCATCGTCGACAACGTGGTGCGCGGCGGGGCGATCGCCGACGCCGACAGCACCGACCCCGCCGTGGTCGGCACCCGGGCGCTGCACGACCTGATCGCCGCCGAGCCGCGGGTGACGGCGACGTCCGTGCAGACCGTCGGCAGCAAGGGCTACGACGGCTTCACGCTGGCCCGCGTACAGGGCTGAGCCCCGGCGCGCCCGGGGGCCCGGGCGCCCCCGCCCGACCCCTTCGCGCCACCTCGCCTCACCTCGAACCACCCCGCATCAGCTCGCATCACCCTGAACCACCCCGAACCACCTCGCACCATCGCACCACGCAGGAACGGAGACACCGTGCGGATCGGACTGCTGGGCGCAGGCCCCTGGGCGGAGCGGGTCCACGCACCCGTCCTCGCCGAACACCCCGGCTTCGAGTTCACCGGCGTCTGGGCCCGCCGGCCCGAGGCGGCCACGGCCCTCGGCGGGGCGTACGCCGTCCGCGGGTACACGGACCTCGACGAGCTGCTGGCCGAGGTGGACGCGGTCTCCATCGCGCTGCCCCCGGCCGTCCAGCCCGGCCTCGCCGTGCGGGCCGCCGAAGCCGGCTGCCACCTGCTGCTCGACAAGCCCGTCGCACTGACCGTGCCGGACGCCCGCGCCGTCGCCGAGGCGGTGCGGGCCCACGGGGTCGCCTCGGTGGTCTTCTTCACCGTCCGCTTCGGCGGCGAGCAGATGCCCTGGATCGAACGGCAGGCGGAGCTCGGCGGCTGGTTCACCGGCCGCTCCGACTGGCTCGGCTCGGTGTTCGCCCCCGGCAGCTCCAGCCCGTACGCCTCCTCGCCGTGGCGCCGGGAGAAGGGCGCGCTGTGGGACGTCGGCCCGCACGCGCTGTCCGTGCTGCTCCCGGTGCTCGGCGACGCGACGCGGGTGACGGCCGCCGCCGGGCCGCTGGACACCGTCCACCTGGTCGTCCGGCACGCCGCCGGCGCGTCCAGCACCCTCGCCCTCAGCCTCACCGCGCCGGTCGCGGCCGGCGGCACCGGCATGGAACTGCGCGGCGAGCACGGTGTCGCCCAGCTCCCCGAACGCGGCGAGGGGCCGGTCGCGGCGCTCCACCGCGCCCTGGACGCCCTGCACACCTCGGCGGCCACCGCCCGGCCGCACCCCTGCGACGCCGACTTCGGTCTGCGCGTCGTCGAGATCCTCGCCGCCGCCGAGCAGTCGCTGGCGACCGGCGCCCCGGTCGAGGTCTAGCTGTTCTGTCCGGGGGCCGGGCGGGCGGGCCGGGCGCGGCCTACGGACGGGCGCGCCGAAAACCGGTGGCGGCGGCGCGCGGCCCGTTGTTAGCGTGAGGCCGCTCCACCGTCGTCCCGTTCGTCCTCGTCAGGGCCGTGAGCCCACCGGAAAGGGTGTCTTGATGTCCCGGATCGCGCCGAGCGCGCCTCGCCGCACCGCGTAGCCGGTCCGCACGGACCGGTCGGGGCCGCTCGGCCTGCTCTTGCTGCCATCGCACATCTCCAGCAAGGAGCACCCCGGGTGTCCAGCACCACCAATGCCCTCAAGGCCTTCAAGACCGACACGTTCACCTGCACCTGGTGCGGGCTGACGGTCTCCACCCACGCCGCCGACGGCACGCGGCGCAACCACTGCCCGTCCTGCCTGCATTCCCGGCACGTCCTGGACCAGGTCGAGGGCGGCCCGAGCGAGTGCCACGGCCGGATGTCGCCGATCGCCATCGCGGTGCTGCGCACCGGCGACTGGATGGTCGTGCACCGCTGCGTGCGCTGCGACGAGCTGACGTCCAATCCGGTCTGCCCGGACGACAACCAGCTCGTCCTGATGCGGATGGCCGTCCGGCCGCTCGCCCAACCGCCCTTCCCGCTCGAAGCGTTCGGGACCCTCTGAACGGCCGCGCGAGGAGGGAGGAAGCGCCGAGCATGCCACGACGAAAGAACGAGCACGACGGCGGGCAGCGCCGTTCACGCCGCCGTCCGCAGCGGCACAAGGACGTCCTGCACGCCAGGGACGTGCTGCGCGCGAGGGGCGGGCACCGGGCGAACGACTTCCGGTGCGTCGGCTGCCGGCTGGACGTCCCGCTGGACGCCCCCGGCACCGCGCACCGCAACCACTGCCCGAACTGCCTGGTCAGCCTGCACGTCGACCGGAGGGTCCCGGGTGACCGGGCCGCCGACTGCCGGGGCCGGATGGCGGCGCTGAGCATGTCCGCCCGGCCGGACGGCGAATGGCTGATCATCCACCAGTGCCTGTCCTGCGGCGAGTTGAGCGCCAACCGGATCGCCGGCGACGACAACCCGCTGGCCCTGGTCCGGCTGGTGCTCAGACCGCTGCGGGACAACCGGATGGCCGGCCGGGCCCTGCTCCGCCTCTAGCCCGGCGGACCGCCCCGGTGCCCGGACCCGCCCCCGCGCGGCTCCGGGCCCCGGGCGCATTGTCCGGCCTCACGGTGGCGGCACCATCTGAGCCGTGGCATCCAGGTTGTGTACGGGGCCGCTCTCCTCGTACGACACCGGTACGGCGCCGGCAAGTTCCGCCACGGCCTTCCTGAGGGCCGGCGACGTCGCACCCTCCCTGGTCGTGGTGACCGTGATCCCGGAAGCGTCCGGGAGCAGGGCCGCGGTATGGACCGGGAAGGGCAGCGAGCCGGCCTGTGCCGCGTTGCCGATCTTCTGGAGGACGGGGTCGACGGTCGCCCGGGAGAAGGCGGCGTGCCGGATCTCCGTGCGTTGCGTCTCGATGCCCGGGTGTGCCTTGCTCGCGGCCGTGACGAGTTCCTTCGCCCGCGGTTCGTCCGTCGCGAACAGCACGACCCGGCCGGCCGCCGGATCCAGCTTGAGCGCGCCGAAGGTGTCCTTGAACCCGGCACGGCCCTGCTCCCCGAGCGCGGACGCCAGATCCCGCAGCGCCGTGAGCGCGAGCGCGTCCGTGGGCCGCGAGGGCGAGGAGGGCGCCTCCGGGAAACGGTTGCCATCCTCAGTGGTGCTGCCGCACCCGCACAGCAGCAGGCCTGCCGTCAGCACGGCGGCCGACCATGCGGGCGGTCGGAATGATGTCATGCTGGCACCCCCTTCCTGATGGTGTTCCTGACGGCACGAGTCGCCGCCGACGCCGGCCTCGTCACGAGGCATGGTGATTCGACAGAAACAGGCCGACAGCCTTGAAGTAGTCCAGCGTCTCGGTCCAGCACACGTCGTGACTGCCGGACCCGACGGACAGGGATCCCCCGGATCAGTGTCAAGATTCCGATGTGTGCGTCATGCGTGCGTACCGTCAGATGATGGCAGTTGGACCGCGATGGGTCACCACGGGGTCCTTGGGTGCCGACGACGTTCCTTCCGTTCGCGGGAGGTGGCGAACCGCTCTCCTGCGACGTCGAGTTCGGCCTGCGTGTCGTCGAGACCTTCGCCGTCGCCGAACAGCCCACCGGCAGCGGAGCCCCAGTCGATGCCTCGGAACGGTATGACGGCGCGGGCGGGCTCCCTCGTGGGGAGCCCGCCCGCGCCGTCGGGGGTGGTCGGGGTCAGTCGCGGCGGTGGAGGACGGCCGTCTCGAAGTCGGTGAAGGCGCACTCCTCCTGCCACTGGGCCTGGGCCTTGGGGCTGGCGGCGAGCAGGGCGTCGCAGGCCGGGCCCGGGTGGGCGGCGCCGATGGTCTCGCCGGCGCACTCGGGTGCCGGGCGGAAGCCGTCGCGGTCCTGCCAGAGGCTGCGGCCGGGCAGGAAGGCGTACTCGAGGGAGGTGCGGGCCAGGTCCTTCAGGTCGCGGTAGCCCAGCTGGTAGCGGGTGGTCGCCTTCCGGTACTCCTCGGTGATGTCGCCGCGCGAGACGCCCGGGTCGTCGGTGGCCAGCGCGGTCGGGACGCCGTTGCGCCGGTACAGCGGGAACGGGTGGTCCGGCCCGGAGACCTGCAGGATCTGCTCGTTGCTGGTCAGCGGCACCTCGATCAGGGTGTGGCGCTGCGCCAGCGTCCTCAGGAGGTCGGCCGAGTCGTCCTCGTGGACGACGTCGACGCCGTGGCCGACGCGCTCGGCGTGGCCCGTCAGCACGGCCTCGCGGATGTGGAAGCGGAGGTCCTCGGGCTTGACCAGGCCGGGGACCAACTCACCGGCGTGGAGGGTGATGTGGGCCTTCGGGTAGAGCGGGTGCAGGTAGTCCAGCATCTGCATCTGCAGGGTGTAGTTCTCCAGCGAGGCCGGGTAGTCCTCCGGCTGGACGAGGTTGACGGCGACGAACCGGTCGTCCTGGCTGGCGAGTTCCATGCCCAGCAGCAGTTGGGTGAAGACCCGGGCGGGAGTGGAGGCCCGGGAGGCCTGGGAGATGATCCGGACGGTCACGGCGCAGCCGGGCGCGGGGTGGCCGCCGCCGCAGCCGGCCGTCGCCTGGTACTCGGCGAACATCGCGTCGGCGTCCGCGCGGGCCTGGGCGACGAGTCGGGCGATGCCGTCGTCGGCGAGGAGCTTGGCGCGCAGCGCGGCGAGGTCCGGGTCGAAGCCGACCTTGGCGGCGAGCGCGGCCGCCCCGCCGGAGGCCGGGGTGATCATCGTCTCCAGGTACTCCTGGTGCTGGTCGGCCATGGAGTCGGTGACCTCGGCGAGCATCCGGCCCGGGTGGCGCCAGCTGGCCTCGCCGAACTTGCCGAAGGTGGCGAAGAAGTGGTCGTGCCCGGACTCGGCGCCCGGGACGAAGTCCTGCATGGACCAGGCGCGGATGACGTCCTGGCGGAACGCGGGGTCGGAGAGGGCGTCGGAGGCCGGACGGGCACCGGGGGCGCAGGGCGCCTCCTGGGCCGTGAGGGTGGCGTCGATGCACAGGCCGTCGTCGGCGGCCAGCT
Organism: Kitasatospora sp. NPDC004745; assembly: GCF_042873275.1. Classification (NCBI taxonomy): domain Bacteria; kingdom Bacillati; phylum Actinomycetota; class Actinomycetes; order Kitasatosporales; family Streptomycetaceae; genus Kitasatospora; species Kitasatospora sp. NPDC004745. Next base: position 22,552 of record NZ_JBIALK010000023.1, on the reverse strand, counting down.
GGATCAGCAGCTCGGTGGAGACCGCGCCGGAGAGGTGGTTGTGCAGGTCGCCGCCCTTGGGCAGCTCGTGCAGGAAGGCCCGCAGGGCCTCGGGCCGGTCGCGGATCCGGTCGAGGAGGGCGGAGACCCGGGCTTCCGAGCCGTGGGCGGCGGTGGCGGGGGACTGCGGCAGCGCGTGGGCCTGGGCGGGGAGCAGGGGCAGCAGGAGGGCGGCGCAGGCGGCGACGGCGGCGGCGCTGGTTCGGCGCAGAGAGAGGGACATGGCCGTATGGTCGTCGCGGCCGCTCCCGGGGGCGGGCTGCCGACGCCGTGTCAGGCGGCGTTCACCCGGACAGGCGGCCGGGCGGGGTCCGGTCGGCTGCGAACGGTTGAGCGGCCGGACGGCCTCCGGCGTCCGTCGGCGGTCGGACGCCGGTGGCCGGGAGGCCGTCCGGCGAGGGGAGGCGTGGCCGGCGGCTCAGGCGGGCGGGAGCGTGGGGCTGGACGGGCCCGGGCGGCGGTCGGTCGGGCGGGCCGGGGGGATGACCGGGGCGTGGAAGTCCCGCGGGCCGGTCCACAGCGCGGGCACGGCGTCGCTGCGGCGGGCCAGCTCGTAGGCGAGGGCCTCGTAGTTGACCCGCCAGCCGTGGAAGTGCCGCCAGGCGTCCTCGACGGGCCGCTCGTTGCGGAAGCCCGCGGCGGCGATCATCGCGACGGCGCCGATGTACTCGGTGTAGGTGAGGCGGATCGGCACGTCCGGGTCCGGGTCCGGGTCGAAGTCGACCCGCAGGGAACGCCCGATGTCGCGCAGCGCCGTGAATCCGGCCCGCAGGACCAGCCGGGCCTCGGCCGGTGCGGTGCGGGGGCAGAGGGCGAGGTGGAGCGCGGCGGCGTCCATCACCGCGATCAGGCCGACCACCCAGCTGCGGTTCGGCTGCGGGGAGCGGAAGGAGAGCAGCACCGGGTAGTTGGAGTGGCTCTCGCCGATGTCGGCGGCCAGGCGCTCCCAGTCCCGGTACAGCTGGGGCAGCGCCGTCTCGGTGTCGACCAGGGTCTGCCGGGCGAGCAGCTCCGGCCCCCAGGCGGGCTCCCCGGCCCGGGACTGCAGCAGCGTCACCTCGGTCTCGCGCCGCTGGTAGGCGGCGTAGATGGTCGGCAGGTAGGAGATCTGCAGGGCGATCACCAGCGGCCCGCTGGCGGCCGCCATGAAGTCGATGACGGACAGGTGCAGGCGTTCGCCGCTCGCGAAGCCCAGCGTGAAGAGGCTCGACCCGGCCTCCCGGAACGCCACCGACCAGTCGAGTTCGGAGGTGCCGTGCAGGAGGAGTGTGTACGCGATGAGCATGCCGCCCAGCCACACCGCCAGCATGCCGAGCAGGACGAGCGGGGCCAGCCAGGTCAGGGCCCGGTCCTGGGCGTGGTAGGTGCGGAACGGTGTCGCGTAGAGCCGCAGCACCGTCCGCAGGACCCGCCAGAGCCGGTGCACCAGGGCCGAGTAGAGCCCGCGCGGGACGACCAGGGTGCGCAGGATGCTGCCGATGACCAGCAGGAGCAGCAGGGCGCCGAGCGCGGTGTGGATCAACCTCATGCGGTCATTCTGTCGGTCGGGCGGGGTGGTGGCGTGCGCAGGTGGGCCTGCGCCGCGGTCGGAGTGTAGAAGCGCCTGATCCGGCCCGAGGAGCCCGGCACGCGCAGGTAGGCGTGCCGGGCCGGGTCCCAGAGGCCCCAGCACTCCAGGAGGAGGAAGTGCGGGCTGCTCGGCGGGATCAGGCGGACCTCGTAGCGGGACTCCGCGGTCACGCGGGTTCCGGGGCGGGGGCGTTCCGGAGGACCCAGGCCTGCGCGAGGGCGTACGAGTAGAAGCGCAGGGGGGCGTCGGACGGCGGGAGGGCCCTGACGGGCTCGCCGGTCGTGCGGTCGCGGACGATCCAGACCGGGTAGGAGGAGCCGTCGCAGGCGTCGTCGGCGGGGATGATCGCGTAGCGGCCGGTCGTCATCAGCGGGTCGCCACCTGGATGAAGCCGGAGGCCTTCTCCACACGCTCGGCGAACTCGTTGAACTCGCCGTCGATGGGGGAGATGGTGGCCTTGGTCGGGACGAGGATGGCGCCCGCCTCGCGGTCGAGGAGCCGCTGGAGCGCGGCCCGCAGCATCGGCCGGTGCTCCGGGCCCCTCACGTCCACCTCGTCGTCCACGACGATGAGGGAGACCCCCCAGTCGAAGGCGGCGGCGTACCGCTCGCAGACGCGGAGCTCGCGCTCCGGGAAGCCGGCATCGGTCTTGGCCAGGTACATCACGACCTGGAGGCGGTCCACGGCCCCGACTCGGGGCGCGTGCGGGGTCGTGGGGGGCTTGGGGCTGCTCACAGTCCGATCCTCTCCGTAGTTGTGCGACTACCAGGGGTGCCCAATGTCCTCTAAGCTTGGCAACCGTTCAACTTGTCTGTGTCTCAAGTGGAATTGGGGGCGGGCTTTGAATCGCAAGGAGCTTGATCCGGCGTCATCTCCCCGTGCGTCCTTCGGCGCACTACTTCGCAGCTCGCGCGAGGCGCTGGGCTGGACCCAGCAGGACCTGGCAGCGGCCATGGGCTACTCGGACAGCTACATCTCGGCGGTCGAAACGGGTCGCAAATCCACCAGCCGAGACTTCGTCAGGGCGGCGGACAAGGCCCTCGGGACGGGCCAGACGCTGGAGCTGATGTGGGTCGGGATGAGGCGGAAGGGCTTCCTGGAGGGTTTCCCCGAGCACGCTGCGCAGGAGGCTCGCGCGTCGGAGATCAGGATCTTCGAGCCGAACCTGATTCCAGGGTTGTTCCAGACCAAGGCCTACGCCTCCGCGCGAGAGGCGGCGGCAGTCCTGCGAGGAAGCAGCACGCAGGATCAGGCGGAGGAGCGAGTGAGGTTCCTCGCCGCCCGGCAGCGGCTTCTCAGGCGTGCCGAACCACCGGTCATCCACGCGGTGATAGATGAGAGTGGCATTCGTCGTCCGGTGGGGGGTGCCGTGACCATGCGTGCGCAGCTCGATCACCTGGTGGAGATGGCGGCCAGGCCCGATGTGATCTTTCAGATCGCGCCGTTCAGCTTGGCCGAACACGCCCCGCTTCGATCGGTCGTCACCCTGCTGACGTTCGCGGATCGTTCGGTGGTCGGCTACACCGAGTCTGCCGACCAGGGCTACGTGGTGCGGGATGACCGGACTGTCAGGGCGTGGGAAAAGGCCTACGATCGGTTGCGGGCGGAAGCGCTGACCAGAGCCGCGACCCTCGACCTGATTCACAAGGCCCGAAAGGAGCTCTGACCATGACTCGACCAGACCTGTCCCGCGCCTCATGGTTCAAGTCGTCGTACTCCGACAACGGCGGTACCTGCGTGGAGGTTTCGACGGACTTCCCGGGTGTCGTTCCCGTCCGCGACTCGAAGGACCCGGAGGGGCCTGCCCTCGTTGTCCCGGCCGAGGCCTGGCGGGCCTTCGTCGCCGCGACCGCCGCGGGAGAATTCGGCGACGTCTGATCTGAGACGCTCGCTCTGGTCCACTGCTACGGAAGGAGCTCGATGATGTTCCTCGACCCGACTGGTGCTCGATGGGTGAAGTCGAGCTTCAGCCAACAAGGCGGCAACTGCGTCGAGATCGCCCCCGCGTTTCCCGGTGTGATGCCCGTCCGGGACTCCAAGGACCCGGAGGGGCCCGTCCTGCTCTTCCCGGCCGACGCCTGGCGGGCCTTCGTGGCCGCCGCCGCCGCCGGAGAGTTCGGCGACGCCTGACGGACCACCGTCCTACCCCTGCGAGCCCCTGGACCCTGCGGTCCGGGGGCTCGTTCCGTTCCGTCCGCCATTGACAGGTGCGCCCTCCGGCTGAATGCTAAGCAAGCGCTTAGTCAACGCCACGCCCACCCCCGAGGAGCCGCCCGATGTCCGAGACACCCGCCGATCCGCCCGGGCTGGACCTGGGCCGCCTGCGGAACCACCTCGACCGGGAGCTGCCCGGCCTCGTCCAGGGCCCCCTCACCGCCTCCCTCATCGAGGGCGGCCGCTCCAACCTCACCTACGTCCTCTCGGACGGCGCCACCCGCTGGGTCCTGCGCCGGCCCCCGCTCGGCCACGTCCTCGCCACCGCGCACGACATGGGTCGGGAGCACCGCGTGATGACCGCCCTGCGCGACACCGACGTCCCCGTCCCGCGCACGCTCCTCCTCGACCCGGGCACGGACGTCCTCGGCGCCCCCTGGTACCTCATGGAGCACGTCCCCGGCACCGCCCACCGCGACGTCGCCCCGTTCGCCGCCCTCGGCGCGCCGCGCGTCCACGCCCTCGGCCGCCGCCTCGTCGACACCCTCGCCGCCCTGCACCGGATCGACCCGGCCGCCGTCGGCCTCGCCGACTTCGGCCGCCCCGACGGCTACCTGGAGCGCCAGCTGCGCCGCTGGTCCACCCAGCTGTCGAACTCCCGCAGCCGCGACCTGCCCGCCGTGGACCGGCTGCACGGGCTGCTCGCCGAGCGCCTCCCCGTCTCGCCCGCACCCGCCCTCGTCCACGGCGACTACCGCCTCGACAACGTCCTCGTCGACGACTCCGGCGACACGGACGGCACGGACGGCACCGCCGGCACCGACGCCATCACCGCCGTCCTCGACTGGGAGATGTCCACCCTCGGCGACCCGCTCACCGACATCGGCCTGCTAGTGATGTACACCGAACTCGCCGGAGTCGGCGGCGGCATCATCCCCTCCGCCGCGACCGCGCCCGGCTTCCCGAAACCCGACGAACTCGTCGCCCGGTACGCCGAGTCGACCGGCCGGCAGGCCGCGGACCTGGACTGGTACGTGGCCTTCGCCTCCTTCAAGCTCGCCGTCGTCGCCGAAGGCATCCACTACCGCTTCCAACAGGGCCGCACCCTCGGCGCCGGGTTCGAACGGGCCGGCGAGATGGCCCCGATCCTCGCCCGGCACGGCCTGAGCACCCTCAAGGAGAACTGACCGATGGACTTCGCCTACGACGCCCGGACGAACGAACTCCGTGCGCAGCTGCTGGCCTTCATGGACGCCCACGTGTACCCCGCGGAGGCCGTCCTCGCCGAGCAGCTGGCCGACCCGGGCCGCGCCCCCTGGGCCGTCCCGCCGGTCGTGGCCGAGCTCCAGGCCGAGGCCCGCAAGCAGGGCCTGTGGAACCTCTTCATCCCCGGCGAGCACGGCGCCGGGCTCACCAACCTGCAGTACGCGCCGCTCGCCGAGATCACCGGTCGCAGCCCGCAACTGGCCCCGCCCGCGCTGAACTGCGCGGCCCCCGACACCGGGAACATGGAGCTGCTCGCCCAGTTCGGCTCGGCCGAGCAGCGCGAGCGCTGGCTGCGCCCGCTGCTGGACGCCGAGATCCGCTCCGCCTTCGCGATGACCGAGCCGGAGGTGGCCTCCTCGGACGCCACCAACATCGCCACCCGGATCGAGCGGGACGGCGACGACTACGTGGTCAACGGCCGCAAGTGGTACATCACCGGGGCGATGAACCCGCAGTGCCGGATCCTCATCGTCATGGGCAAGACCGACCCGGGCGCCGAGCCGCACCGCCAGCAGAGCATGGTGCTCGTCCCGCGCGACACGCCCGGCGTCACCGTGAAGCGCGGCATGACGGTCTTCGGCTACGACGACGCCGACCACGGCGGCCACGCCGAGGTGCTCTTCGAGGACGTCCGCGTCCCGGCGGGGAACCTGATCGGGGCGGAGGGCGCCGGCTTCGCCATCGCCCAGGCCCGGCTCGGCCCGGGCCGGATCCACCACTGCATGCGGGCGATCGGCATCGCCGAGCGGGCCCTGGAGCTGATGTGCCGCCGGGTGGGCGAGCGCGTCGCCTTCGGCCGCCCGCTGGCCGAGCAGGGCGTGGTCCAGGACTGGATCGCCGAATCCCGGGTGCGGATCGAGCAGCTGCGGTTGCTGGTGCTGAAGACGGCCTGGCTGATGGACACCGTCGGCAACCGGGGCGCGCACACCGAGATCCAGGCGATCAAGATCGCGACGCCGCGCACCGTGGAGTGGATCCTGGACAAGGCCGTCCAGGCGTTCGGCGCGGCCGGCGTCAGCCAGGACACCCCGCTCGCCCAGCTCTGGGCCGGCAACCGCACCCTGCGCCTCGCCGACGGCCCGGACGAGGTCCACAAGCGCTCCCTGGCCCGCCGCGAGCTCCGCCGCCACGCGGGCGGCTCCTGACCGACTGCCGCGCGGGGTGCGGACGCACCGGCCCCTCCGGCCGGGCCGGTGCGCGTCGCCGCGCCGCCGGCGGCGTCACGGGCCGGGGGCGGCCGCGGGCTCGGCCGGTCCGGGCCTCCCGGCGGTGCGGCGGCGGGGGGACCCGGCGGACTCCGGCGTCACCCGGAGGTGCAGGGCGGCGAGCAGCAGGCAGAACACGGCCATGACGGACCACAGCACGGTCGTCCCCGCGCGGGCGAGCAGCTGGGTGCCGAGGACGGGCGCGAGCGTCGCGGCGATGCCCCAGCTGGTCCCGAAGACGGCCAGGTAGCGGCCGCCGGCACCGGGTGGCGCGAGCTCGGTGACGAGCGCGTAGATGCGGCCGATCACCAGGAGGTCGCCGAGGCTCAGCACCGCGGCCGCGGCGAGCATCCCCGGCAGGGTCCCGGCGAGGGCGTAGCCCGTCAGCCCCGCGGCCAGGAGGAGGTGGGCGAGGGCGAGCGCGACGGGCGTGCCGAGCCGGGCCGTCCAGGGCAGCCGGACCAGCGGCTGGGCGAGCACGGTGGTGGCCGCGGCGGCGGTGAACAGCAGCCCGGCGTCGGCGGCGGGCAGGCCGTGCCGGGTGAGGGCGAGCGGCAGGGTGACCACGGCCTGCTGGTTGATCAGGGCGTAGGCGGTGCCGGTGGCCAGGACGCTCAGCAGGGCCCGGTCGCGCAGCGGGCGTACGGCGGCGCGGCCCCGGTCGGCGCCGGGTGGTTCGGGACGGTCGTGGGGCAGGGCGAGCCGGATCAGCAGGGCGCAGGCCAGGCAGGTGACGGCGTCGGTGACGAAGAGCCAGCGCAGGTCCCAACGGCCGAGCAGGGCGGCCAGCAGCCCGGCGCCCATGCCGCCCGCCGCGAGCGCGGCGCTGAACAGGCTGAACGCGCGCACCCGGTGCTGCTCAGGGACGGACTCGCCGATGATCGCCTGGCTCGGGGGCTCGTAGAGCTCGAAGGCCAGCCCGAGCAGCACCGCCCCGGTGACCGCCCAGGTCAGTGACACGGACGCGGCGATCGCCAGCTGCGCGACGGCGCATCCGCAGAGCCCGAGCACGATGGTGGTGCGCCGGCCGATTCGGTCGGCCAGGTACCCCCCGGCCAGCCGGGAGGGGATCGTCGCGAGGCCGAAGGCGGCGCTGACGAGCCCGGCGGAGGTGAGGCTCGCGCCGTGGTCGGCGCTGATCAGCGCGGTGAGGAAGGGCAGCGAGAAGGCCCCGAGCCGGTTGACGACCCGGGCGAGCAACAGCAGGCGGACGGTGCGGGGCAGCGCTTCGGGGCGCGGCACGGCGCCTCCTGTTCTCGTGCGTCGTCGAGGCCGGCGATCAGCGGGCGGCGGTGATCCGGGCGGAGACTACCGGCTTCCTGGACGACGCCGCCCGGGCCGCTCCGGCGGCCGGCGCCCTGCTCCCGTCGGTGCCCCGCGCCCCGCGCCCCGCGCCCCGCCCCCCGTCGGCCTGGCGGCCTGACGGCCTGACGGCCCCTAAGGGAGTCATACCCTGGTACTCAGGGGTGAGTTGGCTCCCCGGTATGACGGTTTCGCCCCGTCCCCACCCGTACCGTCCTGCTCAACGGACCGCGTGAACCGGGCGGGCCGACCGATCGAGGGCGAGGAGCGCGGGATGCACAGGCGGGGACGGGGCGTGGCGGCGGCACTGCTGGCGGCGACGGCGGTGCTGGGAGTGGTCGGCGCGCCCGGGGCGGTGGCGGCGGCCCCGGACGGCGGGGGCGCGGCCCGGCAGGCGCAGGCGTGGCTGCCGCAGCCGACCGGACCGTACCCCGTCGGGACCACGACGCTGCACCTGACCGACCCGAGCCGGGAGTTCCGGTGGAAGCCGGGGAAGCCTCGCGAGCTGATGATCAGCTTCTGGTACCCGACCACCCGGCCCGCCACCGGCCGGGACCGCGCCCCGTACATGGAGCGCTCCGCCGCCGACCACTTCGGCAGCGCCGGCAGCGTCGGCCAGTCCGACTACGGCTTCGAACCCGGCCGCACCGACTGGGCCGGCGTCCGCACCCACGCCCGCACCGACGCGCCCGCCCTGCCCGGCGGCAAGCGCCCGGTCGTGCTCTACTCGGCCGGGTTCGGCGACCCGCGCACCTGGGGCACCGGCCTGGTCGAGGACCTCGCCTCGCGCGGCTACGTCGTCGTCACCGTCGACCACACCTACGACGCCTCCGAGGTCGCCTTCCCGAACGGGGACCTCGCCACCTCCGTCTTCCCCGAGCTGCTGGGCAAGCCCGACCTCGACCTCGCCGACGTGCTGCGCACCTCCCTGCAGACCAGGGTGGACGACACCCGCTTCGTGCTGGACCAGCTGCCCGGCCTGTGCCGCGACCCGGAGCTGCCGGCGGGCCTCGCCGCCTCGCTCGACCTCGACCGGATCGGCATGGTCGGCCACTCGGCGGGCGGCTCCACCGCCCTCCAGGCCATGCACGACGACCCGCGGATCGCGGCCGCCGTCGACATGGACGGTCAGCTGCACTTCCCCGGGCCGGACGGTCACACCGGGGTGGTCCTGGCCGACGTCGCCGCGAAGGGGCTGGCCCGCCCGTTCCTGCTGATGGGCACGCGGGAGGAGGACTCCGGGGACTACCACCACCAGCCCGGCTGGGACGCCCTCTGGCAGCACAGCACGGGCTGGCACGCCGACGTCACCCTCGACGGCTCCCGGCACGCCTCCTACACCGACGCGCAGTCCCTGCTGCCCCAGCTCGCCCGGCAGGGCGCGATCACCCCCGAGCAGCTCGGCAAGGACCTGGGCGAGGTCCGCCCGGAGCGCGCGGTGCTGGCGACCCGGACGTACGTGGCCTCCTTCTTCGACCGCTGGCTGCGCGGCCACGACGACCACCTGCTGGACGGTCCCTCGCCGCGCTTCCCGGAGATGGAGTACGCCGAGTAGCGGTGCCCGGCATCCGAGGCGTCGTCAGGCCGGGCCGGAGGCGCGGCGGTCAGCGGACCTCCGAGTCGGGGTTGGCGGCGTCCCACCGGCGGCGGGAGTCCACGATCGCGTCGTGGTGGTCGTAGGACCAGTCCGCCACCGCCCGGACGAGGTGGGTCAGGCTGTGCCCGAGGGGCGTCAGCTCGTACTCCACCTGCGGCGGGACGGTCGGGTGGACCGTCCGGGAGACCAGGCCGTCCCGCTCCAGCCGGCGCACCGTCAGCGTCAGCATCCGCTGCGAGATGCCCGGCAGGGCGCGCTGCAGCTCGCGGAACCTCCTTACGCCCTGGGCGAGTTCGACGACGGTCAGGACGGACCACTTCTCGCCGAGCCGGCTCAGCAGGTCCTGGATCCCGCAGTCCACGCCGTCCTCGCACCAGACCACCGGGCGAGGGGTGGTTATCGCGGTGTGCCCTGCTGACATGGAAGTGCCTCCTTACGCCGGGCGCCCCGGCGGCCGACGATGGTCAGGAATCCGCCCCCCGATCATCCCCGGAGGAACCATGCTGCTCGTCACCGGTGTCAACGGCGCGCTCGGAACGCTCGTCCTGGAACGGCTCGCCGGGCGCCCCGACGTGGCCGCCGGAAGCCGCACGCCCGGGACGGTGCCCGCGGAGGTGCCGTCCCGGCTGGTGGACTTCGACCGGCCCGAGACGCTCGCGGAGGCGTTCCGCGGCGTGCGGACCCTGCTGCTGATCTCGGCCGGAGTCGCCGAGGACGACGTGGTGATCGCCCGGCACGGCGCGGCGATCACGGCCGCGGAACGGGCCGGCGTCGAGCACGTCGTCTACACCAGCCTCTCCGGCGACGGAGACCACCTGCCGTACGCCCTCGCCCACCGCTGGACCGAGCGGCGGCTCCGCGCGTCGGCCTCCCTGCGCTGGACGGTGCTGCGCAACGGCCTGTACGCCGAGTTCCTCGGCGCGATCGCCGCGCCGGGCCCGGACGGGGTGGTCCGCGCCCCGCTCGGGGACGGGAAGCTCGCGGCGGTGGCCCGGGAGGACCTCGCCGAGGTGGCGGCCGCCGTCGCACTCGCCCCGGAGGCCCACGCGGGGCGCACGTACGAGCTGGTGGGGGAGCACGCGCTGGGGGGTGCGGAGGTGGCCGGGGCGCTCGGCGCCGAGTACCGGCCCGGCCGGCTGACGCAGGCGCGGGCAGCGGTGGCGGCCTCGGACGCGCAGGACTTCCAGGTACCGATGGTGGTCGGCACCTACTCGGCGATCGCCCACGGCTTCCTGGCCGGGCCGGGCGGGGCGGGCGACCTCGCGGAACTGCTCGGCCGCCCGCCCCGCCCGGCCCTGGACGTCATCGCCGGCGCCCGCTGAGCCCCCACCTGCTGAGCCCCGGGCGGCCCGACTGCGCCGGGGGTCGGCCGCGTGGGCGCGGTGGTGGCGGGCGGGCGCTCCGGTCAGTCGCCGAGGACGGCGATCCGGCCGGTGCTGCGCCCGTCGGCGACCAGCTGGACGGCCCCGGCCGCGTCGGCCAGCGGCACCCGGGCGCTCACCAGCGGGCGGACCGCGCCCTGCTCGGCGAGCCCGGTCAGCGCCTCGTGCGCGGCGGCGACGGCCCGCGGGTCGTGGGTGTTGTAGAGCCCCCAGTGCAGGCCGAGGATGGCGTAGTTCTTCACCAGGGCGTGGTTGAGCGCGGGCGCCGGGATCCGCCCGGCGGCGAAGCCGACCACCACGATCCGGCCCTCGAAGGCCACGCACTTGGTGGAGCCGGTGTAGGCGTCGCCGCCGACCGGGTCGAACACCACGTCGGCGCCGCGCCCGCCGGTGAACTCCTTGACGGCGCCGACGAAGTCCGCGGCCGTCCGGTCGACGACCAGGTCGGCGCCGAGCGCCCGGGCCGCCTCCGCCTTCGCGGGGCCGCCGACCACGGCGACCACCCGGGCCCCGGCGGCGCGGCCGAGCTGCACCGCCGCGCTGCCCACCCCGCCCGCCGCGGCGTGCACCAGCAGGGTCTCGCCGGCCCGCAGCCGGGCCCGGCGGTGCAGGGCGAACCAGGCGGTCTGGTAGCCGATGTGCAGCGCGGCCGCCTCGGCGTCGTCCAGTGCCGCGGGCGCCGGGTGCGCGGCCGCCGCGTCCAGCAGCGCGTACTCGGCGAAGGCTCCGTGCGGCAGCACCGGGTTGCCGATCAGCCGTTCGCCCCGCCGCGGCCCGTCCGCGACCTCGCCGCACAGCTCCACGCCGGGCGTGAACGGCAGCGGCGGGCGCACCTGGTACTCGCCGCGCACCATCAGCGCGTCCGGGAAGTTGACCGCCGCGGCCCGCACCCGGACCAGCAGCTGGCCCGGGCCGGGCACCGGCCGGGGCAGCCCGTCGACCAGCCGCATCACCGCGCCCGGCTCGCCGAGCTCGGGCACCTGCCAGGCCCTCACAGCGCCTCGCTCTCTTCCAGCCCCTGCTGGAGCCGGTTCATCGCGGTGATCCAGCGGTCCGGGTCGGTGGCCCGGGCCCGGTAGTAGTCCGCGACCTCGGGGTGCGGCAGGACCAGGAAGCGGTCCTCGGCCAGCGCCGCCAGGGTGGCCGCGGCGACCTCCTCGGCCTCCAGCGCGGTGGGCGCGAGCAGGGCCTCGCCGACCGCGCCGGTGGAGGCGAGCATGTCGGTGCGCACACCCTGGGGGCAGAGCGCGTGCACCCGGACGCCGCGGTGGCGGTACGTCGCGGAGAGCCACTCGGCGAAGGCGAGCGCGCCGTGCTTGCTCACCGCGTACGGGGCCGAGCCGAGCATGGTGAGCAGTCCGGCGGCGGAGACGGTGGCGAGGAAGCGGCCCTCGCCGCGTTCCAGCCAGCGGGGGAGGAGCAGGTCGGCGGCCCGGACGTGGGCGAGGACGTTGACCTCCCACGCGCCGGCCCAGGCGGCGGCGGGCGCGTCGGCCCCGCCGACCGGGGCGACGCCCGCGTTGGCGCACCACACGTCGATCTCGCCGAGCTCGGCCCGGGCCCGGCCGACCAGCTCGGTCAGCCCCTCGACGGAGGCGGCGTCGCCGGGGGCGGCGCTCCCGCCGCAGTCGCGCGCCACCTCGTGGGCCGCCTCGGCGTCCAGGTCGTTGACCACGACCCTGGCGCCGGCCGCGGCGAAGGCCCGGGCCAGCGCGGCGCCGATGCCGCGCCCGCCACCGGTCACCACGACGCCCTGCCCGGCGAGGTCACCGCCCGCGCCGGTCCGCGCGGCCGCGCCGCCGCCGTCCGGGGAAACCGTGCCGCGGGAGCCCTGGCCGTCGCCCGCCGCGCTCACAGCCCACCGCCGAGGGTGACCCCGCCGTCGACGACCAGGGTCTGGCCGGTGATCCAGGCGGAGTCCGGGGAGAGCAGGAAGGCGACCGCGCCCGCGACGTCCTCCGGGACGCCGAGCCGGCCCAGCGGGTAGGCGGCGGCGACCTGCTCCTCGCGGCCCTCGTACAGGGCCTCGGCGAACCTGGTCTTGACTACGGCGGGTGCGACGGCGTTGACCCGGATGCCCTGGCCGCCCAGCTCGGCGCCGAGTTCGGTGGTGAGCCGGATCAGCGCGGCCTTGCTGATGCCGTACATGCCGATCCCGAGCGAGGCGCGGATGCCCGCGATGGAGGCCACGTTGACCACCGAGCCGCCGTGCTCGCCCATCCAGGCGGCGTGGGCGCGGCGGGTCCAGGCGAGCGGGGCCAGCACGTTGACGGCGAAGATCTTGGCCGCCGCGGCCTCGTCGGTGTCGAGGACCGGCCCGTAGACCGGGTTGATGCCGGTGTTGTTGACGAGGTGGTCGAGCCGTCCGAAGGCCTCCAGGGTGCGGGTGACGGCCTCCTCCTGGTGGGCCGGGTCGTCGGACTTGCCGGCGACGGCGATGGCGTTGTCCGGCCCGCCCAGGTCGCGGACGGCCTCGGCGAGCGGCTCGGGGTTGCGGGCGGTCAGGCAGACCTTCGCCCCGCGGTCGACCAGCTCGCGCGCGATGCCGAGGCCGATGCCCCGGCTCGATCCGGTGACGACGGCCACCCGGCCCTTGAAGGAGTGCGCCACGGAGGGGTCCTGCCTTTCGCGCGGTTCGACGGACTTGCTTCGACGGATCTGCTTCGACGGCTTACGTCGACGGACTTGCTGTGACGGGGACTTGCTGCGACGGATCTGCTGCGACGGACTACGAGGGGTGCCACGGGTGCCGCAAGTCCTCGTGGGGGCCGGCGGAGTCCGGGTGGGCCCGGCCACGAGGTGACTAAGCGCTTGCTCAGCATGGTGGTGGTGCGGGAGCCTGTCAACAGCCGCCGGCCGCCCGGCGGGGAATGCGTGTACGAGTTCTCTGGGAGGATGGCGCCATGACCAGCACGCCCATCGCCGACCTCTGGCCCGTCCTGCCCGGCGGCGCCGACAGCCGCCCCGAGGCGGCGCACCGGCTGCTCCGGGCGGCCGTCGAGTCCTTCGCGGAGCGCGGCTTCCACGCCACCACCACCCGGGACATCGCCACCGCGGCCGGGATGAGCCCGGCGGCGCTGTACATCCACTACCAGTCCAAGGCCGCGCTGCTGGCCGAGATCAGCCAGGCCGGCCACGCGGCCACGCTGGCGCTGGTGCGCGACGCGGTGGCGGGCGGCGGGGACCCGGTGGTGCGGATGCGGCGGCTGGTCGAGCAGTTCACCGCCTGGCACGCCCGGGCCCGCACCGTCGGCCGGGTGGTCAACTACGAGCTGCACGCGCTGCCCGAGGACGCCTACGCCGTCGTCGCGGCGCTGCGCCTGGACATCGAACGCGAGGTCAGCGCGCTGATCGCGGCGGGCGTGGCGGCCGGCGCCTTCGAGGTGTCCGAGGTCCGCACGGCGGCCCGCGCGGTGACCTCGCTGGGCATCGACGTCTCCCGCTGGTACACCGACCGCTCCACCGAGACCCCCGAGGAACTCGGCCGCCGCTACGGCGAGTTGGTGCTCCGGATGCTCGGTGCCCGGATCTGAGACGGGCGCGTCCGGGCGGGCCGGCCGGCCCGCCCTTGACCTGCCCCGGGCGTGCGCGCAGACTCGTATACGCAGTACGTGTGCCTCGTAGGCGTACGGCGCCGACTCCGGCGCCCGCCCCCCACCGGTGCCCGTCGGCCCGACCCGACGGACCCCCGGCACGGTCCCGACACCGTGCCCCGCGCGGCCCGACACCGCGCGTCCCAGCAGAACCCCTCCCGCGGCGGCCACGCCCCCCGACCGGCGGCGCCGACGGGGGGCGACCCCCGGCCCGGACCGGCCCGGCCGGTCGTGCCGCCGTGCCCACGGGCACGACGGCACCAGGACGGCGCGCCCGGCGCGCCGTGCGCGGCCCGGGCTCCGGGGAGACGGGAGGTGCAGCGATGCCCCTCCAGCAATCCCGTCCGGTCCGGCCCCGTTTCTGGCTGGAGACCGCCCTCGGCACCCTGTCCGGGCTGCTGTTCCTGATCACCCTGGTGTGGCCGCAGTGGATCGAGACCCTGCTCGGGCTCGACCCGGACGCCGGCAGCGGCGCGGCCGAGTGGCTGGTCGTCGCGCTCGCGGCGGCCCTCACCGCGGTCTGCGCGCTGGGCGCGCGGACCGAGTGGCGCCGGGCCCACCCCTCCACCGCCCGCGCGGCGCGGTGACCCGGCCACCGACGATCGGAGAGGAGGATCGTCATGAGCGACTCGACACCCGCCGCCGCGGCCGGTGACCTGGCCGCACTCGTGCGCCGGGCCCCGCTCGGCTTCCGGGGCACGGTCACCAGGGTCGGCGGCACCTCGCTGGCGGCCGTCCCGCCCGGTGCGGACGACGCGCGCACGGCCGTCGTCGCGGTGACCGAGGTGCTGCACGCGCCGAACGGCTTCCGGCGACTCGCCGGCAGCGAGGTCACCGTCCGCCTGGCGGCCGACGCGGCCCCGCTCGCGGTCGGCGACACGGCCGCGTTCTTCACCCGGGGCCTGGTCTACGGCGAGGGCCTCGGCGTCGTCGAGCTGGGCCGACTGCCCGCCGACACCGTCCAGCAGCACGTCTCGATGGCGGCCACCACCGCCGACGAGATGCCCTTGTCGTCGGTGCAGCGCACCATCCGCGAGGAGGACCTCGCGGCGCACGCCGGGCAGACGGACGCCGTGGTCGTCGCCACCGTGGTCGGCCTGGAGGACGTCGACCGGGCGTCGTACTCGGAGCACGCCCCGCACTGGTGGCGCGCCGCCCTCGACGTCTCGATCGTCGAGGCCGGTGACGTCGCCCCCGGACGGATCACCGTCCTCTACCCCAGCAGCGGGGACAGGCGCTGGCTGCACGTCCCCAAACCGGCGCCCGGGCAGGAGGCCCTGTGGCTGTTGCACGCCACGACGGGCGAGCTCGCCGCGGAGGCGCCGTTCCAGCTGCTCCACCCCGACGACCGTCAGCCGGTGCAGCGACTCGCCGTGCTGCGGGAAGGGAGGTGAGCCGGGATGCCCACCATCAAGGTCGTCGACATCACCCCCAGGGCGCTGAGCGGCGACACCAGCCTGGACAGCGAGCCCAACCTCGCCGTCAACCCCGAGAACCCGAACCAGCTGGTGGCGACCGCCTTCACGCCGGATCCGATGGGCGGGCCGCTCGCCCCGGTCTACGTCTCGGCGGACGGCGGCGACACCTGGGTGCTGCGCAGCGTCGTCCCCGGCAACGCCGACCCGGGCGGCACCGGCGACATCAGCGTCGGCTTCGCGCCGCAGGGCGGCACCCTGTACACCGGCATCCTCAACGGCGAGGACGGCGACCTCCAGGTCCTGCGGGCCGCGGACGTCACGTCGGACGCGCCGATGGAGGTCCTCGTCGACCGCGCCGCGGTCCACAATCCGGACCAGCCGTGGGTCGTCGCCGGCGGCACCGTCGTGAACGGCTCCGGCCGGGACGTGGTGTACGTCGGCAACAACGACGGCGACCACCAGCCGCACAGCGCCACGGTGGACGTCTCCGCCGACGCCCGGCACGGCCACGGCGCCTTCCGGTCCGTCCAGGTCGACCAGCGGGCCCACCGGGTGTTCGACGGTCCGCCGGTGCGGATCGCGCTGCACCCCGACGGCACGGTGTACACCGCGTTCGAGAGCTGGAGCGACTTCTCCGGGCTGGTCGTCACCTTCGACGTCGTGGTGACCCGCGACGACAAGGGCGCCCTGGTCGCGAGCCCGTTCCAGGACCTGCGGGACTCCGACGACGGCGTCGCCGGCCAGCGGGTGGCCGCCGGGCGGACGGTGCGGTTCAACGTCAAGGCGGCGACGCTGGGGCAGGAACGCACCGGCGCCGACCTGTCGATCGCCGTCGACCCGACCGACTCCGGCACCGTCTGGATCGCCTGGTGCGACGGCACCGGCGGCACCGTGCCCACCGACTACGTCCTGCACGTGCGGCGCTCGACCGACCGGGGGCAGACCTGGGCCCCGGCGCGCGCGGACCTCGTCAACGCCAAGAACCCGGCGCTGGCGATCAACGCGGACGGGCTGGTCGGGCTGGTCTACCAGCAGCTGGCGCACGACCAGTGGACGACGGCGCTGGAACTCACCGCCGACGGCGGTGCGACGGCCGAGGCCCACGTCCTGCACCAGGCCCCGGGCGACGTGCCGAAGGCCCCGCCCGGCGCCCTGCCCTACCTGGGCGACTACATCCGGATGGTCGCCGTCGGCCGGGACTTCTACGGGATCTTCGCGGGGAACAACACCCCCGACCGGGCCAACTTCCCGGTCGGCGTGACGTACCAGCGCAACGCCAACTTCACCACGCACCAGCTGCTGGACCTGGACGGCGTCAGCCGGGTGCCGCCCTCGCTGGACCCGTTCTTCTTCCACCGGGCCGCCTGAGCCCGCCGGGCCCGCAGGAGCACGGGCCCGCAGGAGTACGGGCCCGCACACGTCGGGTGCCCGCCACGACCGGTCGTGGCGGGCACCCTGCTGTCGGGCACGATGGTTCAGGCGGTGGCCAGGCAGAACTCCACGAGTCCCGCGTCCACGTCGAGGATGATGCGGCTCATCTCGGCCCACGGCGGGTGGAAGCTGGTGCCCCACTCGACGGTGAAGCCGAGCACCTTGCCCTGGTCGGGATCGTCGAAGTGGCGGGCGTAGACGTAGTCGTCACTGGTCCCGCTGGTCGGGTACAGGTGGAACCCGCTCATCGGCTTGTAGGTGCGGCCGCGCACGCCCTTGACGCCCTGGCAGAACCGTTCGGCGAGCAGGACGGCGCCGTCCTCGTCCGTCTTGGGGATGTACTCGGCGTACGCGACGTCGTTCGGCAGCCCGCGGAGGCCGTCGAACTGCGCGTTGCGGTAGTTCATCGCCGGGTCGACCGACTGGTTGTCGTCGTCGCCCCAGTTGTAGAGCATGTCCTCCGAGTAGCTGTGCACGTCGACGAACCACCTGGTCCGCGGGAACTGGTCCAGCAGCCAGCGGACGTTGCGGGTCTCCGGCTCCGAGAACGGCCTCGGGCCCTGGTAGACCTGCGGGTCGCACGGGTCGGTCGACACCTGCGGGTTCGCGGTCGGGGCGAAGGCGGTGCCGAAGTCGAACAGGAAGTCGTAGTTGCGGTTGAGGTCGACGCCCACGCAGTCCGGGTCCAGGCTGATGCCGGAGTTGGCCGGGTTGCGGTTCTTGCGCCACATCGGGTCGACCTTCTGGCTGTACTGCCGGCCGTCGGGGTTGACCAGCGGGAAGAGCACCAGGTCCAGCCGCCGGAGCAGGTCGTGGACCTCCGCGGCGGTGACGACGGTGGCGCCGTAGCCGAGGCCGGTGCCGTTGTGGTCGGCCTCCAGCAGGTCGGCGGCCAGGTGGACGAGGATCTCGCAGCTGCCCCACTCGCGGGCGTGGACGCCGCCGATCATCATCACGCAGGCCTTGGGGATCGGGGCGGGGCCGCCGATGTGCAGCGCGTGGGCGGTGCGGCCCTCGACGGAGTCCTCGGGCAGGGTGATCAGTTGGGTGGTGCCGGGGTAGGCGGTGGCCAGGCTGGCCAGGGCGGACTCGACCTCGGTGGTGTTCAGGTACGGCATGACGGTCCTCCCGGGTCAGCCGGCGAGCTTGGCGGCCAGGCCGCGCGGGACGGCGTCGGCCGGGGCGAAGCGGTCGCCCTCGCCGACCTCGGCCTGGGCGGCGCGCCCGGCCTCGCTGGCGTTGCCGATCCGGGTCACCGAGACGCCGTCGCGTTGCAGTGCGGCGACCCGGTCGTCCGGGACGTAGGCGTCGATGCTGACGCGCCCGTCGGCCTCGACGTACGGACGGCCGCCGACGTCGGGACGGGTCTCGCGCAGCAGCGTGCGCAGGGTGTCCGCGTCCTTGGCGGTGACGCGGAGCCTCAGGATGTCGGGTCGGGAGGGAGTGGAGGGTCCAGCGGACATGGCGACCTCTTCCGGGCGCCGTCGGGGGCGCTCCGCGCCGGTCACGCCTCGGCGATCGCGGATCGCGGTGTGGCGGCGGTGCCGTGCTGGTGAGCGGATATGTCCGACGTGTACCTCGTATCCTCAGGATGCGCCGCCGCCGTAGAACGCGTCAAGGGGGGCCGCCGGCAGGCCGTCCAGGAGGGCGTCCAGGCCGTTCAGCAGCTCTCCCGCGTCGTCGAAGTCGGCGAACCGGGGGACCAGCGCGCGTAGCCGCGGGTACTCGGCGGCCGGCAGCCGGTGCAGGCCGAGCCGCAGCACCGGATCCGGCTCCTCCGGGTTGTCGACCACCTGGCGCTTGTCCACCAGCAGGCAGCCCAGGTTCCACGCGACGAACGCGCGGTAGACGGTCAGCGCGGTGGCGTCGTCGAAGCCGGCCCGCCCGAGCACCGCGAGGATGTGCTCGGTGAGCTGCAGCACCGACGCGGGCCGCCGGGCCACCGGAACGCTCAGCGGCCTGGTCGCCACCAGCGGCAGGATCTCCGGGTGCGCGTGCGCCACGGCGGCGAACGCCCCGGCGATGCGGCGCAGTTCGGCCCGCCAGGCGGGGCCGGGGGAGGGCCCGGCGGCGGGCGCGCGGACGGCGGTGGCGCGCAGCCGTTCGTTGAGCTCGGTGAAGTAGGCCTCGATCAGGCCGTCCAGCAGGGCCTCCTTGCCGGGGGTGTACCGGTAGAGGGCCATCGACTCCACGCCCAGCTCGGCCGCCAGCCGGCGCATGGTGAGCGCGGCCAGGCCCTCGCGGTCCACCAGCGCCACGGCCGCGGCCAGCACCAGCGGACGGCTCAGGCGTGCCCGCCGCTCGGGGCCGTCCTGCTCAACCATGTCCGCACTACTCCTCCGCGTCGGTGCCGACAACGTCGGGCCGCGCCCGGGGTCCGTCCGGCAGGTCAGGCGGATACACCACCAGGATACAAGCGAAGTTTCCACCGGTTCGGGGTGATGTGTCTCTCCGTGACGGCCCGCGGGTCCTCCGGGGGTGGTGCCGGATGCCGTCCGGGGGCGGCCCCGGCGCCTCGCCCGGGGGCCGGGTGAGGCGCGCTGCGGGGCGGTCTGGGGTGACGCGGGGTGATGCGGTGCGGTGTCGGCGCGGTGCTCACCACGAGGCCGCGAGCAGCTGCGCGGCCAGCGCGGCCACCAGCGCCGCCGAGCCCAGGGCGGTGCACAGGCGCCCCCGGGCCCCGGTCAGCAGCCGGCCCAGCAGGGCGCCGCCGGAGGCCAGCAGCAGCTGCCAGCTGGCCGAGGCCGCGAAGGCCCCGGCGGTGAACACCGTCCGGGCGACGGCGTCCGGGGCCGGGCCGCCGCCCAGCACCAGGGCGGTGAAGTAGAGCACCGTGAGCGGGTTCATCAGGGTGATCCCGAGCAGCGTCAGGAAGGCCCGGCCCGGCCCCGGCGGTGCCCCGGGAGCGTCGGCGGCGGATCCGGAGCGGCCGCGGTGGGCGCGCAGGGCGGTGCGGGCCGTCCGGGCCGCGAGCGCCAGCAGCACCAGCGCCGAGCCGACCCGCAGCGGCCGGGCCACCGGCTCGACCAGCGGGGCGAGGGCGCCGCCCCCGAACGCCGCCAGTACGGCGTAGATCCCGTCCGCCGCCGCCACGCCGAGCGCGGCGCAGACGCCGGTGCGCAGCGTCGTCCGGGCGGTCAGCGCCACCAGGTAGGCCCCGACGGCCCCCACCGGCACGGCGACGCCGTACCCGGCGAGCAGGCCCGCGACCAGGGCGGTGCTCACGCGTGCGTGCGGTCGGGCCTCCGGGGGCGGCCGGGCTGCTGCTGGACCGGGGCCGGACGGGCGGCGGCGGTCACGGGCAGCGGGCGGGCGGTGTGGTCGGTCATGCCGGGATGGTGGCGGTCGGGGCGGCGGCGCGGCAACCGGTTTTCCGACGGCCGCCGGCCGGTGTCCCGTACGGGCGAGTCCCGCACGCCCGCGGCCCGTGCGTCCGCGGCCCGCCCGGGTCGGCCGCTCCGCGGCATCGATCGGCGACGCACGATCTGGCATGCCCCTTTCAAATGAGGGGCTTTGCTGTCACGCTGCTGCTCCCGGTTCGCTCCTTCGAGAGGTTTCGATGAAAAGACTCCTGCGCACCCTCACCGGCGCCGCCCTGTTCCTCGCCGCCGGCACCACGGCCCTCGCCACCCCCAACGTGGCGAGTGCCGCGGACTGCACGCCCGCCCAGGTCGTGGCCAACGGCGGCTTCGAGTCCGGGACTTCGCCCTGGACGGCGCCGAGCGGCGCGATCACCAGCGGTGGCGGCCAGACCGCGCACTCCGGAAGTTCCTTCGCCTGGCTCGACGGGTACGGGTCCACCCACACCGAGACGCTGTCCCAGTCCGTCACCCTCCCCTCCGGGTGCGGCACCGCCTCGCTCGGCTTCTGGCTGCACGTCGACACGGCCGAGACGACCACCACCACGGCTTACGACAAACTGACCGTCAAGCTCGGCTCCACCACCCTGGCGACCTACTCGAACCTGGACGCCCAGAGCGGGTACGTGCACAAGACCGTCGACGTCTCCTCCTTCGCGGGAAAGACCGTCACCCTCGCCTTCACCGGCGCCGAGGACTCCAGCCTGCAGACCAGCTTCGTCCTGGACGACGTCACCCTCGACGTCTCCGGCGGCACCACGCCGCCGCAGCCCGGCGACCCGACCCGGACCCCGGCCGCGCCCGCCTACACGGTCGACCTCACCAGTGACGCCACCGGCGCCGGCTGGACCGGGCACGAGAGCGTCTCCTTCAGCAACGCCTCGGCCGCCCCGCTGAACGAGGTCTACCTGCGGCTGTGGGACAACTGGCACGGCAGCTGCCCGAGCACCCCGATCACCGTGAGCAACGTGACCGGCGGCACGGCCGCCCCGCTGTCGGTGAACTGCACCGCCCTGAAGATCACCCTGCCGGCCCCGCTCGCCCAGGGCCAGAGCGGCACGGTCGGCTTCGACCTGGGCATCACCGTGCCCAGCGGCGCGGACCGCTTCGGCCGCGACGGTGCCTTCAACTTCCTGGGCAACGCGCTGCCGGTGCTGGCCGTCCGGGACGCGGCCGGCTGGCACCTCGACCCGTACACCAACAACGGCGAGGCCTTCTACTCGCTGGCCTCCGACTTCACCGTCACGCTCGACCACCCGTCGAGCCTGCTGGTGCCCGCCACCGGCACCTCGGTGGACACCCCCGGCAGCTCCGGGCGGACCGTCACCAAGGCGACCGCGAGCAAGGTGCGCGACTTCGCCTGGGGCGCCGGGCCGTTCACCCGGATATCCGGCACCTCGTCGGCCGGGGTGAAGGTCAACATCTACTCGGTGGCGGGGATCAGCTCCTCCGACGCGCAGTCGATGCTCTCCACCGCCACCTCGGCGGTCGACGCGCACGCCCAGCGCTTCGGCGCCTACCCGTACGGCGAGTTGGACGCCGTGATCGACAACAACTTCTGGTTCGGGGGCATGGAGTACCCCGGCTTCGTCCTCGACCTGGTCAGCACCACCGCGCTCACCCACGAGATCGGCCACCAGTGGTTCTACGGCATCGTGGGCGACGACGAGTACAACAGCCCCTGGCTGGACGAGGCGTTCACCGACTACGCCACCGACCTCGCGCTCGGCAAGACCGGCTCCGGGTGCTGGAACAGCGTCTCCTGGGCCTCGTCGGCCGAGAAGATCACCAACTCGATGGCCTACTGGGACGCCAACTCCTCGCGCTACTCCACGGTGGTGTACGGCTACGGCAAGTGCGCCCTGCACGACCTGCGCCGCGCCATCGGGGACACCGCGATGGCCGGGCTGCTGAAGGGCTACGCGCAGTCGCACTGGTACGGGGTCTCCACGACGGCCGAGTTCAAGGCCGCCGCGCAGGCCGCCACGACCGTCGACCTGA
Organism: Kitasatospora sp. NPDC004745; assembly: GCF_042873275.1. Taxonomy (NCBI): domain Bacteria; kingdom Bacillati; phylum Actinomycetota; class Actinomycetes; order Kitasatosporales; family Streptomycetaceae; genus Kitasatospora; species Kitasatospora sp. NPDC004745. Next base: position 235 of record NZ_JBIALK010000023.1, on the reverse strand, counting down.
CCTCCTTCTGGACCCAGCACCGGATCGAGGGGTGACGACCTGCTGATCGTGTGACCTGCAGATCCGGTGATCCCGTGGTCCGGTGATCCGGAGGCGGGTGGTGGGGGGGGGGGCGCGGGGGGGCCCCCCCCCCCCCCGGGGGGGGGGCCGGCCCCCCCGCCGCCCCGGCGGGGGGCGGCGGCGGGGGGCCCCCCCCCCCCCGTCCAGCAGTGTGTACGGGGTAAGGGGGGGTGGT